>JBJMWI010000143.1:0-78319 GCA_045810225.1 Burkholderiales bacterium
GATGGCAAAGGGAAAGTTTGAGCGCACGAAGCCGCACGTGAACGTGGGCACGATTGGACACGTGGACCATGGCAAGACGACGCTGACGGCGGCGATCACGCATGTGCTGTCGAAGAAATACGGTGGGGAGGCAAAGAACTACGACCAGATCGATGCGGCACCGGAAGAAAAGGCGCGCGGCATCACGATTAATACCGCACACGTGGAATACGAGACGGCCAAGCGCCACTACGCGCACGTGGACTGTCCGGGGCACGCGGACTATGTGAAGAACATGATCACCGGCGCGGCCCAGATGGATGGGGCGATCCTGGTGGTGTCAGCCGCCAACGGCCCGATGCCGCAGACGCGCGAACACATTTTGCTGGCACGCCAGGTGGGCGTGCCCTACATCATCGTGTTCATGAACAAAGCCGACATGGTCGATGACAAGGAACTGCTCGAATTAGTGGAAATGGAAGTCCGCGAACTGCTCTCGAAGTACGAATTTCCGGGAGACAAGACCCCGATCATCATCGGCAGCGCGCTCAAAGCGCTCGAAGGCGACAAGGGCGAACTGGGCGAAGTGGCGATATTCAAGCTCGCCGATGCGCTGGATACCTATATTCCCGAGCCCAAGCGCGCGCTCGATGGACCGTTTTTGCTGCCGGTGGAAGACGTGTTCTCCATCTCCGGGCGCGGCACGGTGGTGACCGGGCGGGTCGAGCGGGGCATCGTCAAAGTGGGCGATGAACTCGAAATCGTGGGGCTCAAGCCCACCACCAAGACCGTGTGCACCGGGGTCGAGATGTTCAGGAAGCTGCTCGACCAGGGACAAGCGGGGGACAACATCGGGGTGTTGCTGCGCGGGACCAAGCGCGAAGAAGTCGAACGCGGCCAAGTGCTCGCCAAGCCCGGCTCGATCACCCCGCACACGAAGTTCAATGCCGAAGTGTATGTGCTCTCCAAAGAAGAAGGCGGTCGTCACACCCCGTTCTTCAATGGGTACCGGCCGCAGTTTTACTTCCGCACCACCGATGTGACCGGGGCGGTGGAGCTGCCGGCGGGCACGGAAATGGTGATGCCGGGGGACAACATCGGCATCACGGTGCAATTGATTCAACCCATCGCGATGGAAGAAGGCTTGCGCTTTGCCATCCGCGAAGGCGGCCGTACCGTCGGTGCGGGCGTCGTCGCGAAAATACTGGAATAACCAAACATGCAAAGCCAAAAAATTCGCATTCGCCTGAAGGCCTTCGATTACCGGCTGATCGACCAGTCGGCAATCGAAATCGTTGAAACCGCGAAGCGCACCGGCGCCGTTGTAAAAGGCCCGGTTCCGCTGCCGACCCGTATCGAGCGCTTCGATGTATTGCGCAGCCCGCACGTCAACAAGACATCGCGTGATCAGTTCGAGATCCGTACGCACCTTCGGCTGATGGATATTATTGATCCGACCGATAAGACAGTCGATGCGCTGATGAAACTTGATTTGCCCGCAGGCGTGGACGTCGAGATCAAGCTGTAAACAGCAGTGTCCCGGGGAATGTCCCGGTAAAATAGATTGGCCGGTCAATTGCAACCGGCCCCTTTTGTAAAAGGGAAACAACAATGAGCTTAGGACTTGTCGGTCGCAAGATCGGCATGACGAGACTATTTACCGATGACGGCGATGCCGTCGCGGTTACGGTTGTCGACGTGTCGAATAATCGCGTGACCCAGATCAAGACGCCCGAAACCGATGGCTATGCCGCGGTCCAGGTTGCGTTTGGAAAGCGCCGCGCCAGTCGTGTCAGCAAACCCGCTGCAGGCCATTTCGCCAAGGCAGGCGTTGAAGCAGGCCACGTGCTGAGTGAGTTCCGCGTGGAGCCTGATCAACTTGCCAATTTCAAAGTTGGCGGCCAAATCAGCGTGGACATATTCAAGGTGGGGCAGATGGTGGACGTTACTGGCACGACCGTCGGTAAAGGTTTTGCCGGGGTTATCAAACGCCATCATTTTTCATCGAATCGCGCGAGTCACGGAAATTCCCGTTCGCACAACGTTCCCGGTTCCATTGGCATGGCGCAGGATCCCGGCCGGGTGTTTCCGGGCAAACGCATGTCTGGACACTTGGGCGCAGTCAAGCGAACCGCGCAAAAGCTGCAGATCGTGCGCATCGATGCTGAACGGCAGTTGTTGCTTATCAGAGGCGCAGTGCCTGGTGCAGAAGGCGGCGGATTGCTGGTACATCCTTCTGTGAAGGCGAGGGCGTAATGGAATTGAAACTGCTGGGTGCAAACGGGCAGGCCACTGCCAGTGTCAGTGCATCAGACGAATTGTTCGGCCGCGAGTACAACGAGTCCCTGGTACACCAGGTGGTAACGGCCTACATGGCGAACGCACGCATGGGCACGCGATCGCAGAAGGGCCGCAGCGACATCGCAAAATCCACGCGTAAACCATGGCGGCAGAAGGGCACTGGGCGTGCGCGCGCCGGTATGGCCTCGAGTCCATTGTGGCGCGGCGGTGGGAAGATATTTCCTAACAGCCCTGAAGAGAACTTCACCCACAAGGTCAACCGCAAGATGTTCCGCGCCGGCCTGGCTGCGATCCTCTCGCAACTTGCGCGCGACGGCCGGTTGGCGGTCGTTGAAGATTTCGTCTTGCCTTCGCCAAAGACCAAAATGTTGGCGGAAAAGGTCAAGGGAATGGGACTCCAGAATGTACTCATCATCACCGATAAAATCGATGAGAACCTGGTGTTGTCGGCGCGCAATTTACCCAATGTGCTGGTGATCGAACCGAAGCAGGCCGATCCAGTTAGCCTGCTGCGCTTCAACAACACGCTGATCACCAAAGGTGCAGTGGCAAAAATCGAGGAGATGCTCGCATGAGCGAGGCCGCCAACAAACAGAGCGGTGCCAAACAGGACCGT
Source organism: Burkholderiales bacterium (assembly GCA_045810225.1). Taxonomy (GTDB): domain Bacteria; phylum Pseudomonadota; class Gammaproteobacteria; order Burkholderiales; family JACQAP01; genus JACQAP01. The sequence continues at coordinate 2,897 of JBJMWI010000143.1, forward strand.
AACAAGCAGTCCGGTGCTAATCAGGAGCGCCTGATGCAGGTGCTGCTCGCCCCGGTCGTGTCGGAGAAGAGCACTTACGTTGCCGATAAGAACGAACAGGTCGTGTTCCGCGTTGTAGCGAATGCGACCAAGCCGGAAATCAAGGCCGCCGTGGAGTTGCTGTTCAAGGTTCAGGTTGACAGCGTCCAGGTGGCTAACGTCAAAGGCAAGGAAAAGCGTTTTGGCCGCTTCATTGGCCGCCGCCGGCACTGGAAGAAGGCTTACGTTTGCCTCAAACCGGGCCAGGAAATCAATTTTGCCGCAGGGGAGGCCAAGTAATGGCACTTGTCAAAGTCAAACCGACGTCTCCCGGCCGCCGTGCCCTCGTCAAGGTGGTCAATGCCCACCTGCATAAGGGTAAGCCCGTGGCCGCGCTGGTGGAAAAGCAAAGCAAGCGCGCCGGCCGCAATAACAGGGGCCACGTCACCACCCGGCATCAGGGTGGCGGGCACAAGCAGCACTACCGCCACATCGATTTCGTGCGCAACAAGGACGGTATCTTGGCCAAGGTCGAACGGCTGGAGTATGACCCGAACCGTAGTGCCACCCTCGCATTACTGTGCTACGCCGATGGTGAACGCCGCTATGTGATCGCTCCCAAAGGCATCACTGCGGGGCAGGAAATCATCAATGGCTCCGAAGCGCCGATCAAACTTGGCAATACGCTGCCACTGCGAAACATTCCGGTCGGCACGACGATCCACTGCATCGAAATGCAACCTGGCAAGGGTGCGCAACTGGCCCGTGCTGCCGGCACATCGGTGCAATTGCTGGCGCGCGAAGGAGTGTATGCGCAGTTACGTTTGCGCTCCGGTGAAATCCGCAAGGTCCACGTGGATTGCCGCGCCACGATTGGCGAAGTCGGTAACGAAGAACACAATCTGGAATCCATTGGCAAGGCAGGCCGGGTGCGCTGGCGTGGCGTGCGTCCGACCGTTCGCGGCGTTGCGATGAATCCGATCGACCATCCGCACGGCGGCGGTGAAGGCAAGACCGCGGCCGGCCGGGATCCAGTGAGCCCTTGGGGAACGCCCACGAAGGGTTACAAGACCCGCCGCAACAAGCGCACCCGCAGCATGATCGTGCGCAATCGCCACGGCAAATAAAGGTAAGGACATATGGCACGTTCCATCAAGAAAGGCCCGTTCGTCGACCACCATCTGGTGCAGAAAGTGGAGACGGCTCGTGCATCGAAGGACAAGCGCCCGATCAAGACCTGGTCGCGCCGCTCGACCATTCTTCCCGATTTCGTCGGTCTGACCATCGCGATTCACAATGGACGGCAGCACGTGCCGATCTATATCAGCGAAAACATGGTGGGACACAAACTAGGCGAATTTGCGCTAACCCGCACTTTCAAGGGCCATACCGGCGACAAGAAAGCCGTTGTGGCCCCGACTTCAGCGCCGAAGAAGTAAGGGGAACGAGGAGATATGACTATGAAAACTTCTGCAGTGTTGCGCGGCGTTCGGCTGTCGGCCCAGAAGGGCCGACTGGTCGCCGACCAGATACGCGGAATGCCCGTCGACAAAGCGCTTAATCTGCTGGCATTCAGCCCCAAGAAGGGTGCGCGGATCATTCGCAAGGTGCTCGAGTCCGCCATCGCCAACGCCGAGCATAACGACGGTGCCGATATCGATGAATTGCAAGTGAGGATTATCCACGTGGAGCAAGGCACGAGCCTCAAGCGTTTCATGCCGCGCGCGAAGGGCCGTGGTTTCAAGATCACCAAGCCCACCTGCCATATTTATCTTACCGTCGGTGACAAGGAGTAAACATGGGACAGAAAATTCACCCGACGGGATTCCGCCTTTCCGTGCAGCGCAACTGGACATCGCGCTGGTACTCGAACAGCAAAACCTTCCCGGCGATGCTGCAAGAGGACATCAAGGTCCGCGACTTCCTGAAGAAGAAGCTGGCGCATGCTTCGGTCAGCAAGGTGATCATCGAGCGTCCGGCGAAAAACGCCAAGATCACCGTTTACAGTGCGCGCCCCGGTGTTGTCATTGGCAAAAAGGGCGAGGACATTGAGAATCTGCGCGGTCAATTGCAAAAGCTGATGGGTGTGCCGGTTCACATCAACATCGAGGAAGTTCGCAAACCCGAGGTGGACGCGCAGCTGATCGCGGATTCGATCGCGCAACAGCTCGAAAAGCGGATCATGTTCCGGCGTGCCATGAAGCGCGCTATCCAGAACGCGATGCGTCTGGGCGCGCAAGGCATCAAAATCATGAGCGCAGGGCGTTTAAACGGCATCGAGATTGCCCGTACCGAGTGGTATCGCGAAGGCCGCGTGCCGCTTCACACTCTGCGGGCGGATATCGACTATGGATTTTCCGAGGCCAAGACGACCTACGGTGTGATCGGCATCAAGGTCTGGGTGTTCAAGGGCGAAGTGCTGGGCCGTGGCGAACAGCCGGTGGCCGCCCCTGCTCCTGAACCAGAGCGCAAGGCGAGACGAGGAGCGAAGAATGCTGCAACCGGCTAGAAGAAAATATCGCAAGGAGCAGAAAGGCCGTAACACCGGCGTCGCGACGCGCGGTGCGAAGGTCAGCTTCGGCGAATTTGGGTTAAAGGCTGTCGGCCGCGGCCGATTGACCGCGCGCCAGATTGAAGCCGCCCGGCGCGCGATGACGCGCCATATCAAGCGCGGCGGACGCATCTGGATTCGCATTTTTCCGGACAAGCCCATTTCCCAGAAGCCGGCGGAAGTGCGCATGGGTAACGGTAAAGGCAATCCCGAGTACTACGTTGCCGAAATCCAGCCCGGCAAAGTGCTCTACGAAATGGACGGCGTGGATGAAACGCTGGCCCGCGAGGCGTTTCGTCTGGCGGCTGCGAAATTGCCAATCCAAACCACGTTCGTCATCAGGCAGGTGGGGTAAGCAATGAAGCCAAGTGAGCTAAGAACCAAGTCCGACGCCGATCTCGGCAAAGAACTAAATGAATTGCTGAAGGCGCAGTTTTCCATGCGAATGCAACTGGCTACGCAGCAATTGAACAACACCAGCGAAATTAAAAAAGTGCGACGAGATATCGCTCGTGTGCGGACGTTGATTGGTGAAAAGGCGAAAAAAGCATGAGTGAGCAGACCTCCACTTCCAGTCCCCGGAAACTGACCGGCCGGGTGACCAGCGACAAGATGAACAAGACCGTTACGGTATTGGTCGAGCGGAAGGTCAAGCACCCGCTGTATGGCAAGTTTGTCAGCCGTTCGAAAAAGTATCACGCGCACGATGAAAAGAACGAATTCCATCCTGGCGATCTGGTTCTAATCGAAGAAACGCGACCAATGTCCAAGACCAAGGCGTGGAAAGTGGTACAGCTGGTTGAGAAAGCCAAGGGCGACATCTGATACCCCTTGCCGTGGCGGCCTTTTATCCATAGAATGCCGCCTTTTTCCCCGGAACGCCCCTTGGGCGCTCCGATCTGACCCGGACGGGTTCCAAAACTGGTCTGCCGACCAAAGTAAAGCTGAAGGCGGACGAAGTTGGAGAAAGATAAAGCAGATGATTCAAATGCAAAGCAGGCTTGACGTGGCCGACAACACCGGTGCGCGCTCGGTGATGTGCATCAAGGTGCTCGGCGGCTCCAAGCGCCGCTATGCCGGCATTGGTGATGTCATCAAGGTCAGCATCAAAGACTGCGCTCCGCGCGGACGCGTAAAGAAAGGCGAAATTTACAACGCCGTGGTTGTCCGGACGGCCAGCGGGGTACGCCGCCAGGATGGCTCTCTGGTGAAGTTCGATTCCAATGCTGCTGTTTTGCTGAATGCCAAGCTTGAACCAATCGGTACACGTATTTTCGGGCCGGTTACACGCGAACTGCGGACCGAGCGCTTCATGAAAATCGTATCGCTTGCTCCGGAAGTGTTGTAAGGACAGATCATGCGCAAGATTCGCAAGGGCGACAACGTAATTGTCATCGCTGGCAAAGACAAGGGCAAACGCGGTTCCGTGCTGCGCGTGCTGGATGAAAGCTTCCTGTTAGTGGAAGGTGCCAACAGCGTTAAGAAGCACCAGAAGCCGAATCCGATGAAAGGAACTACCGGCGGCATCGTCAGCAAAGAAATGCCGATCCATGTTTCGAACGTGGCGTTGTTCAACCCTACGACCCAGAAGGCAGACCGGATCGCGATAAAGAAGCTGGACGACGGCCGCCGTGTGCGGATCTACAAGTCGAACGGCGAGATGCTGGACGCGTAAGAGGAAGATATGGCGAAGGCAAAAGCAAAAGCAGCTCCCGCACAAGCCGAAGGCGGGCAGGCGGCAAGGCTGCAAACCCACTATCGGAATGAGGTCGTGCCGGCCTTGATGAAGCAGTTCGGCTACAAGACCTCCATGCAAGTTCCGCGCATCGACAAGATAGTGCTCAACATGGGGGTGGGCGAAGCGGTAAACGATAAGAAGATTCTTGAGAATGCCGTTGGCGACATGATCAAGATCGCGGGACAGAAGCCGGTAGTCACCAAGGCCAAGAAGTCGATTGCGGGCTTCAAGATCCGCAAGGACTATCCCATCGGATGCATGGTGACGCTTCGGCGCGGACGCATGTATGAATTCCTCGACCGCCTGGTATCGATTGCAATACCGCGCATACGGGACTTCCGGGGTATCTCGGCGCGCTCTTTCGACGGCCGCGGGAATTTTAACCTGGGTGTTAAAGAGCAGATCATATTTCCAGAGATCGAGTACGACAAGATCGACTCGCTGCGAGGGATGAACGTCACGATTACCACAACGGCGAAGACCGATGATGAAGCGCGTGCGCTTCTCGCAGCGTTCAAGTTCCCATTCAAGAACTGAGGTCGTTAATGGCAAAGATAGCGGTAACAAACAGGGATCAAAAGCGGCGGGCAACCGTCAAGAAGTTCGCGGCCAAACGCGCACAATTATTCGCTGTCATCAACAACAGCAAGGCGTCCGACGAAGAACGGATGCAGGCGCGCGAAAAACTCGGCAAGCTGCCGCGCAACGCCAGCCCGGTTCGGCTGCGCAACCGCTGCGCCTTGACCGGCCGTCCGCGCGGCGTCTTTAGCAAGTTCGGCCTCGGCCGCAATAAGCTGCGTGAAATCGCCATGCGTGGCGAGATCCCCGGCGTGACCAAAGCTAGCTGGTAGCAGGAGAGTCTGGGATGAGCATGAGTGACCCTATTGCCGACATGCTGACGCGAATCCGCAACGCCCAAACTGCGGAAAAGACGTCAGTGGTCGTGCCCCTGAGCAAATTGAAAATTTCAATCGCCAAGGTGCTCAAGGATGAAGGCTATATCGAGGATTTCATCGCGCGTGATGACGGCGGCAAAGGATTTCTCGAGATCGCATTGAAATACTATGCCGGCCGGCCGGTTATCGAGCGTATCGAGCGGGTGAGTCGACCGGGCCTCAGAATTTACAAACCAGCCAATGACATTCCCGAAGTTATGAACGGGCTTGGTGTGGCGATCGTATCGACTTCGCGCGGTGTCATGACCGACCGCAAGGCGCGCCAGACCGGTGTAGGCGGCGAAGTGTTGTGCATCGTTGCGTAACGGGTTAGGAGCGAACAAAGAATGTCTCGTATTGGCAATCTTCCGGTTTCCGTGCCCAAAGGGGTCGACGTCACGGTAGCCTCGGGCAATATCGCCATCAAGGGTCCCCTGGGTACTTTGTCGCAGGTACTTTCAGAAACCGTTGAGGTTAAGCGCGATGGCGATCATATCGTGTTCAAGTCGCTGGACGAGTCGATGCAGACGAATGCAATGTCCGGCACGCTCCGGGCACTGGTAGCGAACATGATAGAAGGCGTGACCAAAGGATTCGAGAAAAAGCTGCAGCTGGTCGGGGTCGGATACCGCGCACAGGCCCAGGGCGACAAGCTCAATCTGACGCTTGGCTTTTCCCATCCCGTGGTGCATCGGATGCCGAAAGGTATCAAGGTGGAGACGCCAGCGCAGACCGAAATAGTCATCAAAGGTATAGACAAGCAGATCGTCGGCCAGGTAGCGGCGGAAGTGCGCGGCTACCGTCCACCCGAGCCCTATAAGGGCAAAGGTGTTCGCTATTCCGACGAACGCGTGGTCTTGAAGGAAACCAAGAAAAAATAACGGAGCCGACGACCATGATCGACAAAAAGCAATCGCGCATGCGCCGTGCACGCCAGACCCGCTCAAAAATTGCGGAATTGAAGGCGGTGAGGCTTGCAGTACATCGCTCCAATGACCATATATACGCACAAGTGATCGATCCAACCTCGAAAGTCCTCGCATCGGCGTCGACGCTGGAGGCTGATGTGCGCAAGGAAGTCGCTAACGGAAGAAACCTCAAGGCCGCTGCAATCGTGGGCAAGCGTATCGCCGAAAAGGCCAAGGCGCAGGGGGTTGAACAGGTCGCTTTTGACCGGGCCGGATTCAAGTATCACGGCCGCGTCAAGGCGCTTGCCGAAGCGGCCCGCGAAGCCGGACTGAAGTTTTAAGGATATCCATCATGGCCAGAATGCAACAACAGAACGACGATCGCAGCGACGGCATGCGAGAAAAGATGGTGTCCGTGAATCGCGTCACCAAAGTGGTGAAAGGCGGCCGTATTCTGGGGTTCGCCGCCCTGACCGTGGTGGGCGACGGAGATGGCGGAATCGGCATGGGCAAAGGCAAGGCAAGGGAAGTGCCGGTGGCCGTGCAAAAGGCGATGGATGAGGCGCGCCGCAAAATGGTAAAGATCAGCCTCAAGAACGGTACGTTGCAACATGCAGTCGTCGGCGAGCACGGATCCGCCAAAGTGTTCATGCAGCCGGCATCGGAAGGCACCGGAATCATTGCGGGAGGCCCCATGCGTGCGATCTTTGAAGTCATGGGCGTAACCAATGTACTTGCGAAATGCCTGGGCTCGACGAATCCGTACAACGTAGTCCGCGCAACGATCAACGGCTTGCAAGGCATGAGCACACCTTCCGAAATCGCCGCCAAGCGCGGCAAGACAGTTGAGGAAATACTGGGCTAACGGTCCACATATCATGGTCAAGAAGACAGAAACGGCGAAGAAATCCGGCAAGACGGTCAAAGTCACATTGGTACGCGGCGTAGTCGGCACGCGGGAAAGCCATCGGGCCACCGTGCGCGGGCTTGGACTGCGGCGCATTAACCACACCGTCGAGCTGGAAGATACTCCGGCGGTGCGCGGCATGATTAACAAGATAAGTTACCTGGTGAAGTGCGAGGCCTAAATGCGTTTGAACCAAATCAAACCTGCGGCTGGAGCCAAACATGCGAAAAAGCGCGTTGGCCGCGGCATTGGCAGCGGACTCGGCAAGACAGCCGGGCGCGGCCACAAAGGACAGAAGGCGCGTTCGGGCGGCTTTCACAAGGTGGGCTTCGAAGGCGGTCAAATGCCGCTGCACCGGCGCCTGCCGAAGCGTGGATTCATTTCGTTTAGTCGCGGCGATACGGCCGAGGTGAGATTGTCCTCGCTGGATAAATTGCCGGTGGATCAAATTGATATTGCCGTACTCAAACAGGCAGGCGTGGTGCCGCACGCGGCGCTCGCCGCGAAGGTCATATTGAACGGTGAGATCAAGCGCAAGGTGACTTTGCGCGGATTGCTGGTCAGCAAAGGTGCGCGCTCGGCGATTGAAAAAGCCGGCGGAAGCGTGGAAGGCTAGTGGCAGAAAAATCCTTAATCGGTATGGGCAAATTCGGCGACCTCAAGCGCCGGTTGCTGTTCCTGCTCGGCGCGTTGATCGTGTACCGCATCGGCGCGCACGTTCCTGTGCCCGGAATTGACCCGGTTCAGTTGGCGGAGCTGTTCAAGTCCCAGAAGGGCGGCATCCTGGACATGTTCAACATGTTTTCAGGTGGGGCCTTGTCGCGATTCACCATTTTCGCGCTCGGCATCATGCCGTACATTTCAGCATCGATCATTATGCAGCTGCTCACGGTGGTATCGCCGACCTTGGAGCAGTTGAAGAAGGAAGGCGAGTCGGGCCGCAGGAAGATCACCCAGTACACCCGCTACGGGACATTGTTTCTTGCGACGTTTCAGGGGCTGGGCATCGCAATCGCCCTGGAATCGCAACGGGGCCTGGTAATCGACCCGGGACTCGCGTTTCGCTTCACCACAGTCGTAACGCTGGTAACCGGCACGATGTTCCTGATGTGGCTGGGCGAACAGATCACTGAGCGCGGCATCGGCAACGGTATCTCGCTGATCATTTTTGCCGGCATCGCCGCCGGTTTTCCGCGCGCAATCGGAGGCACGCTGGAACTGGCGCGCACCGGGGCGTTTTCCATCCCACTAGTGCTGCTGTTGCTGGTGGGCGCGATTTTGGTAACGGGATTCGTGGTTTTCGTGGAACGCGGTCAGCGCAAGATCCTGGTGAATTATGCGAAGCGACAGGTGGGGCGCAAGGTTTATGGCGGGCAGAGCTCGCATTTACCTCTGAAACTGAACATGTCGGGAGTCATACCGCCGATCTTTGCATCGAGCATCATTTTATTCCCGGCAACACTGGCCGGCTGGTTCGGTAGCAACGAGAACATGACCTGGCTGCGGGATATCAGCGGAACCCTGCATCCGGGGCAGCCGATCTACGTATTGCTCTATGCATCTGCGATTATTTTCTTCTGCTTCTTTTACACGGCCCTGGTATTCAATCCCAAGGAAACGGCGGAGAACCTGAAGAAGGGCGGCGCTTTCGTACCCGGTATTCGGCCGGGGGACCAAACAGCCAAGTACATCGAGAAGATCACCATGAGGTTGACGCTCGCTGGAGCAATATACGTGACGCTGGTGTGCCTGTTGCCGGAGTTCCTGATCGTGAAGTGGAACGTGCCATTTTATTTCGGCGGCACCAGCTTGTTGATCATTGTCGTCGTCACCATGGATTTCATGGCACAAGTACAGGCCTACATCATGTCGCATCAGTACGAGAGCCTGCTCAAGAAGGCGAACTTCAAGGGCGGGATGTTTCCGACTCGATAGCGGAGGAGCATGGCCAAGGAAGAGACCATCCAGATGCAGGGAGAAATCCTGGAAACCCTGCCTAACGCGACGTTTCGCGTGAAGTTGGAAAATGGCCATGTGGTGCTAGGACACATTTCCGGAAAGATGCGAATGCACTATATCCGCATTCTGCCGGGCGACAAGGTTACGGTGGATCTCACACCTTACGATTTGACACGCGCACGCATCGTGTTCCGCGCGAAGTAGTTGGATAGGACAAGCTCGCGACAGCGCGAATTATTGGAGCAAGCAGACATGAGAGTACAGGCATCGGTAAAGAAAATGTGTCGGAACTGCAAGATCGTCCGGCGCAACCGCGTCGTGCGAGTGATCTGCACGGATCCGCGCCACAAGCAACGCCAAGGTTAACGCGCGCTAGCGCAACTCATTCATAGGACGCAGGAAGACATATGGCCCGCATTGCCGGTGTAAACATTCCCAACCATCAGCACGCCGTTATCGCGCTGACTTCGATCTATGGTATCGGTCGTGCCCGTTCGCGGGCGATCTGTACCGCGGCGGGCATAAAAGGCTCCGTCAAGATCAAGGATCTGTCCGATAACGACATGGAAAAACTGCGTGAACAGGTCGCCAAGTTCACTGTCGAAGGCGACCTTCGACGTGAAGTGACGATGAACATCAAACGTCTCATGGATCTGGGCTGCTATCGCGGAACGAGGCATCGCCGCGGTTTGCCGGCACGCGGCCAGCGCACGCGCACCAATGCGAGAACTCGCAAGGGGCCGCGCAAGGCCATTCAGCGTACCGGGGCCGCAACTCCGCCACCAGCGAAGTAAACGAACAAGGAACTTTCCGATATGGCAAAGGCAACCACCCCGGCAGCAGTGCGGGTACGCAAGAAGGTTAAGAAGAACGTGGCCGAGGGCATTGCCCACATTCACGCGTCCTTCAATAACACGATTGTGACGATCACCGATCGCCAGGGAAATGCGCTGTCCTGGGCGACTTCGGGCGCGGCCGGTTTCAAAGGCTCGCGCAAGTCCACCCCGTTTGCAGCGCAGATCGCTGCGGAGCAGGCCGGCCGAGCTGCGCAGGAGTGTGGCGTCAAGAATCTGGAAGTGCGCATCAAAGGCCCGGGTCCGGGGCGCGAATCCGCTGTGCGTGCTCTGAACGGAGTTGGGTTCAAGATCACCAGCATCTCGGACGTGACCCCGGTGCCGCACAACGGATGCCGTCCGCCGAAGAAGCGCCGTATCTGAACCAAGGAGATTGCTGTGGCAAGGAATCTAGACCCGAAGTGCCGTCAATGCCGCCGAGAAGGCGAAAAGCTTTTTCTAAAAGGCGAAAAATGTTTCGGCGACAAGTGTTCCATCGAGCGCCGCTCATATGCGCCTGGCCAGCATGGACAGAAGAATCTGCGCCGTTCTGACTACGGTACACAGCTGCGCGAAAAGCAGAAGATCCGCCGTATTTACGGAATGCTGGAGCGCCAGTTCCGCAATACCTACAAGCTTGCGGCGCGCGCGAAGGAAGTGACAGGCGAGGCGCTGCTGCAAATGCTGGAAAGCCGGCTGGATACCGTGGCCTATCGGATGGGATTCGGTTCTTCGCGTACCGAGGCTCGGCAAGTGGTGCGCCATAACGGCATTTTGGTCAATGGCAAACGGGTCAACATCCCGTCATACCAGGTGCGTCCAGGAGACGCTGTAGAAGTGGTCGAAGGTGCGAAATCGCAGTTGCGCATCAAGGGCGCCGTGGCAGCGGCAGAAGGCCGTGGCTTTCCGGAGTGGATCGAGGTGGACACCAAGGCCCTCAAAGGGACTTTCAAGGCCAAGCCACAACGCTCTGAGCTGCCTTCCACCATAAATGAATCGCTGGTGGTGGAACTGTATTCGAAGTAATGCAACACGGTGATGCGGCCGGCCGCTGTCTTCCGGGACCGGCTGGGCCGCGTGTTTTTATTACGGACGTCCCGAATTCAATCTAGAGGGTCACGTTTATGCAAAGCAGCTTTCTGAAGCCGCGAATCATTGATGTACAAACCATCTCCGCCTTCCATGCGAAGGTTACGATGGAGCCGTTCGAACGCGGTTATGGCCATACCCTCGGTAATGCCCTGCGCCGGGTGCTGCTGTCGTCAATGCCCGGCTTCGCGCCTACCGAAGTCAAGATCAACGGCGTACTGCACGAGTATTCCACCATTGACGGTGTGCAGGAGGATGTCGTTGATATCCTGCTCAATCTGAAGGGTATCGTGCTGAAATTGCACAATCGCGATGAAGTCGTTCTTAATCTCAAGAAGCAGGGAGAGAACGTAGTTACCGCGGGTGACATTGAAGGGTCGCACGACGTGGAAATCATCAATCCGGAACATGTCATTGCGCATCTTGCCCCCGGCGGCAAGCTCGACATGCAGATCAAAGTGGAAGGCGGCCGCGGCTACGTCCCCGCTACGACGCGTGCATTGGTGAAGGAAGGCCGGACCATCGGTAACATTATGGTGGACGCTTCATTCAGCCCGGTGAAGCGGGTCAGCTATGCGGTTGAATCGGCGCGCGTGGAACAGCGCACCGACCTCGATAAATTAATCATGGATATTGAAACCAACGGTGTGGTCGAGCCTGAGGAAGCCATTCGCTACGCCGCTCGCATACTGGTGGATCAATTGTCACTGTTTGCAGATTTAAAGGGAACGCCAGCGCCGATCGAGCAACCAAAAGCTCCGCAGGTCGATCCAATTCTGCTGCGTCCGGTGGACGATCTGGAGCTTACGGTGCGTTCGGCAAACTGCCTCAAGGCGGAAAATATTTATTACATTGGCGATCTGATACAACGCACCGAAACGGAGTTGCTGAAGACGCCGAACCTGGGCCGCAAATCGCTAAATGAGATCAAGGAAGTTCTTGCTTCGCGCGGGCTGACGCTCGGTATGAAACTCGAAAACTGGCCGCCGGTCGGACTCGAAAAGGTTTAAGGGGATAGGAAATGCGTCACCAACTCGGATTGCGAAAGCTAAACCGCACCAGCAGCCATCGGCTCGCCATGCTGCGCAACATGACGAATTCATTGTTGAGGCACGAGGTCATTAAAACCACGCTGCCGAAGGCGAAGGAACTTCGCCGCGTGGCCGAGCCTATCATCACGCTTGCCAAAAAACCTTCGCTGGCCAACCGGCGTTTGGCTTTTTCGCGCCTGCGCGACCGCGAAATGGTGCTCAAGCTGTTCAACGAACTCGGGCCTCGCTTCGCAAACCGCAGCGGGGGTTACCTGCGCATCCTTAAATTCGGTTTTCGGCAGGGCGATAACGCTCCAATGGCGCTGATCGAATTGCTCGACCGTCCGGAAATTACGGAAGAACCCAAGGCCGCGAAGAGCTGATCAAGACGCACACTGATCTATTAAAAAGCCGGGCTCACCCGGCTTTTTTTTGCCGGCTAGCCGGCGGCAAGCCGCTTAGGTACGGGCTTGTGGCCAATCACCTGGCTCAGATAGCGGCCGGTATACGAAGAGGCATCATTTGCGATGGTTTCCGGTGTCCCCTGCGCAATGACGCATCCGCCTCCATCGCCGCCCTCCGGCCCGAGATCGATAACCCAATCGGCCGTCTTCACGACATCCAGATTGTGCTCGATCACCACGACGGTGTTGCCGCGGTCGCGAAGCCGGTGCAGCACCGCAAGCAACAAATCGATGTCGTGAAAATGCAATCCCGTGGTGGGCTCGTCAAGGATGTACAACGTACGCCCGGTGTCGCGCTTCGATAGTTCCAATGCAAGTTTTACGCGCTGCGCCTCACCGCCCGACAAGGTCGTCGCACTTTGTCCGAGGCGGATGTAGCCCAATCCGACGTCCAGCAGCGTCTCCAGCTTGCGCGCGAGGACGGGAACAGCGTTTAGAAAATCTCGCGCCTGCTCAACCGTCATATCGAGTACCTCGTAAATGTTCCGGGCCTTATACTGGACCTCCAAGGTCTCACGGTTGTAGCGTTTGCCGTGACACACGTCGCACGTTACATAGATGTCCGGCAAGAAGTGCATCTCCACTTTAAGCACGCCGTCACCCTGGCACGCCTCGCACCGCCCACCTTTGACGTTGAAGGAAAAACGACCCGCTCCGTAGCCGCGTTCGCGCGCCATTGGCACGCCTGCGAACAAATCGCGGATCGGTGTGAACAAGCCGGTGTAGGTCGCGGGATTGGAACGCGGCGTGCGTCCGATCGGACTTTGATCCACGTTGACGACCTTGTCGAAAAATTCCAGTCCCTGTATTTCGTCGTGCGCCGCCGATTCTGCAGTGCTGCCGTACAAATGCTGGGCCACGGCGTTGTACAGAGTGTCGTTGATGAGTGTCGATTTGCCGGACCCGGAGACGCCTGTTATACACACCAGCAATCCCACCGGCAGTTCAAGATTCACATTTTTCAGATTATTGCCACGCGCCCCCAGCAGCCGCAGCACCTGGTTGGGTTGCGGAGTGTGTCGCAAGGACGGCATTGCAATACGTCTAGTACCGGATAAATATTGTCCGGTAAGGGATTCCGAACTTGCGGCGATATGAGCTGGCGTTCCTTCAGCGACGATGCGTCCGCCGTGCACGCCGGCACCGGGGCCCATGTCGACAACAAAGTCCGCACTCCGAATGGCATCCGCATCATGTTCCACCACTATGACCGAGTTGCCGAGATCTCGAAGATCCTGCAAAGTCTTCAGCAAACGATCGTTGTCCCGCTGGTGCAGGCCAATCGACGGTTCGTCGAGCACGTACATTACGCCCGTCAATCCTGAGCCAATTTGCGAAGCCAGCCGGATACGTTGTGATTCGCCGCCAGAAAGCGTGTCCGCTGCGCGATCAAGGGCAAGGTAATCCAGGCCGACGTTGACTAAAAACTGCAACCGCTTGCTAATTTCCTGCACGATCCTTTCCGATATCGCAAGCTTTGCTCCGGATAACCTCATCTGCTGAAAAAACTGCTGTGCCAGCTTCAGCGGCAATGCGCTGATTTCGAAGATCGCCTTGCCGGCAACGAACACATTGCGTGCTTCGCGCCGCAGCCGCGTGCCGTTGCAGTCAGGACATGGCTGACTGGCGACATATTTGGTCAGCTCTTCACGTACGGCCGCCGAATCTGTTTCCCTGTAACGCCTTTCCAGGGTTGGCAAAATACCTTCGAATGGATGTTCGCGCTGGTACTTATTGCCGCGCTCACCGACGTAGACGAACCGCACCTTTTCGCGGCCGGTGCCATACAGAATCAATTTGCGCACGTCTTCGGGAAGTTGTTCGAATGGTGCGTCAATGTCGAAACCGTACTGCCGGGCAAGGCTGCCAATCATTTCAAAATAGAATTGATTGCGTTTGTCCCAACCTTTTATCGCGCCGGCAGCCAACGACATGTGCGGAAATGCAACAACGCGTTTTGGGTCGAAAAAAATTATCTGTCCCAAACCGTCGCAGCGCGGACATGCCCCCATCGGGTTGTTGAACGAGAATAGCCTTGGCTCCAGTTCGGCCAGCGAATAACTGCAGATCGGGCAGGCGAACCTGGACGAAAACAGATGTTCCTTCCCGTTATCCATTTCCACCGCCAGCGCACGCCCATCGGCGTGGCGCAGCGCAGTTTCGAACGATTCGGCGAGGCGCTGTTGCAAGTCTGCGCGCACTTTGAGGCGATCGATAACGATTTCGATTGTGTGCTTCCTGGTCTTGGAAAGTTTTGGGACACTATCGATATCAGAGACTTTTCCATCGACGCGCACGCGCACAAAGCCCTGTGCACGCAACTCGTCGAACAAATCCAGATTTTCGCCTTTGCGCTCGGCAACCAGCGGCGCAAGAATCATGAGGCGCGAGTCTTCCGGGAATTGCAGGACGTGGTCCACCATTTGAGAGATGCTTTGCGCCGACAACGGCTCGCCGTGGTCAGGGCAATGCGGTTCCCCCACACGGGCATACAGCAGCCGAAGATAATCGTGGATCTCCGTGACCGTGCCAACGGTTGAACGAGGATTATGGCTGGTTGCTTTCTGTTCAATGGAAATGGCCGGTGACAAACCTTCAATCAAATCCACGTCCGGTTTTTCCATCAACTGCAGAAATTGTCTTGCGTAAGCCGACAATGATTCGACATAGCGGCGTTGGCCTTCGGCGTACAGCGTATCGAAAGCAAGCGACGACTTGCCCGACCCCGACAAGCCGGTAATCACGATCAAGCGGTTGCGCGGCAGATCGAGATTGATGTTTTTGAGGTTGTGTGTGCGTGCGCCGCGCACGCGAATGAAATCCATTCGATGAATGAGTGTTTGGTCAACCTGTTAATATACTGCACTTCAAAAGCGTTTCCCAACCGCTGTTCAGCACAGTCCAGAATGCCGCCATCAGACCGCATGACGCACCGCGAGTTGCGCGCCAGCTTTGGACTGGCCGGCATTTTTGGATTGCGCATGCTGGGCATGTTTATCATCCTGCCCGTGTTTGCGCTGTACGCGGCGAAACTGCCTGGCGGGAGCAGCCATACCATGGTTGGAATCGCGCTGGGCGCCTATGGGCTCACGCAAGCGACTTTGCAGGTGCCGTTCGGCTGGTTGTCGGACCACTGGGGACGCAAGCGTACGATTTACCTCGGTTTGGTGATTTTCGCGGCAGGAAGCTTTATCGCCGCGCTGGCGCAAAACATACAACTGATCATCTTGGGTCGGATAATCCAGGGCGCTGGAGCTATTTCCGCAGCGGTGATTGCACTGGCCGCCGATTTGACACGCGAAGACCAACGTACCAAGGCCATGGCGATCATCGGCATGACGATCGGGGCTGCGTTCGTGCTGTCCATGGCTGCAGGGCCCGTACTCGATCGCTTCATCGGTGTCTCGGGCATATTCGCATTGACCGGATTCCTGGCCATTGGAGCGCTGTTCGTCACGCGCATGGTGGTACCGGAGCCTGACCAAACCGGTGCGATAAAAATACCGGCCCAGCAGGCCTCGTTGCAGTCTGTGTTACGCGACACGCAACTGCTGCGGCTCAACTACGGCATATTCGCGCTGCACGGAACTCTGATGGCTCTGTTCGTGGTGGTGCCATTCGCGCTGCAGGCCCATTTGCCATCCAGCAGTCATTGGCACGTTTATCTGCCTGTCATGATGGGCTCCATCGTGATCATGTTTCCCGCCATGCTTCTCGCAGAACGCAAATCACTGCAAAAGCCGGTATTCATCTGCTCGCTGGCGGTATTGATAAGCGCACTTGGTTTACTAATGTTTTCCGGTCGAGCATTGTTCCCGCTGGTGACCGGTCTGCTGTTTTTCTTTGCGGCATTCAATCTGCTGGAGGCAACGCTGCCGTCGATGATCTCCAAGCTGGCTCCAGCCGGCGCGAGAGGCACGGCCATAGGCGTTTACAGCTCGGTGCAATTTATCGGCACGTTTGTGGGTGCAGCATGCGGCGGCTGGTTGTCGCAGCATTTCGGTGCCTCGGCCGTATTCGGCTTTTGCGGCACACTGGCTATTATCTGGTTGCTGCTGGCCTTCGGTATGCGAGTGCCGCGTAATTTCGAGACACGCTGGTATCAGTTGCCACGTGCAGACACGAGAATGCTTTCCGGACTGGTGCACGGCCTGTCGGCATTGCCCGGGGTAGCGGAAGTCAACCTTGGCGGCGACGGAGTAGCGTACCTTAAAGTGGACAGCAACAGCTTCGACGAACAAAATGTCATCAAACTACTGGCTGGGGAGACTTGAGCAATGGCTTCGGTAAATAAAGTGATCCTGATCGGCAACCTTGGGCGCGATCCAGAGGTGCGTTACATGCCTAGCGGCGACGCGGTGGCCAATATCACTATCGCTACCACTGAAACGTGGAAAGACAAGGGTGGTGAGAAACAGGAACAGACCGAATGGCACCGGGTGGCCATGTTTGGCAAAACCGCCGAAATTGCGGGCGAATACTTGAAAAAGGGCTCGCAAGTCTATATTGAAGGCAAGCTGCAGACGCGTAAATGGACCGACAAGGAAGGCCAGGAACGCTATACGACGGAGATCCGTGCCGATCGCATGCAAATGCTCGGTTCACGTTCGGGTGGATCGGAAAGAATGCCACCCGTCGAGGAAGAAGCGCCTTCCCGTTCGTCGACCGCTCCTGCAAAGAAAGCCCCTACCGCCGCAGCGGGCAAGGGAAGTGGGTTTGATGACCTGGAAGACGACATCCCGTTCTAGATGCTGCGTGCCGGTTGGCAGTCGCTGTTGGAAGGAATTTTGGTGCGAGGGGTGACACTAAAGATCTCAAGTCGTCGAGCGCCGCGGAAATTCACCGGCGTTTCACGGAAGCGAGACTATGAAAAAGATTTTTCGGCTGCAACTTGAATGCAGTAATTTGGAACCCTGCAAGAGAATACTGCCATGACTTTGGCCAGCGTCACGCTTGACGACAAATACATTCTGCAATCGGGACGTGTGTTCCTGACTGGCACGCAGGCGTTGGTGCGCCTGCCGATCATGCAGCACTTGCGCGACCGCGCGGCTGGCATTACTTCGGGGTGCTACATCTCGGGATATCGCGGTTCACCGCTCGGCGGATTGGACCAGCAGCTCTGGGCGGCGGGCAAGCACCTTGCCGCGCACAACATTGTCTTCCAGCCAGGCGTCAATGAAGACTTGGCGGCCACCGCGTGTTGGGGCACGCAACAGGCCCACCTCGACGGGGACAACAAGTATGACGGCGTATATGCCATGTGGTACGGCAAGGGGCCGGGTGTGGACAGGACCGGAGATGCGTTCCGCCATGGCAACCTGGCCGGCTCGGCAGCCCTTGGCGGTGTGGTTTGCCTGATGGGTGACGACCACACCTGCGAGTCTTCGACCACGGCACACCAAAGCGAATTTGCCATGGTGGATGCCATGATGCCGATTCTGAATCCGGCCGGCGTGCAGGAACTGCTTGATTACGGTCTTTATGGCTGGGCGCTGTCGCGCTATTCAGGTTGTTGGGTAGGCCTTAAATGCATGAAAGACACGATTGATGCGAGCGCTTCAGTCAATGTCGATCCCGCACGCGTACGCATTGCCGTTCCTACCGATTTCAAGATGCCGGAAGGCGGACTTAATATCCGCTGGCCGGATGCGCCCCTCGAGCAGGAAGCGCGGCTGCACACGTATAAGCTCGAAGCGGCAAAGGCGTTTGCCCTAAGCAATGGGCTGGATCAGATCATAATGGATTCGCCGAATGCCAGGCTTGGCATCGCAACCTGCGGCAAATCCTACATGGATGTGCGCCAGGCCTTGCAATACCTTGGCATTGACGAGGGTGAAGCGGCCCGCTTGGGCCTGCGCGTGTACAAGATTGGCATGCCGTGGCCGCTCGAGCCAAGCAAGGCAGCGCAATTCGCACAAGGCCTGGAAAAAATAATTGTCGTAGAAGAAAAGCGCGGATTGGTTGAGCCGCAACTGAAAGAGGTTCTGTACGGGAAGCCGGACGCGCCGCAGATAGTCGGCAAGCATGATGAAGCTGGCAAGATCCTGTTCCGGTCCAACGCAGCACTTGACCCTAACGAGATTGCGGTTGCCATCGGACGCCGGTTGCTGGTGCGGGTGAGCGATGCGCAGCTTGCCGCTTGCGTCGCCGAACAGGAACGGTTGCAAGCGCGCGTGCTGGAAAAACCGGCAATGGATCGCACGCCGTATTTTTGTTCTGGTTGCCCGCACAGCACGGGTACGCGGGTGCCGGAAGGTTCGCGCGCTCTGGCGGGAATCGGTTGTCATTTCATGGCGCAGTTCATGGACCGCAGTACCGCCGGCTATACCCAGATGGGCGGAGAAGGTGCGAGCTGGGTTGGTGAAGCACCGTTCGTCAAGACGGCGCACATGTTCCAGAACATCGGTGATGGAACCTACTACCACTCCGGACTTCTTGCAGTGCGCGCTGCTGCCGCTTCGGGCGTGAATGTCACATTCAAGATCCTCTACAACGATGCGGTTGCAATGACCGGCGGGCAACATGTCGATGGGCCACTCACGGTGCCGCAGATCACGCTGCAGGTACATGGGGAAGGCGCCAAGAAAATTGCAGTAGTGACCGACGAGCCGGAAAAATATTCCTCCAGCGCTGAATGGGCGCCAGGAGTGACCATTCACCATCGCGACGACTACGATCAGGTACAGCGCGAATTCCGCGAAATTCCGGGTTTGTCAGTCATTATCTATGATCAGACTTGTGCCGCCGAAAAACGTCGGCGTCGCAAGCGCAATCAGTATCCGGATCCGGCCAAGCGCGCGTTCATCAATGATCTGGTATGCGAAGGTTGCGGAGACTGCGGGGTCAAATCAAATTGCGTATCGGTACTGCCTCTGGAGACCGAATTCGGTCGCAAGCGCATGATCGACCAGTCATCCTGCAACAAGGATTTCTCGTGCGTGAAAGGATTCTGCCCGAGCTTTGTCACGGTGCATGGCGGGGGTGTGCGCAAGGGCCAAAGCGCGCCGGCCGGGCAGAACGTCGAAGCGTTGTTCGCGG
Organism: Burkholderiales bacterium; assembly: GCA_045810225.1. GTDB lineage: Bacteria > Pseudomonadota > Gammaproteobacteria > Burkholderiales > JACQAP01 > JACQAP01. Next base: position 22,371 of record JBJMWI010000143.1, read on the forward strand.
CGGTTCCGGAACCGGATCTGCCAAAGCTGGAGCAGCCGTACGGCATCATGGTGACCGGCGTTGGTGGCACCGGTGTGGTGACGATCGGCGCAATCGTTGGCATGGCGGCGCATCTCGAGAACAAGGGATTCGGCGCGCTAGACATGGCCGGGCTTGCGCAGAAGGGCGGCGCGGTCTGGAGTCATCTACAAATCGCATCACGCCCGGAAGACATCAAGACGGTGCGTCTGGGGTCCGGTGGAGCAAAACTGGTGCTCGGCTGTGATTTCGTTGTTTCAGCAAGCCAGAAAACCATGGATACCACGCGTGCCGGCACGCGCATGGTCGTGAACACACATCAGCAGATGACTGGAGAGTTTACGCGCAACGCGAACATGCTTTTTCCCGGGCAGTCGCTGAGGCGGACCATCACCAAAGGCGTGGGCGACCAGAATGCCGAATTCGTGGACGCAACGCGAATTGCGACCGCATTGTTGGGGGATTCCATTGCCACCAATCTGTTGATGCTCGGCTTCGCGTTCCAGCGCGGATTGGTCCCGGTCTCTGCGCAAGCGATCAACAAGGCCATCGAACTGAATGGCGCAGCAGTCAAAATGAACCAGGCCGCCTTCATGTGGGGCCGCCGTGCAGCGGTCGATCTCCCTGCTGTAGAGCGACTCATCGCCCCGAAGACTCAGGTCTCGACAACCACGCGCATTTCGCAGACGCTTGATGAACTAATTGCCCGGCGCGTTGCGTTCCTGACCAGTTATCAAGATGCGCAGTACGCCGATAAGTACCGCAAACTGGTCGACAAGGTGCGGCATGCAGAATTGGCGCGCACCAAGGGCCTTAGCGGACTTGCTGAAGCGGTTGCGCGTTATTACTTCAAGCTGCTCGCCTATAAAGACGAGTACGAAGTGGCACGCTTGTACGCTGATCCCGCATTCATGCAGAACATCAAATCGCAGTTCGAAGGCGACTACAAACTGCATTTTCATCTAGCGCCGCCGCTGGTTGCGAAACGCGATCCAGTTACCGGCGAGTTGCGCAAGGCAGAATACGGAAACTGGGTCTTCCTGGTATTCAAACTGCTTTCCAGATTGCGCGGGTTGCGCGGCACCCCGTTTGATATTTTTGGCTATACCCAAGAGCGCCGCATGGAACGCCGGCTGATAGGCGAGTACGAGGCCACGATAGGGCGACTGATAGACACATTGAGCAATAGCAATCATGCCCTAGCTGTAAAAATCGCATCGATCCCGGAGGACATCCGGGGTTATGGGCACATCAAGGAAAACAGCCGCAAGATCGCTGCGGCGAAGCAGGCCGAGCTGATGACTCAATTTGAGTCGCAACAAGCGGTACGCTCTGCGGCATAGCGGCCGAACAGCGCAGTCCGCGACCAAAGCGCACGACCCGAGATCAGGCAAACCCGGGCGGAATAATATCCAACTGGTCCGTAACTAGCGCATCTACGCCGCATTCCAGCAAATCGACTGCCGTCTCCGAATCATTGACCGTATAGGTCAGCACACCCCGACCTGATTCGTGGACGGCTCTTACTAGATGCGTGCTCACATGCTCATAGCTGACATGCAGCGCAACGCACTGCAGCCGTTCAAGTTGCGCAAGCCAGTTTTGCGGTGGTTCGACCACCAAAAGGGCTCGAGGCAGATCGGGTGATTCCACCGCCGCGGCTTCCAGCGCAAGGGGCGAAAACGAGGACAGCAGGGGGGGCGGATGTGCGCCGCTCCACAGCAGCTTTGCCATGCGAGAGACCACTTCCCCTGTCTGCCGTTCGAAACCGGGGCTGGGCTTGATTTCGATGTTGGCCCAGATGCCGTTTTGCCGGCAGAGGGCAGACGCGGCTGCGAAACTGGGAACGGGTTCGCCGCTGAATTCGTTGCCGAACCAGCCGCCCGCGTCAAGCTTGGCGATATCCTGATAACCCGACTCTTCCACTAGTCCCAGTCCATTCGTAGTGCGCTCAAAGGTGTCATCGTGCATTAGTAACGCAACCCCATCCGCGCTCAACTTGACATCGATTTCGATCCCGCTGTAGCCGAAATTGCGCGCCATTCGGATCCCCGCCAAGGTATTTTCCGGCGCAAGGACACCCCCTGCGCGATGGGCAATGATGCGTGGATATGGCCAGAACGGTCGCTGACTGCTCATGTTTCAAAACCAGAATGGGATGCCCGATTATAGCCATCCAATCTATCGCTAAACGGCGGAACCGAAATTCCAACCTCTCATCCAGGGGCGTCGTTGCTGGTCTGATACGGTATAATTTCCGTTGTTTTTGTGAGAGATAACATGCCTATTTACGAATACAAGTGCACCCATTGCGGACATAAGAAGGAAGTCCTGCAAAAACTGTCTGACCCGCCGTTGCGCGAGTGTCCCGCATGTGGGGAGGCCAAGTTAAGCAAATTAATCAGTGCTGCGGGATTTCAGCTGAAGGGCAGCGGCTGGTACGCAACCGACTTCAAGGGCGGAGGTGCCAAGGCCGGTAAGGAGAAGGAAAATCCGGAAGGCAAAACCGCGGACGCAGAGAAGAAACCGGATTCCGGTAAAGCCGCCGGCGGGGAAACGGCGAAGGAAGAGAGGAAAGAAAGCAAAGAAAGCAAAGAAAGCAAACCGGATAAGGCTTCTGACAGCGCAACAGCAAGCACTACTCAGTAAATATATTTCCTTGCTTCAAGTGTAATGAAAATGCATACGGTTCGCCTCAAATGCCGTCTCGACCATCTTTGAAGAAATATCTGATCACAGGTCTATTGATCTGGGTGCCGCTGGTCATCACAGTGTGGGTACTAAGCGTGCTGGTGGGCACACTCGACCAGAGCCTGCTCCTGCTGCCTGACAACTGGCAGCCGCGGGAATGGCTCGGCTTTAATATTCCAGGACTGGGTGTACTGTTGACGCTGGCTGTCGTCATCCTGACCGGCATGCTGGGCGCTAACATCATCGGCCAGCGCCTGGTAAAGATCTGGGAATCGCTCCTAAGCAGGATCCCGGTCGTCAAATCGCTGTATTCAAGCGTCAAGCAGGTTTCCGATACATTGTTCTCGTCGTCGGGTCTGGCATTTCGCAAGGCGTTGCTGGTTCAATATCCTCGGCAGGGTTCCTGGACTATCGCTTTTTTGACAGGACAACCGGGCGGTGATGTGGCGAATTATCTGACGGGGGACTATGTGAGTATCTATGTACCCACTACGCCTAATCCCACGTCTGGATTTTTTCTCATGATGCCGAAGGCGGACGTGATCGAACTTGACATGAATGTGGACGAGGCATTGAAGTACATCATCTCTATGGGTGTAGTGGCTCCGGAGAGTCGAGCAGCCAACGTTCGCCGGCCGTAATCGGCCCCTTCAGCTGCATCTTGCAAAACGAACGTTATTCTTCGAACAACAATTATGCGTACTGAATATAGTGGGCTCGTCTGCTCCGCCCATCTCGGTCAGACGGTCACTCTTTATGGGTGGGTCCACCGCCGGCGCGATCATGGAGGAGTGATATTCATTGACCTTCGCGACCGCGAAGGCTTGGTGCAGATCGTGTGTGACCCGGATAACGCCAAAACTTTTGCCACTGCCGAGAAGATTCGCAACGAATTTGTCGTTGAAGTAACCGGACTGGTACGAGACCGCCCGGCGGGGACAGTTAATCCCAATTTGATTTCTGGAGAAGTCGAGGTACTTGCTCGATCGATTGACATCCTCAACACGTCGGCAACTCCGCCATTCCAGATGGATGATGAAAACCTTTCGGAAATGGTGCGGCTTGAATATCGTTACCTCGATCTGCGCAGACCGCAGATGCAGAAAAATCTGCGCTTGCGTTACAAAGTCGCAATGGCGGTGCGGCGTTTTCTAGACGCGCACGGTTTCATTGACATCGAGACGCCGATGCTGACCAAGTCCACGCCGGAGGGCGCGCGCGATTACCTGGTGCCGAGCAGGGTGCACGCGGGAGAGTTCTTCGCGTTGCCGCAGTCACCGCAGCTGTTCAAACAGTTGCTGATGGTAGCTGGCTTCGACCGCTATTATCAGATCACGAAATGTTTCCGCGACGAGGATCTGCGCGCCGACCGCCAACCGGAGTTCACGCAGATCGATATCGAGACTTCATTCCTCGGGGTGGCGGAAATCACGGCGCTGATGGAGGCGTTGATCCGCAGCATCTTCAAAGGAGTCTTGCAAGTGGACCTGCCGGACCCCTTTCCGCGTATTACCTTTGCTGAAGCGATGCTCAGGTTCGGCTCGGACAAACCCGACTTGCGCGTGCCGCTTGAATTAACCGAGCTTACCGATGCAATGAAAACGGTCGATTTCAAAGTGTTTTCGGCTGCCGCAAATGCGCCGAACGGCCGGGTCGCGGGGCTGCTCATCCCGGGTGGGGGTGCACTAACGCGCGGCGAAATCGACAGCTATACCGAGTTTGTGGCGATCTATGGCGCCAAAGGGCTGGCCTACATCAAGATCAACGAAGCAGCCAAAGGACGCGAGGGTCTTCAGTCACCGATCGTCAAGAACCTCTCCGATGAAGCACTGAGGATCACCATAGAGCGTTCCGGTGCCAAGGACGGCGACTTGATTTTCTTTGGCGCGGACAAAGCCAAGGTGGTTAACGATGCGCTCGGTGCACTGCGTGCGAAGATCGGACACGAGAAGGGCTATGCGGCAAAAACGTGGTGTCCGTTGTGGGTGATCGACTTTCCCATGTTCGATTGGAACGAAGAGGAAAAACGCTGGGACGCTTTGCATCATCCGTTCACCAGTCCCATGGAAGGGCACGAAAGCCTGCTCGACAGCGAGCCAGGCAAGGCACTGGCAAAAGCTTATGACCTGGTGCTCAACGGCTGGGAAATCGGCGGCGGCTCAGTGCGTATTCATCGACAGGAAATCCAGTCAAAGGTGTTCAGTGCCCTGAATATCAGGCCGGACGAGGCTAAACAGAAATTCGGATTTCTGCTCGATGCGCTGCAATTCGGCGCGCCACCGCATGGCGGATTGGCCTTTGGTCTCGACCGCATTGTGACCATGATGGCCGGGGCCGATTCAATTCGCGATGTGATCGCGTTTCCGAAAACCCAACGCGCACAGGACCTGATGTGCAAGGCGCCGAGCGCCGTGGACGAGAAGCAACTGCGTGAATTGCATATCCGGCTGCGACAGACCGACGCGCCGAAGGCGGTCTAGCGAGGACAAAGCAACGTCGGCCAAAAGCGAACAATGTGAAATACAAGATTCCGGTTTCTGTGCTCGTAATCATCTACACGCCTGACTTGCAGGTGTTGCTGATTGAGCGCGCTGACCGGCCGGGCTTCTGGCAGTCGGTGACTGGTAGTCAGGACGACGGAGAGAGCCTCCGGGAGACTGCGACACGGGAGGTTCTCGAAGAGACGGGGCTGGACGTGAACGACGGTGTGCTATCCGATTGGAGCTTGACCAATACATTTGAAATCTATCCGGAATGGCGCTGGCGCTACGCACCGGGCATTGTGACCAATACGGAGCATGTGTTCGGGTTGCGCCTGCCTGAGGCCAGGCCGGTAACGCTGTCACCACGAGAACACGTCCGCTTCGCCTGGATGCCTTATGACCGGGCGGCCGAGAAGGTTTTTTCATGGAGCAATGCCAAGGTGCTGCGAGCGCTTCCCGAATTGGCGCGCAATACCGTCTGATGCAACGTTTTGCGTCGATTCTTGTCTCATTGTGGTATGGTTTTCTAGTGAATTTTGACAACGGAAAGAACGTTCGATATGCCCGCTGCCGCAATTGATTTCAACCGCTACAGCCAACTGGAGGATGACGACTGCGAGGCGCGCGTTGTCGCGGCCAAAAAAGCGCTCGGCAGCCGGGTAGTGATTCTCGGACATCATTACCAGCGAGCTGACGTTTACAAGCATGCCGATCTGACCGGCGATTCGCTGCGTTTGTCCAAGCTGTCCGGAAATACCGATGCAGAATACGTCGTGTTCTGCGGCGTGCATTTCATGGCCGAAGTCGCCGATATTCTCGGGAGGGAAGGTCAGACCGTCGTGCTGCCTGACATGGCGGCCGGTTGTTCCATGGCTGATATGGCGAGTTTGCCCAAAGTAGAGCGGGCATGGCGCGAATTGTCCGATGTGGTCGATCCGGAGCAGTTTGTTACACCGGTGACATACATCAATTCGGCGGCCGATCTCAAAGCGTTCTGTGGTGAGCACGCCGGCATCGTTTGCACTTCATCAAACGCCGGGAAAGTTCTCGAATGGTCTTTCAAGCGGCGCGAGAAGGTGCTGTTCTTTCCTGATCAACACCTGGGCCGATGGAGTGGGCACCAGATGGGTATTCCACTGGAGCGCATGCCGGTATGGGACCCCGATGAGCCGATGGGCGGGCTCACAATCGAACAGATCAGAGAGGCTAAAATTTTGCTGTGGAAGGGGCATTGTTCGGTGCACCAGATGTTCCAGCCGCAGCACATCCTGAGATTCCGCAACCTGCATCCGGACGGGATCGTCATTTCGCACCCCGAATGCAAATTTGAAGTCTGCAAGCTGTCAGATTACGTTGGTTCGACAGAGACCATCATTAAAACCATAGCTGCGGCTCCCGCCAATACCCGTTGGTTGGTCGGCACAGAACTAAATCTGGTCAATCGCATCGCCGAAGAATTCAAGCCGCAAGGCAAGCAAATTCAGTTCATGGCGCCTCTAGTCTGTATGTGCTCGACCATGGCGCGTATCGATCCACAGCATCTCGCCTGGACGCTGGAGAATCTGGCACAAGGAAAGGTCGTCAACCAGATCAAGGTGCCGGGGCACGATGCGAAGCTCGCGCGCATTGCGCTGGAACGGATGCTCTCGGTGTCTTGACCGGCAAAATTGCCCATGTTGGTGTGCCGTCGGGCGTTCACGGCCGGGGCCCGCTAGTGTGCGTCGTTTCATTGTGGTTCTGCGCGTCGTCAGCGCTCGGTATGGCTGCAGAAGTTCACGTCAACGCGAGCCGCCATGGCGACAGCTTTGAAGTAGACGCAACGGCACTGATCCAGGTCGATGTGGCGGACGCGTGGAAAGTGGTTACCGACTACGACCACCTCACCGAATTCATACCGGGGCTGCAGGAAAGCAAAGTTGTATCCCGAAAGGGCTTCAACGTTGTAGTGGATCAGATTGGCGAGGCGCGCATGCTGTTTTTTAAATTCCCGATGCGTGTACGATTAGCCATTACAGAATTTCCCAATGGTCGCATTGTCGCCGACGCAATAGCGGGAAACTTCAAGCAGATGCACGGCATTTATCGTTTCGAAGCCCGGGAAAAGGGTATGCAATTGCGTTACGAGGGCAGTTTCACGCCGGATTTTGAGTTCCCGCCCTTTATTGGCACACTGGTGGTGCGCAGGAATTTGGAAAAGCGCTTCGTCGCGATGGTCCGTGAAATCGAAAAAAGACGGAATGGTGAATCGCTGCCAGGCAAGAAATAATGGTTGCTTGATTCACCTCCGGACAAAAAGAACTAAAAATGGAAAAACTCCAGGTCGTTACTTACAACATTCACAAAGGGTTTTCTCAATTCAAACGGCGCATGTCCGTGCACGACCTTCGCGACAGGCTACGCGGCATCGGCGCAGACGTTGTATTCCTGCAGGAGGTGCAAGGCGCCCACGAAACCAATTCCACGCGCCACAGCAACTGGCCCTCCGCGCCGCAACACGAATTTCTTGCCGATTCGATCTGGAAGGATTTTGCTTATGGCAAGAACGCGGTGTACGACCATGGTCACCATGGCAACGCCATACTCAGCAAGTATCCGATATCGCGTTGGGACAACATCGACATTTCCATGCACGACAGTGAAAGTCGCGGCCTTCTGCACTGCGAAATAACAGTACCGGGGTGGCGGCATGCATTACATTGCGTCAACGTGCATCTTGGCCTGCTTGGTCATTGGCGCAAAAAACAGATTACGCTTATCAAAAACCGCATTGAGCAACTTGTGCCGGCGGACGCGCCCCTCGTCATCGCGGGTGATTTCAATGATTGGCGCCGCTATGCGAGTGATGCTTTGGTGAAATCGCTGGAAGTCATGGAGGTCTTTGAGACCACGTCCGGACGACCCGCCCGAAGTTACCCCGCAATACTTCCCATGCTGCATCTCGACCGTATTTATGTCCGCGGATTTTCGATCGAGCTTGCACAAGCGCATCATGGTCATTCCTGGTCAAAGGTATCCGACCATATTGCGTTGTCTTGCCGGCTTGTTCGGAAGATCTGAGACTCGTTGCGCCGGCGCGTAACCGGCCAATCACACCGCAAAAAAAGCCGTCCTGCCTCCGCACGGCACCACTGCACTCGAGCTCACCGGTGATCGCGAAATTACTGCTTGGAAGGTGCAACAGCTGGGGGATTCGGCGGCGCAACTTGTGAGGGTGCAGGAGCCAGTTGAGCCGGATCATCGATGACTTTGACCGCGGTAATAAAGTGTCCTGTCTCTCCGAAGCAGCTGGACGGCAATCCGACGTGTTCCTCATAGGTGAGCGAAACGCGACGACCCAAAGAACGATTGATCTCATTCGCCATGCCATCATCGCGTACGCTGAAATAGAATTTTTCCCCGACCGTACCCGGCATGGTAATCAGGGCCAGTTCCCCTTCCCAGGTTTTGCAAATCCATCCCTTCTTTGACAGTTTCTGCACGTATCCCGCGCGCTCGCCCGCAGAATAACTCCAGTGCAATACCGTCCAGGTGTATGCAGCCAGCAGCAGCCCCGCCACAATAAGCAAACCGAGGAACCATCGAACAAAGGAGCCCATATCGAATCCAATCAGCGTGGAAAATCATTGGGCCGACTTAAGCAAAATTTTAGCTCGGCGCCGCGACAGCGCGACAATATAACAGCATTGGCAGCGCGTTGACGGAACCGACCCCTATCCGCAAGTACGCTACCTAGCGACACCCCGACGGATTTCAGCCGTCGCAGACCTGCTAGACCGATTACACTTCTACATTAATCTATATTTGTAAGTGGCTTTGACGACACCTTCTTCCCTCGCGCGCTCACCCGACACGGTGGCATGGCGCCGTAACGACTGGCGAACCATCCGCACGCTATTGCCCTACTTGCTGGAATACAAAGGACGGGTTGCAACGGCGCTGCTTTGCTTGACGGCAGCTAAACTGGCAAACGTCGGTGTGCCGCTAGTCATGAAGGAAATCATCGACTCGCTGGATGCGAAACAGGCGGTGCTGGCGCTGCCATTTGCGCTGCTGGCCATCTACGGCTTGCTGCGGCTATCGACAACCCTGTTCGCAGAACTCCGGGACATCGTGTTTGTGCGAGTTGCGAAGCGCGCGATCCGTCGGGTCGCGCTGCAGGTGTTTCGGCATTTGCACAGTCTCAGTTTGCGCTTTCATCTGGATCGCCAGACGGGTGGTGTATCGCGGGACATTGAGCGCGGTACTCGCGGCATCTCAACGCTGCTAAGTTACATGTTGTTCTCGATCATTCCGGTGGTCATCGAATTCACTCTGGTCGCGTTCGTGCTGCTGGCCAAATTCGACTGGCGTTTCATGGCGATTACCATGGGCGCAGTCGTCGTATATCTGGGATTCACCATTGTCGTGACCGAGTGGCGCATGGACATCCGCCGTCGCGCTAATGAACTGGACGCAAAGGCCAATACGCGCGCTATAGACAGCCTGCTGAACTACGAGACCGTGAAGTACTTCAACAACGAAGAATTCGAAGCCAGGCGCTATGACGAAAGTCTTCAGAAATACGAGTCGGCTGATGTCAAGAACGAGGCCTCGCTCGGAGCGCTGAATATCGGCCAGAGTCTGGTCATTGCAGTAGCGGTGACGGCTCTGATGATCCTGGCGGCTCAGGGCGTGGTGACCCAGAAACTGACGCTCGGGGATCTCGTGTTGGTTAACGGCCTGCTAATCCAGTTATACATACCACTGAATTTTCTTGGCATGGTGTACCGCGAAATCAAGCAATCCCTGGTCGACATGGACAAAATGTTTCGTTTACTCTCGGAGAATCGCGAGGTGCAGGATTCACCAGACGCGATCGATCTTGTGAATGGCCTGCCAGCGGTGAAGTTCGAAAAAGTAAACTTCAGCTATGAAGAGCGCCGAACCATTTTGCACGATGTCAGCTTTGAGATTCCTGCCGGACAAACAGTCGCTGTGGTCGGAGCGAGCGGTTCTGGCAAATCCACGTTGGCGAGACTGCTGTTCCGGTTTTACGATGTTACCGGGGGAAGGATTACGATCAACGGTGTAGACATCAGGAAGCTCAAGCAGACGAGCCTGCGCGCGGCAATTGGCATCGTTCCGCAAGATACAGTCCTATTCAACGACACTATCTACTACAACATTGCGTATGGCGATACCCACGCCACACGGGAGCAAGTCGTTGAAGCAGCCCGTTCAGCACATATCCACGAGCTGATCAGCTCCTTGCCAGACGGATACGAAACCATGGTCGGTGAGCGCGGCCTCAAGCTCTCCGGCGGTGAAAAGCAGCGGGTTGCGATTGCGCGAGCCTTACTCAAGAATCCAAAAATCCTGATCTTCGATGAAGCGACATCGGCGCTCGATTCCAAGTCTGAAAAAGCAATCCAGACCGAGCTTCGCCGCATTGCGATCAGCCGTACTACCTTGACGATCGCCCACCGACTTTCGACCATCGTGGACGCCGATCAAATTTTGGTGATGGAGTCCGGACGCATTGTGGAACGCGGGACCCACAGAGAGCTGCTTGCGAGGGCAGGGACCTACGAGCATATGTGGACGCTACAACAACAGCAGGAACGGGTCGGCGAACTACAGGCCCTCGAGAATGCATCGCCGTAAGAAGTCGGTAGTTCGACCGGTTGGCTCGGTGTTTGCATGGGAAGTTAGCGAAATACGAACATAATGAGCATTCATGGCGACAAAGCTCAACGGGTCGTTTAAATTCTTTCCTTAACCTTTGATTTTTGGTATGTTGCATAACGGCCTCGAAAGCCGGGCAAAGATTGATTGAAGAGGCCTGCAAAGCACGGCGGCCGACTTGGGATTAAATAAAAAACAAATACTTTCAGGCGCTTAAATGAGATCAATCCTTTCTTTCCTCGGTGTTGCCTTCGCTCTAATCGGCTTTCAGGCTTTTGCAATAGATGAATCCGTCGAGCCTGGAGTTCGCCACGTACATTTTGCGGCCAAACCCGCCGCGTTGCGGCTTCGTTCCGGCTCGGTTCTCGTGCTTGCTCAGGACACGGGCTTACCGCTGTTCGCCAAAAACGTCGATCAGATTATGCCAATCGCGTCGATCACTAAATTGATGACGGCGATGGTCGTACTGGACGCAGGCTTGCCGCTGTTGGAGTCGATTGACATAGACCGGAGTGATGTCGACCGCCGAAAGGGTTCACGATCCAAGCTGAAAGTCGGCACGAGCTTGATGCGAGCAGAAATGCTCAAACTGGCGTTGATGGCGTCCGAAAACCGTGCTGCAGCCGCGTTAGCGCGCAATTTTCCAGGCGGCACAGAGGCTTTCGTGGCCGCGATGAATCAGAAGGCAGTGGAAATCGGAATGGTCAATACCCATTTCGAGGATCCTACCGGGCTTACTCCCGACAACGTTTCGACGGCCGAGGATCTTGCGAAGATGGTTGCGGCCGCGCATGGTTATCCGCTGATTCGCGAATACACAACTTCCGATTCGTTCAAGATTGAATCAGAAGACAGGCGCCGGCACCGCTTGCTGTCGTATGTGAACTCAAACCGGCTGGTCAAGAACCGTCAATGGGACATCGGACTGTCAAAGACCGGCTACATCAGCGAAGCGGGGCGGTGTCTGGTCATGCAAGCCATGATCGCAGACAGGCCCGTGATCATCGTACTGCTCGACTCCTGGGGCAAACTTTCCCGGACTGCTGATGCCAATCGCATCAAACGCTGGATAGAGGCAGACCTGCTTCGCATATCCGGCTGAAAGTCTACAGGCCAGCTAAGCAGTCCCCGACCCGTTCACGCTGCTTTCGCTCCAGGCAGATGTCCGAGCGCCCGTGAGATTTCATCCGCCACCTGCTTGATCTTCGCAAACCACGCTTTTTCCATCCGTTTGGAAGGAGCAGAAAGCGACAATCCGGCAACCAAGCGTCCTTCGTCGTCGTAAATGCCGGCGCCGATACACGAAACGCCGCTTTCGGCTTCCTCGGTGTCAAGCGCATAGCCCACCTTTCGGACACGTTCCAGTTCTCTAGTCAGTGAAGCAAGGTCACGGATCGTATTCTTGGTGAAGACTTCCAATCCGGTTCTGTGCGCATATTCGCGGCATTTGTCAGGACCGTCTTCAAGCAGGAAGATTTTGCCCGCTGCCGTTACGTGAAGAGGCGCGCGCGCGCCGATCAAGTGCACTACGCGCATGGCTGTGCGGTCGGAAAGCAGTCGCTCGACATACACCATCTCGTCGCCCTGACGCACGGACAAATTGACTGTCTCGTGCAGTTCCTGATGCAACAGACGCATGAATGGAAGCGCCTCTTGCCGCAAATTGATGCGCGACTTCACAAGATTACCCAGTTCAAGCAACCTTATCCCGAGCCGGTAGGTTCCCGGCTCAATCCGGTCTACCATCCGAGACTCCACCATCATGTTGAGGATACGGTGCGCGGTGGAAGGGTGCAGGCTCGTGGAGTTCGCAAGACGTTTAAGGTTCACTGGTTCTTCATTGCGGGCCAGCGCGTCCAGCAGGTCCATCATGCGCTCGATGACCTGTATCGATGTTTTGCCATTGGGTTCAGCCACGTCTTCCGGTCCATATGGTGCAATGCGACAATTTTACATCCCGGCATAGCGAGCGACAACCGGACCGGGCGGAAAAGTACCCCGTGCTATGATCCGCGGCTTTCTTCGCGGCACTTCCGCGCCCCCAAACGGCTCTGACTAAACGTCGGGCCCCGACCCTCGGGAATTCAATGAAAGTTGGTTTATTCGTGACTTGCCTAGTCGACCTAATGCGGCCGAGCATCGGGTTTGCTTCATTGAAGTTGCTGGAGTCCGCCGGCTACGAGGTCATTGTGCCCACAGGCCAGACATGCTGCGGGCAGCCTGGTTACAACTCTGGTGACCGCCTTGCGGCGCAAGCGCTGGCAAAAAAACTGATCGATGAGTTTGCGACTTGTGATTACATCGTGGTGCCGTCCGGATCCTGCGGCGGCATGATCCGCGCACACTATCCCGAATTGTTAGCGGAGTTCCCCGAATTTAGCGACGCTGTGCAATCGATTGCGCAAAAGACGTACGAATTGACCGATTTTCTGGTGAACGTAGCGCACATAGCGAACGTGCCGGGCCGGTTTCAAGGGTCCGTGACTTATCACGATTCCTGTTCCGGGCTGCGTGAAATGAATGTAAAGGCGCAGCCACGCATCTTGCTTTCCAAGGTGGACGGCCTGAGCTTGCGCGAGATGCACCAACCGGAACAATGCTGCGGATTTGGTGGCACTTTCGCGGTGAAATACGGAGACATCTCCTCTCGCATAGCCGACTTAAAATGCGAAGACGTGCAGTCGGTGGGCGCTGATGCCCTGGTGCTCGGCGATCTCGGCTGCATGCTGAATATTGAAGGCCGGTTGCGTCGACGAGGCGACGGGGATACGCGCGTATTACACATCGCAGAAGTTCTTGCCGGCATGACAGAAGATCTGCGTGCGAGCTCAGGCGCCAAGGCTTAACGGGCATGCAAGTTTCATCGAATCTCTTCAAGCAAAACGCCCGCGCGCAACTTGCCAATGAGCGCGTGCAAAAAGCGTTGCGCAATGCCAAAGGCAAGCTTGTGGTTGCGCGTGCCCGTTCCATTCTTGAACTGGATAATTTTGAAGAGATCCGGGATGCGGCGGCCCGCATTCGAGACTTCGCCCTTCAGCACATGGATGTGTTGCTGGAAGAATGGGAAAAAAGAGCCGAAGCAGCCGGAACAATCGTGCACTGGGCGCGGACGCCACAGGAGGTCAACGAACTGGTGCTTGAAATTGCCCGCAAGCACGGCGTGCGAAAAATAATCAAGTCCAAGTCCATGCTGGGTGAAGAGACCAATCTCAACCACGCGCTGGAGGACGCGGGTCTGGACGTACGCGAGACCGACCTTGGGGAGTACATCATCCAGCAGTTTGGCGAGACGCCATCACACATCATTGCCCCCGCAGTCCACAAATCGAAGGACGACATTGCCGACCTGTTTGCCACAAAACACAAGCGACCCCGGCTCAACGATATAACGGCGCTGACCCATGAAGCCAGGGAAATATTGCGCCCGCACTTCCTTGATGCGGACATGGGCATCAGCGGAGCGAATTTTCTGGTGGCCGAGACCGGTTCCACGATGATCGTTACGAACGAAGGCAACGGCCGCATGACGACGACCCTGCCACGGGTCCACGTAGCGATCACCGGGATTGAAAAAGTCGTGCCGACGCTGGAGGATACTGCTCTGCTTCTGCGATTGCTGACCCGCTCGGCTACCGGTCAATCCATCAGCAATTACCTTTCGTTCACGACCGGACCAAAACGCCCGCGCGATACGGAAGGTCCAACGGAATTTCATGTGATCATCGTTGACGCCGGACGCACCAAGGTGCTCGCCTCCGAGATCCGCGAGGCATTGCGCTGTATCCGCTGTGGCGCTTGTATGAACCACTGTCCGGTTTATCAGAACATCGGCGGTCATGCTTATGGCTGGGTATATCCCGGGCCCATTGGATCAATACTTACGCCGGCCTATGTCGGCATCGAAAATGCGATAGACCTGCCGAATGCGTCCACGCTATGCAATCAGTGTGGCGTGGTGTGTCCAGTAAAAATTCCCTTGCCTGATCTGATGCGCAAGTTACGCGAACAGCAGGTAAACAAAAAGTTGCGACCCTGGTCCGAGCGAGCCGGCTTAAGACTATGGACGTGGGCAGCCACGCGACCGCTGGCGTACGCCATGCTCGCGCGCATGGCGGCGCGCATGGGCAAATGGCTTGGCGGGCGTCATGGATTGTTGCGAAGGCTCCCCGGATCTGGCTCGGAATGGACCTCCGGCCGCGATCTTCCTGCTCCACAAGGCAAGACATTCCGCGATCTGTACGCACGCCAGAAACGGAGCGCTCGATGAACGCGCGGGAAGAAATTTTGAGTCGGATTCGTGCAGCCAATGGTCGCGAAGCCGGATCCATGACAGAGCGGCAAAGAGTCGCCATCCTCGAAAAACTCGCTGATCGCAGCCGGGGGCCATTGCCCACAATGGATTGGGAACCGGTCCAGCATTTCAAGGAGCGCTGCATCGCAATGATGTCGACTGTCAGCGAAGTCGAATCGCTTGATGGCGTGCCCCACGCGCTGGCGGCGTATCTGAACGGCAGCCAATTGCCCGCAACAGGTGCTTGCTGGCCGGAATTCGCAGGTCTGGACTGGACTGGCGCGGGACTTACGGTAGAAGCGCGTCCAGTGCGCGCTGACGACAAACTAGGCATAACCGGCGTGTTTTGCGCGCTCGCTGAAAACGGTACGTTAATGTTTCTGTCCGGTGAAGACACGGCTGGGTCCATGAGTCTGTTGCCTGAGACACATGTGGCGATCGTCCCGGTGTCTCGTATCGTCCGCATAATGGAGGACGGTTGGGACTTGTTGCGCCGTGAGCGAGATGCCTTGCCGCGCCAGGTAAATTTCGTATCGGGTCCATCGCGCACTGCTGATATCGAAATGACGCTGGTACTTGGAGCGCACGGACCGTTCCGTGTCCACGTGATCCTGGTTGGCCGGTAGATCAAAAAAATAGCGGCCGCACCGCACTATGCGCACCGCCGAAGGCAATTTTGCATGCAGTTATCGGGGGCCGATCGCGTCACTAAATGCTGTTCCGCTGAGTGACCGTTCCGCATAACCCATGATGATTAGTATTCCGTTCGAATTTTTCTTATTTACGGCAACACTGCTGGGCGTTGCGGTATTTCACCGCCATACGGTTAACGTAGCAGTAGCGGGTCTGGTGGCGATCATCGCCTACAAGCTGATGTTCACCGGGTTCGCGAACGGCGCGGGGCTGGGAGGCTTGGCCGCACACTTGCGCCATGAATGGGTGATCCTCGCCAATTTGTTTGCATTGCTGGTGGGATTCGCGTTGCTCGCAGGCCATTTCAACGACAGTCGCGCCCCGGACATTTTGCCGCGTTACTTGCCCGACGACTGGAAGGGCGGCTTCATTTTGCTGCTCATGGTCTTCGTCTTATCGAGCTTCCTCGACAACATCGCAGCTGCTGTTATAGGAGGCACAATTGCTTCCGCGGTATTCCGCGGCAAGGTTCATATTGGTTATCTTGCGGCGATCGTAGCGGCATCCAATGCTGGCGGTTCAGGTAGCGTGATCGGCGATACCACGACGACCATGATGTGGATCGCGGGCGTTAGCCCAGCTTCCGTTTTGCATGCCTATGTTGCGGCGGTAGTCGCCGTGTTGTTCTTTGGCGTCATCGCAGCGCACCAGCAACAACGTTACGCGCCGATCCTTCCGGACCCCGCGAAAGGCATTCGGTTGGATTTTATCCGCCTCGGCATCGTGGTTTTTATGCTGGTGGCTGCAATCGCAACCAACATCGCGATGAATGTCGGTTTTCCACAATGGGCAGATCGATTTCCGTTCATCGGAGCGGCCATCTGGCTGGCTTTGGTTGTTACCATACCCCTGCGCGCCCCGGCGTGGAGCAAGGTGCCGGACGCGGTGCGGGGAAGCGTATTTCTGCTTTCGCTAGTGCTAAGCGCTTCCCTGATGCCGGTGGAAGCATTGCCTGCGGCATCCTGGCAAACGGCATTGGGACTGGGCTATATCTCGGCGGTATTCGATAACATCCCATTGACTGCGCTGGCGCTGCATCAGGGCGGACATGATTGGGGCGTACTGGCCTATGCAGTTGGCTTTGGAGGATCGATGATATGGTTCGGTTCTTCGGCCGGAGTGGCGCTGTCGAATATGTTCGTAGAGTCCAAATCGGTCGGCGCCTGGCTGAGATACGGCTGGCACGTGGCCGTAGCCTATCCATTGGGATTTTTTGCCTTATTGTGGCTGGTCGGGTGGCACCCTTGAGCTTCGACCCGGCCGGGCGCTGCAGTACAGAGAGCCGCCCGATAACCCGAATTCTTGCCCATACAGGGGCTTCACGCTAACCTTCGCGTGCATTTGGCATAAAGAAGAACGATTCTGCAAAATAAAATGAAGCAAAAGATTCTTGTCACCCGTGAAGTGTTTGACGAAACCATCGAATTTTTAAGTGGGCATTTCGAAGTCGAAACCAACCAGGCCGACCGTCTTTATTCGAGCGATGAACTGGCGGCAAAGCTTCAAGGCAAGAACGGCGTGCAGACCCAATCCAGCGATCGGATCGACGCGCAGTTGCTGGACCAGTGTCCAGGCCTGAAGGCCATCTGCAATACTGCTGTCGGGTACAACAATATCGACATCGACGCGTGTACCCGGCATGGTGTCATGGTGACCAACACGCCCGGTGTATTGACCGACAGCGTTGCTGACTATTCAATGGGGATGATTATCGCGACTTGCAGGCGTATGACCGAGGGTGAGGCCTATTTGCGCAAAGGCGAATGGAAGGGCACTTTTTTAAAGCAAATGCTGGGTCAGGACGTGCACGGCGCCACCTTGGGCATATTTGGCTTTGGGCGGATTGGCCAGGCAATCGCGCGGCGGGCGCGCGGGTTCGACATGAAAATTCTTTACCACAGCCGCACCCGGGCCGCGCTCGAAGATGAAACAGAAGCAGGCGCTGTCTATACCAGCAAAGACGCGTTACTGCAGCAAGCCGACGTAGTGTTGCTGATTTTGCCGTTCACGCCGGAAACGCAGCACTTCATCTCTGCACGGGAATTAGCGCTGATGAAACCGTCCGCGGTACTGATCAATATGGCGCGGGGCGGAATTGTTGACGATGCGGCACTGATCGACGCGCTTAAAAAAAAGGTGATCTGGGCGGCAGGACTTGATGTCTATGAAAACGAGCCCAAACTGAATCCTGGATTTCTACAGCTGCACAATGTCGTCCTGTCACCGCATATCGCCAGCGCGTCGGAACCCACGCGCAAGGCCATGGCGATGACTGCCGCCAGAAATCTGGTGGCGGCGTTATCCGGCAAAACGCCGCCAAATTTGTTAAATCCGGACTACAAAAAATTTCATCCAGGCGTAAATACCTAGCAATGCCGCGTTGCCGGCGTTCGGAACTCCATCATGACGGAACTTTACAGACTGGGATTGCGTGAAGCCGCGCTGCGCATTCGCGCCGGAAAGCTCACGAGCTTGCAATACACGCGCGAGCTGATTGCGCGGATCGACCTGATGGAAGAGCAGGTGCAGGCATGGCAATGGCTCGATCGCTCCCGCGCACTGGAGTTGGCTGCGAAAGCGGATAGAGCTGACAGCGCGCTGCGCGTCGCGCACCCGTTGCATGGCATTCCAATCGGCGTCAAGGATCTGTTTTATACAGCCGGTATCCCGACCGAGATGGGCTGTCGCGCGTATGCCGGCTACGTTCCCGAAGTAACGGCCGATGTGGTAGTGCGCCTTGAGTCGGCAGGTGGAATCATGTTTGGCAAAACCGTGACGACCGAGGCGGCCTTCATGGTGCCGTCCAAAACCCGTAATCCCTGGAATATCGAGCACACACCCGGGGGTTCCTCCAGCGGTTCGGCGGCAGCCGTTGCAGCGGGTTTCGTACCTGGTGCACTCGGGACGCAAACTAACGGTTCCGTCATCCGACCGGCCGCGTTTTGCGGTGTCGTCGGCTACAAACCCAGCTTCGGTCAAATTTCGGCGCGAGGCGCGCTGCCATTTGCGCCAAGCCTGGACCAGCCAGGCGTGTTCGCCCGATCCGTTGCCGATGCAGCGTTTCTTGCATCGAATCTTACCGCGCAACGTACAGTCATTACTCCGGACGTGCGGCCTTTGCGCAGCGCGCCGAAATTAGCCGCGGTGCGCTCTCCGGTCTGGTATCTGGCGCAACCAGATCAGCGATTGCAGTTCGAAGCGGACATTGGCCGGTTACGCGACGCCGGCGCGTCGGTTGATGTGCTTGAAATCGGCGGCGAGTTTGATGGGGCGCAAAAAATCCATCGTACGATCATGCTGTACGAAGCTGCCCGGATGGCGAAAAAGGCACGCGAGATCTGGCGCGAGGGGTTTTCTGACTACCTGAATGTCGCGCTTGATGAAGGTGAGAATATCCGTGAAGTGGACTACCGCGACGCTTTGAAAATGCGCACGCAATTGCAGCAGAGCCTCGCAGAATTCTTCGATCGCGGCTATTCGGCCATCATGACGCCCCCGGCTGCGGGAGAAGCGCCTCCCACACGCGAAAATACCGGCGACCCGCGTTTTTGCACGATCTGGACATTGGTCGGACTTCCGGCCATTACTATTCCGACGGGCAAGGGGCCTTACGATCTGCCGCTCGGGCTGCAACTGGTCGGCGCCGCCGAAGAAGAAAACTACCTGCTTGCAACGGCAGCGTGGTGCGAGCGCTATTCACCGTTCAACGGGCTGGTCTAGGAAAGCCGGCTTTGCAATGCGGCGGGTGAGGAGTGGCTTGCCCGCTTGAAAGGTGTACTGAGGGTATCGCCAGTTGTGCCGGAAACCTTGGTCTGTCCAGCGGATCGAACCTGTAAGCCCCGGTATCAAGGCATGACTCCATGATCATTTCCGCCCATTCCGGGTTTATTGTCTGTTGCTCGCTTCCCTGAATGAATATCCATCCGGTCTCGCCTGAATTTTCTTCCGCCATGGTGGATTGGCGGGCTCTACGTGCATGCGTCGAGCGCGGCATGCTGCGCGAGCGCGCTGCCTTGCGTAACCGCATCAAACGTCTGGAAGAACTTTCGCGCCGGGGCACGGACGTATCGGCGGATCTCCAAAAGCTGCTGGCCGATGCAAAACAGTCCGAGGCGCAAGCGCGTGACCGCCAGGCGAAGTTTCCCCGGGTGACGTATCCGGAAGAATTGCCGATCAGCGCCAAGCGTGAAGACATTGCGAATGCGGTGAAGTCTCACCAAGTCGTAATCGTATGCGGTGAAACCGGGTCGGGTAAAACCACGCAATTGCCGAAAATCTGCCTCGAGCTGGGTCGCGGGGTGCAAGGCATGATCGGCCATACGCAGCCGCGTCGGATTGCGGCGAGGTCGGTGGCCGCACGGATCGCAGCGGAGTTGCGTACTCCCCTGGGGGAAGCAGTTGGATTTCAGGTCCGTTTCACCGACAAGAGCAGCGCCGGTAACTACATCAAAGTCATGACTGACGGCATCCTGCTCGCGCAGACGCAGGCCGACCGCTGGCTGTCACAGTACGACACGTTGATTATCGATGAAGCGCACGAGCGCAGTCTGAACATCGACTTCCTGCTCGGCTATATCAGGCAACTCTTGCCGCGCCGTCCGGAGTTAAAGCTGATCATCACGTCTGCGACCATTGACGCAGAGCGTTTCTCTGCACACTTTAGCAAGGCGCCGATCATTGAAGTTTCCGGCCGCCTGTATCCGGTGGATATTTGGTATCGGCCGTTCGATGAAGACGATGAGGATGAGCACGAGATTGATCTCCCCGAAGCCATCGTCCAAGCCGTCGATGAGGTGACGGCTAGGACCGCTTCCGGAGATGTGCTGGTATTTTTGCCTGGCGAGCGGGAAATTCGCGATGCTGCCGAAGCGTTGCGCAAGCATCATCCGCAGGGCATGGACATCCTGCCGCTGTTTGCCAGGTTGTCCGCGCAGGACCAGGAACGTATTTTCGCCCCTGGCAGTGCTGCACGGCGCATCGTGCTTGCCACTAACGTGGCGGAGACTTCACTAACCGTGCCCGGCATCCGTTTCGTGGTCGACTCGGGACTCGCGCGCATCAATCGCTACAGCTACCGCAACAAGGTCGAATTGCTGCAGATAGAAAAGATCTCGCGGGCCTCGGCCAACCAGCGTGCCGGGCGCTGCGGCCGCGTCATGAACGGCATTTGCGTGCGCCTGTACGGCGAAGAAGATTTCGGCGCGCGCGCCGAGTTTACTGATCCGGAAATCCTGCGCTCGTCACTGGCTTCCGTCATCTTGCGCATGGGTGCCCTTAGGCTAGGCGACATCGAGGATTTCCCGTTCGTCGATGCGCCGGCTTCACGCATGATCGCTGACGGTTATCAGTTGTTGGGCGAACTTGGCGCCGTCAATGAGGCGCGAGCATTGACGCCGGTGGGGCAGCAGCTGGCGAAACTGCCGATCGACCCGCGGGTTGCTCGCATGCTGGTGGCAGCGAAGCAGGAAGGCTGTTTGAAGGAAGTATTGATTATTGCAGCGGCGCTGTCCGTGCAAGACCCACGCGAGCGGCCGATGGACAAGCAGGAAGCGGTTACCCAGGCGCATGCCGAATTCGTCGATGACCGCTCGGATTTTTTGGGCTATCTGAGCATCTGGAAATGGTTCGAGGATGCACTGGTCCACAAAAAATCCAATCGCAAGCTGGTGCAGGAATGTCACGAACGCTTTCTTTCCTACCTGCGCATGCGCGAGTGGCGGGAACTGCACGGCCAGCTGCACGCGCTGATTGCGGAGATGGGGTGGCGGCTGAACGAAAAAGATGCCCGCTATGAGGAAATTCATCGGGCGTTGCTGGCAGGGCTGCTCGGTAATATTGGTTTCAAGTCCGAAGAGGCCGGCATTTATTTGGGCGCGCGCCAGATCAAGTTCGTGCTGAGCCAGGGTTCCGGTCTGAAGAAGAAGGGGCCCAAGTGGGTCATGGCGGCTGAACTGACGGAGACCACGCGGCTGTTCGCGCGATGCGTAGCAGCGATCGAACCGGAGTGGATAGAGCGGCTCGGTGGACATCTCGCCAAGCGCAGCTACCGCGAGCCGCATTGGTCCAAGGACAGCGGCTCGGTGATAGCTTACGAGCAAGTCAGCGTTTATGGCTTGGTGGTAGTGCCAAAGCGGCGTGTGCAATATGGGCCCATCGATCCAACGCTAGCGCGTGAGTTATTTATTCGCGGTGCCCTGGTCGCGGGCCACTACCCCGGCCAGCCGGATTTTCTGCTGCGCAATCGCGCGCTCATTGAGGATGTGCAGCAACTGGAGCATAAATCCCGGCGGCACGACGTGCTGGTCGATGATGAAGCGATATTCGCTTTTTACGCCGAACGTATTCCCGATGGCATTTACAGCATCGTGGATTTTGAAAAGTGGCGGGGTACGGCGGAAAGAGGCGATCCAAAACTTCTTTTCCTGAGCCGGGATGATCTGATGCGTCACGGCGCCGAGCAGATCACAGAAGAGCTATTCCCGGATGCGCTTACGGTCGGCATGCAAACATTCGATTTGTCCTATCGCTTCGACCCCGGGCACCCGCTGGACGGTGTGACCATGACCGTGCCGCTGCATTTGCTCAATCAGCTGGACGAGCGGCGTTGCGAATGGTTGGTACCGGGCTTGCTGCGCGACAAGCTCACGTACCTGGTGAAGGGTTTGCCGAAGGGCTTGCGCAAGCATTTTGTGCCGGTGCCGCAAGTGGTAACTGCGTGCATGGACATTCTGGAGCCCGACAGCGTGTCGCTGACCACAGCCTTGTCGCAGGCCTTATTCAAAAAGACCGGCGTCGAAGTGCCCGCGGAAGCCTGGGACATCGCAGATTTGCCACCTCACCTGCTGATGAATTTTCGCGTGGTCGATGAAGAACAACAGGAAATCGCAGGCGGCCGGGATTTGGCGGCGCTGCGCAATCAGCTCGGCGTGAAAGCGCGCCGCACATTCAGCGAGACCGCCAGTTCCGCGTTCGAACGCAAAGGTTTGACCACTTGGGATTTCGACGAACTGCCCGAACAAGTAGAAATCAACGGCGGTAAAGGCAAGCTCATTGGGTATCCGGCCATCGTGGACGAGGGCAAGACCGTGCGCCTGACTTTGCTGGATACGGAAGCGGAGGCTAATGCCGCAACGCGACGCGGATTGCGCCGGTTGTTCCAGCTGGCTTTGCCAGAGCATATGAAATCCCTTGCGCGCAGCTTGCCCGGCTTCAACGAGATGCAGCTGCGTTATGCATTGCTCGATGAACAAGCCGGCAGACCGGACAAGTCTGCGCTGGCCGACCGGTTGCGTGACGAACTGGTAACAGGGATTTGCGACCGAGCTTTTTTTGTCGAGAACGATCCAGTGCGCAACCGCAAGCAGTTCGAGGTGCGCGTCGCCAAGGCCAAGATGCGCCTGATGGACGTCGCACAGGAAATTTGCCGCATCGCCGGAGAAATTTTGGCTGAGTATCAGGGCCTGCGCGCGAAAATTAATCAGCCGCAGTATTCCGCGTGGCCGCGCGCACTGGCTGACATCCGTACGCAACTGCGCGAGCTCCTGACCCCGGGGTTTCTGGCCAGCGTGCCATTCGACAGGCTGAAGCATTATCCGCGTTATTTGCGCGCAGTCGCGATGCGATTGGACAAGATTGCATCCAATCCGGAACGCGACGCCAGCTGGCAGCAGCAACTTGCGCGCTACTGGCAAACATATCAGGCACATTTGCTGGACGATCGCGCGCGCGGCGTGCGCAATCCCAAACTGGAAGACCTGCGCTGGATGCTGGAAGAGCTGCGCGTCTCGCTTTGGGCACAACAACTAAAGACGCCCTATCCGGTGTCTTTCAAACGCGTGGAGAAATACTTTAGCGAGCTTTGACCCGGGCTGCTAGCATCTGACGACCAGTTATCGAGCTATGGAAAAGTCATTCAAGAAAGAGATCGGGCTACTGAGCCTTGGCGCGGGACAGACCTTCCACGGCGAAGGCATTCTTGCGATCACCAAGGCCTTGCTGCAATCTGGCGTGGCCTATGTAGGTGGCTATCAGGGTGCGCCGGTGTCCCACCTGATTGATGTCATGGTGCAGGCGCGGGACTATCTCGATACGCTGGGCGTGCATGTCGAAGCATGTTCCAATGAGGCGTCCGCCGCCGCCATGCTCGGCGCGTCGATCCATTACCCGTTGCGTGGTGCCGTGACCTGGAAGTCGATCGTGGGTACCAATGTCGCCGCCGATGCCTTGTCCAACTTGTCTTCGCCCGGCGTCATCGGCGGCGCGCTAATTGTGGTTGGCGAAGATTATGGAGAGGGTGCCAGCGTAATACAGGAGCGGACACACGCCTACGCGCTGAAGTCCTCGATGCTGATGCTGGACCCGCGCCCCGAATTATCCAACATGGTGCGCATGGTCGAACACGGATTCCGGCTTTCGGAGTGTTCCAACATGCCGGCACTGATGGAGCTGCGCATCCGAGCCTGTCACGTGCGCGGCAGTTTCGTATGCAAGGACAATATCGCCCCGGCCATCTCGACACGTCATCTCATGGAGCAGCCGGCGGCATTTGACTATGCGCGGCTCGCCCACCCGCCTGTAACATTCCGCCATGAGAAGCTGAAGGTCGATGAGCGTATTCCGGCCGCGCGCTGGTACATCGCTGAAAAGCAGCTGAACGAACTCATGCCCGGCGAACACGGCGAAGTCGGCCTTATCGTGCAAGGCGGGCTCTATAACTCGCTGATCCGTGCGCTGCAGCAGTTCGGCCTTGCCGACGCTTTCGGTGTCTCTGCCATTCCCATTCTGGTGCTGAACGTTACTTTTCCCCTCGTACCGGAAGAAATTTCCCGGTTCTGTATGGGAAAGCGCGCCGTGTTAATTATGGAAGAAGGCACTCCCGAATATATCGAACAAGAAATAGCAGTATCGCTGCGCCGGCTTGAGGTCAGGACCCCGGTGCACGGCAAGGACATGTTGACGGCCGCCGGCGAGTACACGATCGAAGTCATTGCGCAGGGTATCGAGAAATTCGTCGATGCCTATCTGCCTGAAGCTGCTGATCAAGGCGGTAAACAATGGTTGCGTGGCAATGCGAGCCGTCGGGCCGACATTGCGCGCCAAATTTCGGCGCCATTGCCAGCGCGTCCGCCGCAATTCTGCGTCGGCTGCCCCGAGCGGCCGGTATTCGCCGCGTTGAAACTGTCTCAGCGCGATGTGGGCCCAACGCACATTGCGGGCGACATCGGCTGCCATTCTTTCGCGACATTCGAGCCGTTCTCGTTTGGCCATTCCATTTTGGGCTACGGCATGAGCCTCGCCAGTCGTGCAGGAGTCTCACCCATGATGAAGCGGCGCGTGCTTTCGGTCATGGGCGATGGGGGCTTCTGGCACAACGGTCTGTTAACCGGAGTGCAGTCTGCGTTGTTCAATGGCGATGACGCCGTGCTGGTCATCTTCAAGAACGGCTATACCTCCGCGACCGGCACGCAGGAATTGATTTCCACGCCGGACGCAGAAGACAAGGTCGCTGCGGCTGACAAACAACAGAGCCTCGTCCATCACAATCTTACGATTGAAAAGACGCTGACAGGAATGGGTGTGAAGTGGATGCGCACCGTGCATACCTATCATGTCGAAAAAATGCGCAAGACGTTCGATGAAGCCTTTACGACCGACTTCAACGGACTCAAGATCATCATTGCCGAGGGCGAATGCCAGCTCGAACGCCAGCGGCGTATCCGGCCCTGGATCGCGGGGTTGCTAAAGGCGGGCAAACGCGTGGTGCGGGTGAAGTACGGCGTCGACGAGGATGTGTGTACCGGTGACCACGCCTGCATCCGCCTGTCGGGATGTCCCACACTGACGCTGAAAGACAGCAGTGATCCGCTCAGGGTCGATCCCGTTGCGACGGTCATCGACGGTTGCGTGGGTTGCGGGCTGTGCGGCGAAAACGCGCATGCTGCGACCTTATGTCCGTCCTTCTACCGCGCTGAAATCATCCGCAATCCACGCGTGCATGAGCGTGTGGTAGCGGGCTTGCGCAACGCCGTGCTGCGGTGGGTACAGCCGGCATGAAACAGGAACAACAGCGGCCAATCAGTTTGCTGATCTGCGCGCTTGGGGGAGAAGGTGGCGGGGTGCTGGCCGAGTGGCTGGTCGATACCGCCACGAAGAGCGGCTATAGCGCGCAGAGCACATCAATACCCGGTGTCGCGCAACGCACCGGTTCGACGACGTATTACTTCGAAGTTTTTCCGGTCCCGATCGCGCAACTGGGCGGCCGCTTACCCGTGTTTAGCCTGTATCCGGTTCCTGGAGCCCTCGATGTACTGGTTTCTTCTGAGCTGCTGGAAACGGCGCGCCACGTCAGCAGCGGCATGGTTTCGCCGGAGCGCACACTGGTGGTCAGTTCCAGTTCGCGCACATTGACCACTGCAGAAAAACTGCAGCCAGGCGATGGACGCGCATCCTCGGACGAATTGCTTAAAATTGTGCAGCAGTACAGCAAAAGGGCGCACGTATTTGACATGTCTTCGGTGGCCCAGAATGCGGGGACGGTATTGAGCGCAGTGCTGTTCGGTGCGATCGCCGGCAGCGGTGTGCTGCCTTTCTCTCGTGAAGCGTTCGAGCACACCATCCGGAGATCCAATACGGGCGTGGAAGCCAGCTTGCGCGGTTTCGCACGCGCATTTGAAATGGTCGAACAAAGCGGGAGCGCAAAGTCCGCGGTATCTTCGTTCGTTACCGCCGCCGCCGATTTGCCATTACACGTTGCACACGGCTTTCCAGTCCAGACGCACGCCATGCTGCGCACTGGTTATGCGCGTGTGCGTGATTATCAGGATGAGTCTTATGCAAGACTTTATGTTCAGCGACTGACGCGCATCCTGGAGGCAGAACGGGCGGGCGATCCGTCCGGCGAACGTCAATTCGCAATCACCAGCGAGACGGCTCGTTATCTGGCGCTATGGATGGCCTTCGACGACATCGTGCGGGTCGCCGAGCTGAAATGCCGGGCAAGCCGTTTTGCGAGGGTTCGCGCGGAGGTTAAGGCGGCGGACGGCGATCTGGTGCGTATCTACGATCATTTCAAGCCTGGAATTCCCGAGTTCGCGGCGCTTTTGCCTGCGCGTTTGGCGCGTGCGCTGAGCGCATGGGACAGAGGCCGGCAACAACGCGGCAAGACGCCTTTGGCTTTGCCACTGAAAGTTGGAGTGCATACAGTTTTCGGTTTCCTTTCGTTACGTCTACTGGCAAGTCTGAAAGGCATGCGCACGCGTGGCAGCCGGTTCGCACAGGAGCAGGCCATGATGGAACAATGGCTCGGCGCTGTGGAACGCCGGGCCCGTTCGCACTGGGAATTGGGAAATGAGATTGCCCTGTGCGGTCGCTTAATCAAGGGTTATGGCAGCACCAACGAACGGGGCAAGGAAAATCTGTTGCATGTGCTCGAGAAGCTTGCGCCGGCTGGCAATGCGGACGGCCCCGCGCCGCGCCCGGAAGCGATCCGTGCTGCACGCTTGGCGGCATTGGCCGATGACGCGGGGCGCGAGCTGGACAAGACGTTGATCGAGCAGGGCGTCGCGCCCAGGCCGGTGAAGGCGCAGCCGATCATGTGGGTACGGAAGCGGCGCGACACGGTCTGAGGTCCTCTTGCGCACCCTCACATTGGCTACTATGCTGCGAGTGTAATCGGGTAGTTCAAAAAAGCCACCCTTACCATCAGGACTGTTTCGCGAGGAAAACAATGAAAACAGTTCAGCAACTGCTGGAATCGAAGCGCCATAGTGTTATATCGGTTGCGCCGTCAAGTTCTGTACTGGATGCGCTGAAAGTAATGGCCGAAAAGGAAATCGGCGCGGTGGTCGTTGTCGACGGCGGACATCTGGTGGGCATATTTTCAGAACGTGATTACGCGCGCAAAGTGATTCTGCAGGGTAAGGCTTCGAAGGACACCTTGGTAAGGGAAATCATGACGGAAAAGGTGGTGTGCGTGCGTCCGGAACAGACCATCGAAGATTGCATGGGACTGATGACTGACAAGCGTATTCGTCACCTTCCCGTGCTCGAACACAAAAAAATTATCGGCGTCGTTTCGATCGGCGATGTAGTGAAGGAAATGCTGTACGAAAAAGAATTTGTCATCAAGCAGCTCGAAAGTTCCATTCATAATTAGTCAACGCGGCTGCATCCAGACGTGGTTCTACCCTGAAGATCAGGGCATTCCTTTGGCGAACTTCCTCATCGGCGTCCTGATCGCAGCCATGCTCGCTCTGTCGGGCTGCAAGACGCAGGGCGCCTTGACTGCCGATTCGACCCACTGCCGCACGATGGACGTCGACGTGATCAAGAGTCGTTATTCGCGCGAAGGGTCCACCACGGTGTGGTGCGCAAAATGCAAGGATAAGCTGTACTTGTGTGTTTCCAACCCGCCGCGCGATCGCGTGGAATGTAAAGAAGCCGCGCCGGACGCCTGCTCTTGAGCCGTTCCTGAAAATGAACAGGGGCAGCTTCTTGGCTGCCCCTGTTCATCATCATGTTTGAATACGCTCAATCCTTGACGGCCTCGATTTCAATGGTGATTTTGACCTCATCTCCCACTGCCGGTACATAGGTGCTAAGGCCGAAATCGCTGCGTTTAATGGTTGTCGTGGCGTTCGCACCGCACATCGGTTTCTTGTTCATCGGATGCGGTCCGCAGTTGAACGCAGTTACCGCGAGGCTCGCAGGCTTCGTTACGCCCAGCATGGTCAGTTCCCCGTCTGCACCGCTCAATTTGTCGCCGTTGAACTTCAGTTTGGTGGCCTTGTAGGTCAGCGTCGGAAACTTGGCGACATTGAAGAACTCCTCGCTTTTCAGGTGCGTATCGCGCTTGGCATGGCCAGTATCGATGGAGCTTGCATCGATGGTGATGTCGATGCTGCCGCTCTTGGCCGCCTGATCGAGCATGACTTTGCCGCTGGTTGCGCCAAATCGGCCATGCATTGTTGAAAATCCAAGGTGGTTGATCTCAAAATTTGGGTAAGTATGAGCCGGGTCGACGGAGTACGAGTCAGCCGCCGCCGCAGGCAGCGCAAAAGCGCCGATTAAAAACCATGCTGCAGATTGCGTCTTCAAATCTTTTCTCCCAGGTTTGGTTGAACAAGGTGCTGCGATAAAACGTGCGCGATGGCTGCGCACGATCGTGCGTGACGCTATTTGTTGCCCGTGGTCACGATACGAAAATTCACTTGTACGTCGTCTGCCACGGTATCGGTGTCCGACCACACCCCCTCACCGATCTTGAACTGCAGGCGTTTCAGGTTAAAGCGGCCTTCATACGTGATTGCGTTCCCGGCGCGTTTTACCGTGAAGGGCGCCATGACATCCTGCCCGATGCCTTTGATAGAAAGTTTTCCGCGTGCCTCGTATTTATCCGGCCCGGTCTGCGATACCGCGCTGGACACGAATTTGGCCGTCGGGAACGCACTGGTGTTGAACCAGCCTTTCTTGCTGACTTCCGCGTCCGCTTCAGGACTGCCGGTATCGATACTGCCAAGATCGACGTCGATCTGCGCCTTGGCAGCGGCCAACTTCTTGGGATCGAAGTCTACTTTTGCAGTGAATTTCTTGAAACTGCCCTGCACCGGTACATTCATTTGTTTAGACACGAATGTGATCTGGCTCCTGGTGTAGTCCACCTCGGCGCCCTGCGCCGGGGCAGTGGCTGCAATCACTGCAAGCGAAAACAGAACAACGCGAAATTTCATCTCAAGTGCTCCGTTTCTTCAGAAAAGGCAGCATGCGCTGCAAGACTTCGTCACGATCCACCATATGGTGTTTGAGGGCCGCGGCGACGTGCAATATGACGACGCCGAGCATGACCCAATTCAATGTCTCGTGCACTTGCTTGAGTTGCTCCGCCAGTTGCTTGTTCTTGGCCACCAGGTCTGGAAGCGGAAAATGTCCTAGGTAAACCACCTGGAAGCCGGACGCAGAGCTCATCAGCCATCCCGAGATTGGAATGGTCAGTGTTAGAACATACAGAAGGAAATGAGCTGTTGTTGCAGCCGTATGCTGCCACGCCGGCATCGCTGCGGGCGGAGCGGGCGGCCGGTGGGACAGGCGCCAGACCATTCGGAACAGCACCAACAGAAAAATCGTGACTCCAATCCACTTGTGATACGAGTACAGCTTCAGCTTGACCGGAGAAAGCTGGAGTTGCGTCATGTACTGACCCAGCAGGAAGGTGCTGAAGATGGCCGCCGCGATCAACCAGTGCAAAATGATCGCGACCCGGGTATACGTGGGCGAAGTCATTTGCATGTCAGGCAGTGTTTGGTGCCGCCCGCGCATCCCGTAATGCATCTCGCAGCTTGTGCAAAAGCTTTGCCGTCTGCTCCAGCTCTCGCGGGGATAACGCGCAGAACGCTGATTTGAGGTGATCAGCGTGTGCCGGGAATGCGCGCTCGAATGTACGTACCCCTTGCGGCGTAAGCATCACGAATACTTGCCTGCGATCGGCGTCGGTTGCGCGGCGCCGGATCAGCCCGCGGGCTTCCAGCCGGTCGAGCACGCCGGTCAGCGTGCCTTTGGTGATGAGCGTATTGGCGCCCAGCTCCTTGCATGTCATGCCAGGAGTATTGCCTAGCGTGGCAACGATATCGAATTGAGAGCCTGTCAGGCCAAGCTTGCGGACGTGCGTGCCAGAATATGATTCGAATGCCTGATAGCACTCGGCCAATGAACGCAAGGTTTTAAAGAACTGCTCCTTAGGCATATCGCCGCTGTCCACCAATTTAGTTCTAATGCGAACTATTCTTGCGGTTGGCGCATGCGAAGTCAACGCCTTTCCTCCGGGCAGCCCGCTTGACGTGACTTCCCAACTCACCGCAAACTCGTCGCACGCTACGTTCCAACAGGAGTTGGCAATTGTTCGGAGCCCTTATCATCGGCGATGAAATTTTGTCCGGCAAAAGACAGGACAAGCATTTCCCCAAGATCGTCGCGCTGCTGAAGGCGCGCGGACTCGGTCTATCATGGAGTATGAATCTACCCGATGATCCCGAAATCCTGACGCAAGTGCTGAGCAGCACGCTGGCGCGCGAGGATATCGTGTTTAGTTTCGGAGGCATTGGCGCCACGCCGGACGATCACACGCGTCAATGCGCCGCGAAAGCGGCAGGAGTCGAACTGCAACTGCATCCCGATGCCAAACGTGAGATAGAAGCGCGGTTTGGCGCCGAAGCGTATCCCAAACGCATACAGATGGGAGTATTTCCCGCGGGCAGCCGTATCATTCCGAATCCCTACAACCGTGTGCCGGGATTCAGCTATGCAAAGCACCACTTTTTGCCGGGCTTTCCGGAAATGGCATGGCCGATGATGGAATGGGTGCTCGATACCGAGTATCCCCACCTGCATAGCGCCCAGCCGCCCGTGGATATGGCGATCATCGTCAAAGACGCAGGCGAGAGCCAGCTGATCGATCTGATGAACGACTGTATCGCGAGGTATCCCGAGCTGAAGCTGTTCAGCCTGCCGAGTTTTACCCCAGCGGGCCGACGCATCGAACTCGGCATCAAAGGCGAGGAAAAGCTGGCCGCTGAGGCGCTGGAGTTTATCAAGCAGGGTGTTGCTGCGCTGGGATTTGCCTGGGATTCCAGAAAATAACGCCGTACCTGGCGGGTGATTTTGCTATTGTTTAACCCCATTTGATCGTGACGCGCGTTTATAACGGTGTTCTCATTGACAAGGGGCATGCCGTGAAACATCTTCCGCAAGTTCTGTTTTTGTTATTGCTGTTCAGTGGTCCCGCGATGCCAGCCGGCCGTCTGGCCGAGGTCGAAATCCAGTACCGCAGTGGCGCAGAAACGTTGCCGGTCTACGAAAGCAGCGGGCATTGGTTTGTGCCCGGCCGTCCTGGACATGAATACCAGGTCAACATCCGCAACTGCGGAACCGATGACTTGCTTGCCGTGGTATCGGTCGACGGCATCAATGTTGTGACCGGGGAAACAGCGGCAGCCGGGCAAAGTGGTTACGTCATCCAAGCTGGAACTGCGCTATCCATCGCCGGTTGGCGCAAACGCCTGCAAAAAACCGCGGCCTTTTATTTCACCGATTTTGGCGATTCCTATGCCAGCCGGACCGGGCGTCCAGACAATGTCGGCGTCATTGGTGTCGCGCTATTCCGGCGGCGCGCACAACCGCTTGTCCATTTGCAACCACCCGAGGCGCGTGCCGAAGCCGGAGCTTCCAACGACAACGCGGCTCGACCGGCGCGCGCGCCGGAGAAAAAAATAGGAACGGGCCACGGCCGCAGCCAAGATGCTCCGGCGCGTTACGTTGAGTTCGAACGCGCATCAGATGTTCCGGCAGAAATTATCGCCATCCATTACGACACTCACGCCAATCTGGTCGCGCGCGGCATAATCCGGGAAGACGGCAAATTGCCGTTGCCATTTCCCGGGAAATTTGTAGCCGATCCGCCGCCGAGGGGCTAATGCCGTGCCAGGGAACCGAAGCGCATTCGGGGTGTCATGAACGATGCTTCCCGCTAGACTGGCGGCCGTGAGCGGCGAAAACGTCTCCGACGAGCAGCTGATGTTGCGCTACCGCGATGGCGATGCCGAGGCGTTCGAGGCGTTATACGGTCGCCATCGCGCTCAGGTGTTTCGCTACGTGTTGCGACAGGTCGGACTGCGCTCGGCCGCCGAAGAAGTATTCCAGGAAACCTGGATGAACATCATTGCTGCACGGTCGCGCTACCGGGTGCAGGCGCGCTTTGCGACTTTTCTGTACCACATCGCGCACAATTGCGTGGTCGATCACTTTCGTCGCAAAACGCCATTGCATCTGATTTCGCTCGACGACAATGCCGAAGAGGCGATCCAGGTCGCGGCCTCCGAGCGTGATCAGCCGGAACGCGCGGTAGCATCGCGGCAATTGTCGGCGAAACTACTGAATGCGCTTTCACTGCTGCCCCCGGAACAGCGTGAAGCGTTTTTATTGCATCAAGAAGGTGGTTTGACGCTGGAGGAAATCGCGACGATCACGAGTACTGGAAGGGAAACAGTCAAAAGTCGCTTGCGTTATGCGCTGGCGAAACTGCGCGAAGGAGTCGAGCATGAAGCCGACGTCGCCTGAAGAACAGGAACTGGAGAAAAGCAGTGCGGAGGTTACAGAACACTACCGTGCTGCCGTTCAAGACGAGCCGTCGGCGCGCGTTGATGCCGCAATCCTTGAAGCCGCGCGTAGCGAGGTAAAGCCGCCGGCACGCCGTCCGCGCGATTGGCAACTCCCAGCATCGGTTGCCGCGATGGTCATCATTGGGATAGCCATGGCGCTGCTTGTACGGGAAAACCAGGCGCCGCCGCCATCGCTCGATACGGCCAATGAAACGAAGCTTGCAAGGCAAGCCCCGCCGCACATGGCGATGAAGGTACAACCTAAGGCAAGCACCGACTCGATCCGCGAAAGGCCGTCCCGCGAACGCAGCCCGCGCCCTGATCGTGCGCTGTCCCCGCAACAGCAACCGTCCCCTGCTGCCCGGGACAGCAGCGCAGCGTCGGATAACGTAGCAGGTACGGCATCTGCCCCGGCTGCCGCGCCGGCAAACAGCGCGGAACCGGCAGGCAATGCCGCAGTGGAAAGCAAAAAAGCGGGATCCATGTCCGACGAAAGTGCAAAACCTCGAAGCAGCGACCAGGCGTTGTTGAAGCAAAAAGCCGATAACGCAATGCCTCAGCCAGACGACTGGCTGCGCAGGATCGATGACTTGCTGCGCGAGGGCAAGAGTGCCGACGCCCGAGAGCAGGTGCAGGCGTTCCACAAGGCGTATCCAAACTTTGCGTTGCCGCAGCGCTTTCAGGCATTGCTTCCCGGGCAACCTTGATCTGCCCGCATCGGCACGGTGCCTTACAACTTCAGCGCCAGCGTGAGGCCGTCGCCAATCGGCAATAACGAAATCTGCACGCGTGAATCCAACCGGAGCTTTTCATTTAATCGCCGTATGGCTTGGGTGTCTTCGCTTTGCGACGCCATGTCCACGACTTGACCGCCCCACAGCGTATTGTCGATTGCAATCAGTCCGCCCGTACGGGCCAACATCAGCGCCCGCTCGTAATAATTGATGTAATTCACTTTGTCGGCATCGATAAACACGAAATCGAAACGACTGGTCTGTCCGCTTGCAATGAGCTGGTCGAGGGTTTCCAGCGCGGGTGCGAGGTGCAGTTTAATTTTGTGATCGACGCCTGCTTCCTTCCAGTACTTGCGCGCGATGGCAGTCCACTTTTCTGAGACGTCGCAAGCGGCGATGCGACCGTCCATCGGCAGCGCAAGCGCAATGGCAAGACTGCTGTAACCCGTGAACACGCCGATTTCAAGGCATTGTCTGGCGTCCATGAGTCTGACCAGCAGTTGCATGAACTGACCTTGTTCCGGACTGATCTGCATCATCGACATGCTGTCTTGCGCCGTTTCTGCGCGCAGACGGCGAAGAACTTCGGGCTCCCGGACGGAATGCTCAACCAGATACGCGTGCAGTGCGTCCGAAAGCGAAAGCGTTCTATTAGCCATTGCCTATGATAACCGCGCCGCCATTACGAAATGCACATTGCATTTCAATACGGCATAGCGCAGACGCTTTAAGTTCCCGCGTAACGTGCACCCGCGATGACGGGAAGCCGCTTACGGTCCCAGTGCTCGATCCCCCAACGCAACAGCGCCAGTACGCCTTCCGCGCCTACTTCATCAGGCGGCGGATGCTGAAGAAACCGCAGCACATCGGCCAGCACGTGAGCCGCCCGTGCGGCAGAAATGGCAGCGGCGAGGGTTTGCTTGGAAAGTTTTTCACCGGCCGCGTTCAGCGCTACTGGCAAATGCAGGTAGTCCGGGGTCGCCAGACCCATGAGTCTTTGCAGATAAATCTGGCGCGGCGTTGACTCCATCAGATCCGCGCCCCGCACAACATGGGTAATGCCTTGTGCGTTATCGTCCACGGCGCAGGCGAGATGATAGGCGAACACGTGATCGGCGCGATAAAGCACGAAATCGCCGACCTCGCGTTCGAGGTTCTGGGTGATCCGGCCTTGCAACAAGTCTTGGAAGGTTATTTCGGTAGGGCCGGTGCGTATTCGCCACGCGCGCACCTGACGTCCCGCAATGCCATGGCGGCAAGTCCCCGGATAGGCTGCGCCGCCGGAAAGCGCTTCACCGATTTCTTTTCGACTGCAACCACACGCGTAGACCAGTCCACTGCCGCGCAATTGCTGCAACGCTGCCTGGTATGCCTCTGTGCGTTTGCTTTGATAAATAATGTCGCCATCCCAGTGCAGTCCGAATTGTTCCAGGCAGCGAAGGATCGAATCAGCTGCGCCGGGCGCCACCCGGGGCGGGTCAAGATCATCAATGCGCACAGCCCACATGCCACCGTGGGCCTTGGCATCCAGATAACTACCGACGGCCGCGACCATCGATCCAAAGTGCAAGGGTCCGGAAGGCGTCGGGGCGAATCTTCCGCGATAGATGTTCAACAACCTTATACCGGTAACGAACGGGCCAGGCGTGTGTACCCGATCGCCGCGACGAAGAACACAAGCGACAATGCGATTTCCGCAAGCGCCAATGCCCGCCCGATTCCGTGCTCGCTCCACGCACGCACCACGCCTTCTATGAAGTAGGCCAATATCAGCATCGAAGACCACTGATAGGTGTAAGACTTGCCGCGCAGCACGCCGAACAGTGGCAGTAATAACACGAGCCCTTTGAGGACGAGCGCAGAACCACCGCTGCGCACCGGCGCCAACCACAGCTCCCAGGTGATACACAGCAGGATCAGGGCGACAAGGCTTGCGCTCGCCGCAATATGGGCAACGCGGATCACGCGCGGCTGGCCTGCGCGAGTTTCACAAGTTCGCTGCGCGCCTCGCCTGCGTTCTTGACTTCCCCGGAGAATTCAAAGCGCAGAACTTCGCCGTCTGCCAGGACATCGAAGCCATCGCAATCGATGCCAATCATCGTCGCAGTCGCAGGCTTTTTGTCGTGCACATGGCGGCAATATTCCAGGACAGTGTGCGGGTGATCGTTGTTCATATGTTCGATCACTTCGCTCTCAGCTTGCGCGATCGGATAATCCGGCGCCAGATAACTTTCGGCGCTGATGGTATGAATGCTGCCGAATCCGGCGATGTAGCGCAGCGAGCGCGGCTCAATGCGGAAAAAACGAAAACCGCCAATTTGCAGGTATTGCCGCGCTTCCGGAAAAAAGCGCGCATAACGGGCGGCAATCGCGGCATCGTCCACGGGCGCGATATCTCCAATCATGCTCACGCGCGCCTGTTCCTGCAGGTCGCGACCCAATGGAGAGACCAGAAAGGCGGTCCGAACATCGTGCTCTGCATTTTGCGTATGTTCCGCAAGATGGCTGATCAGCACGACGACCCTGCCACGTTGATCCGCGCAGAATGGCAAGGAAGAAGCGTACGGGTAGCCGGGGAATTTCGCCGATTGTGTTGCAAGCATGCCGGCCGTATACCTGCGTACCAGCTTGCGTGCATCCGATCCGCGGCTCACGTCAAATGCCGTTTTATCTGGACAGCTTCTGCGCCACCCCGGCGAGGCGTGTGCCCAACGCAATGCACAGTCGCCGTTCGTCTTCGGTAACCGGTTGATCCGCATTGGCGCCCGCGAGGTGGCTCGCGCCGTACGGAGTGCCGCCCGCACGCGTGCTCATGAGTTCCGGCTCAGAATAAGGCACACCGACGACCAGCATGCCGTGATGGATCAGCGGCAACATCATCGAAAGCAAAGTCGATTCCTGTCCGCCATGCAGCGATGCCGTGGACGTAAAAACGGCTGCCGGTTTGCCACTCATGGCGCCCCTGAGCCATAAGCCTCCGGTCCCGTCGATGAAGTACTTCAGCGGTGCCGCCATGTTGCCAAACCGGGTCGGGCTGCCGAGCGCAAGCCCGGCACATTGTTCAAGGTCATCGTGTTCAACGTATGGCGCGCCGCTATCGGGCACTTCCGGCTCGGTCGCCTCCGTAACCGTGGAAACTTTCGGTACAGTGCGCAGCCGGGCGCCCATTCCCGTCACTTTTTCCACGCCGCGTGCGACAAATTGCGCCATCTGCTTTACCGCGCCGGTCTGGCTGTAATAGAGGATCAGGATTTCCTGCATCGGCTGTTTTCCTGCCTTGGAAGGCCGTATTATATCGACAGGATTCCTCGGTCATAACATGAAACCTTACCTGAATTCAGTCAAAGAACTTGGACGCCAGTTCCGACTGCTCGGCAACTTTGTCGTGCTGGTTTACCGCCGTTTCAAGGAAGAGCGCTGTTTTCAGCTGTGCGGCAGTTTGACTTTCACCACCATGCTGGCTTTGGTGCCGTTGATCACCATCATGGCCACGGTCATGACTGCATTTCCAGTCTTCGATAACGTCGTTGAGACCCTGAGGAGTTACGTGGCTGGCAACCTGGTGCCCGAAGGATCGTCAAAGCTGGTGACCACGTACATGCAGCAGTTCGCCGACAACGCCGCGCGCCTTACCGCACTTGGCATCGTGCTGCTTGGCGTGTCAGCCATCATGCTGATGCTTACCATCGACAGGGCCTTCAATACCATCTGGCGTGTGAAACGGCCGCGTTCACTGATTCAGCGAGTGCTGATCTACTGGTCGGTGCTGACCATCGGCCCGATACTGATTGGCGGCAGTCTGTCGCTGACTTCGTGGCTGGTATCGCAGTCGCTGGGCCTGGGCAAGCAGGCGCCCGAACTTGTGGTCGCGTTCCTGAGATTAGGACCGATGGTCATGACATCCATCGCATTTGGATTTTTATACCGGACAGTACCGAACCGGCAGGTCACCGTACTCGACGCCGCCGTCGGCGGCATCATTGCTTCTTTTGCATTCGAGGCCATGAAAATCGTCTTCGGGCATTTCATTGCGAATTTCGCCAGCTACAAACTTGTCTATGGCAC
The DNA here is from genome assembly GCA_045810225.1 of Burkholderiales bacterium. Classification (GTDB taxonomy): domain Bacteria; phylum Pseudomonadota; class Gammaproteobacteria; order Burkholderiales; family JACQAP01; genus JACQAP01. The sequence goes on from JBJMWI010000143.1 coordinate 60,157, forward strand.
ATTCGCCAGCCTGCCGATACTGCTGGTGTGGATTTATTTGTCCTGGGTGGTGATCGTTTTTGCGTCAGTCATCACGGCAGTGCTGCCGTATTGGCGCAGCGGCGGCGTGCTCTTGAAACAGGCGCCCGGTTCGCAATTCGTCGCGGCTATGGAATTCCTTAAGATGCTCTACCGTGCGTACCTGGACGGCGAAGTATTGAATCTGCAGCAATTGCGCATGGCCTTGAAGTTGTCCTGGGAAGAAGCCGAAGCCATCCTGGAAAAACTGGTCAACGCCGGATGGGTGGCAAAACTCCAGGGCAATGGCTGGGTCATTGCTCGTGATGCATCCAATATTCCAGTCAAGGAGATCTTCCGATTGTTTGTTTTCGGGCGGGATGCCGCGGAAGTCAGCGAGGAGTCCGCCATCCGCAAGCTCGTTGCGAGCGTTTCCTCGACGGTGGACGGCGAACTGAGTTTCAGTCTGAAGGATTTGTTTGCAACAGGAAGCAGTGCGCGCGCCGCGCGCGTAGCCTGAGCGCCATCATGCGAAAATGGCATGCATTATTATTGGCGCTGCTGCTGTTCTGGACAGCAGCGGCAGGATCTGCGGCTGAGGATTTCAGTGTTACGGATACGCAGGGCAAAACCCACAAGCTGTCCGCGTATCGAGGGAATTGGGTCATCGTGAATTTCTGGGCAACCTGGTGTCCGCCGTGCCTCGAAGAGATTCCGGACTTGGTCGCAATAAAGGAATCGCGCAAAGATTTGCAAATTATCGGCATCGCGATGGAATTTCAGGATGCCAGGCAGGTCGCCCAATTTGCGGAGGGCATGTTTGTCAACTACCCGATAGTCCTCGGCGACCGCAAGATCTCCGAAAGCGTCGGGCGCGTCGACGGCCTGCCGACCACGTTCATCTATGATCCGCGCGGCAAATTGGCTGAGCGCCATGTCGGCAAAATCACACGCAAACAAATCGAGCAGCTGATTGCCGGCAAGAAGGCCGGGTAAAAAAATCAGCCGCCTCCGCCAACGTAGCGCGTTGGCCCAATGATGATGCTCGGTTTGCCGCGCCCGTAATCCCAGTTGCCAGACCAGGCGCGCAGCACGTTGTCGGAGTAGCGTGACTGCCCGATTGAGCCGTTGTAGCGTGCCAGCGCGCGCGCCATGTCGCCATGTTCGATGGCCAAGTAATGGCGCAAGATCGTGCAGCCATAGCGCAAGTTGGTACGCAGATTAAACAAGTTCTGCTGGCCATCCCCGATAAGCTTTACCCAGAACGGCATGACTTGCATATATCCGCGTGCACCGGCTTTCGAGACGGCGTATTTGCGGAATCTGCTCTCGACCTGAATCACGCCGAGCACGAGTTGCGGATCGAGGCCGGCCCGCGAAGCCTCATACTGCACGGTAACCAGAAAGTCGTGGCGGGTGGTTTGCTCGGGAATATGGTTCTCGAGCCGCTTTGACATGTCGGCAAGCCATACCGCTGCATCGGTTTGCGACTCAAACGTAAGCCGGGGACTGGCGCGGTCCGCCACTGAACGATGCAGCATGGCCTGCATACTGGCGGACAGCGCTTCATACTGCTGTTCGCCCGCAACGCCGACCGTCGCGACGTGCGCGCAGAAGAAAAAAAGCGCGCATTGCACTGCCTTGGGCATAGCTGCGCGCATGCTCACTTGCACAGCGACACCAGACGATCTGAAGCGTCTTGCAAATCGATCGTTGAGGCGGATTGATCCGTCCGGCCCTGATATTCGAGCTTGCGGTCTTTGAGACCGCGTTCACCTATGGTGACCCGGTGCGGCACGCCGATCAATTCCAGGTCCGCGAACATCACGCCAGGGCGTTCATCGCGATCATCGAGCAGCACATCAATGCCAGCCGCCTGCAACGCGTCGTGCAACTGGTCTGCGACCTCTTTTACTTGCGCGTTCTTGCGATAGCCAATAGGCGCAATGGCGACCTGGAACGGCGCCATGGGTGACGGCCAGATAATGCCTTTCGCGTCGTTTCCCTGCTCGATGGCGGCGGCGACGATACGCGATACGCCGATGCCATAGCACCCCATCTCCAGTACTTTGGATTTACCCTCTTCGTCCAGAAATGTCGCTTTCATCGCTTCAGCATATTTAGTGCGCAGCTGGAAAATGTGGCCTACTTCGATGCCGCGGCATATTTCGAGCACGCCCTGGCCATCTGGTGCCGGATCGCCCGCTACCACATTGCGAATATCGGCCACCATTGCGGGCTCCGGTAAATCGCGACCAAAATTTACGCCAGTCAGGTGAAATCCCGCTTCATTGGCGCCGCACACGAAATCGCTCATGGCGGCAACCGAACGATCCGCGATAACGCGCAGGTCGGCAGGCACGCCGACCGGGCCGATGTAGCCGGGCCGGCAACCGATGATGGCTTCAATTTCCTTTTCCGTGGCAAAGCGAAAAGGGGCAAGTCCGGGCAGTTTTGATGTTTTGACTTCGTTGAGCTGATGGTCACCGCGTACCAGCAGCATGGTCATGCGCTCTTCAGCCATGACGGCAAGTGCTTTGACCGACTGTGACAGCGGCACACCCAGCAACGCGGTCACGTCTTCACACGTGGTCTTTCCCGGTGTCGGTACTTTCTGCATGGTCTTGCCCGAAGGCGCACGATGCTTCACGGTTGGCACGGCTTCGGCAAGTTCGATGTTGGCGGCGAAATCCGAGGCCGTCGCATAAGCGATGGCATCTTCGCCTGAATCGGCCAGCACATGAAATTCATGCGACCCGGTCCCGCCGATAGCACCGGTATCTGCCGCGACAGCACGAAATTTGAGGCCAAGCCGCCCGAAGATTCTGGTGTAGGTTTCGTACATGTTGCGAGATTCGCGTTCAAGATCCTCGTAGTCCGTATGAAAGGAATACGCGTCTTTCATCAGGAACTCGCGCGCCCGCATGATACCGAAACGCGGCCTGATCTCATCGCGGAATTTGGTCTGGATCTGATAGAAATTCAGCGGCAACTGACGGTATGAGCGGATCTCCTTGCGCGCGATGTCGGTGATCACTTCTTCGTGTGTCGGCCCAAAACAAAAATCACGCTCATGGCGATCCTTGATCTTCAGCATCTGGGGACCGAACAAATCCCAACGTCCGGTTTCCTGCCAGAGCTCGGCTGGTTGCACGGCCGGCATCAGCAGCTCCACCGCTCCGGCACGATTCATTTCCTCGCGCACGATGGCTTCCACCTTGCGCAGCACAAGTAACCCAAGCGGCATCCATGTATATAGACCACTGCCAAGTTTCCTGATCAGCCCGGCGCGCAACATGAGCTTGTGGCTGATCAGCTCCGCTTCGCTAGGCGCCTCCTTGAGAGTGGAAATAAAAAATTGCGATGTGCGCATGCTTCTGATTGTTGTTGAAAAGCGGCTATTCTACAGGCCGGTATCTGAATCAGCGAAGAGGACAACTTGCTCGGAAAGTGGAGAATCAATCGCAGCGTTAAGCGCGATGTTACCGTGGAGGTCAGCGAGAAAGACGGCATTCGGTCCTTGCATCTAGGCAGCGATACGGTGCAAAGCTCGATGAAGGTGGACGATCCTTACGAGCTGGTGCTGTCCTATACCCGGGCGATGATGGCATTCCTGTTGTTCCGACCGCGGCCGCGACACGTGGTCATGGTCGGTCTTGGCGGGGGCTCAATGCCGAAGTTTGTCCACCGCAATCTCAGTACCACGCGAACCACCGTGATTGAAATCGAACCCAAAGTCATTGGCATTGCCAGTCAGTATTTTCATTTGCCGCCGGAAGACGAGCGCCTGCAGGTTGTCGCAGCCGAGGGCGGCGAGTGGGTGGCGTCTCATCCGGATTGCTGCGACGTACTTATGGTTGACGGCTACGACAGCCGGGAACAAGTTCCGCAACTGTGTTCCGAGGATTTTTATGCGAATGCGCGTGCTGCATTAGCGGCCGACGGCGTGCTGGTGGTGAACCTGTGGAGTTCGGATAGCCGCTATGACGCGTACCTGCAGCGCATGGAAAACGTATTTGATGCACTGGTCTGTGTCCCCGCTGAAAGGCGCGGAAATGTTGCAGTTCTTGCCTTTCGGCAGACCCCGGGAAAGCCGCGGTGGGACGAGTTGCGTGCTTCGGCGCGCGCTCTGCAAGCACTATACGGCCTTGAATTTCTTAATTTTGTCGAAGGAATCCGCGAGCTGAATCCACGTTCCGCGACCCGCCTGTTGGTCTGATGCCGGATTGCGAAACTTTGTTTATGACGACATTTGTGGAAAAATCCGTTCATTGAATCGTTTTGGGTGGCTCACATGATTGATCGTGATGGCTATCGCCCGAATGTAGGAATCATTCTTTGCAATGGCAGAAACGAGGTTTTCTGGGGTAAGCGGATAAAGGAACATGCTTGGCAATTCCCGCAGGGCGGGATCAAGGGCGGTGAAACGCCCGAGCAAGCGATGTACCGCGAACTCAAGGAGGAGATTGGCCTCGATCCATGCCATGTGAAGATACTCGGGCGCACACGCGAATGGTTGCGCTACGACGTGCCGCAGAACTGGGTGCGGCGTGAAACCCGTACCCAGTATCGCGGGCAGAAACAGATCTGGTTTTTGCTCAGGCTGGTGGGCAGGGACTGCGACGTTTGCTTGCGGCAGTCAGAGCATCCCGAGTTTGATGCCTGGCGTTGGCATGATTACTGGATTCCGTTGGAAAACGTCATCGAATTCAAGCGGGACGTTTACCAGCGTGCGTTGCAGGAACTGGTGCGATATCTGAATGGCCCGCGTATGAAGCGCGACGCCGGCGCACGGGGGCCGCTCACGCCGTTGGAGGGATGATTTCCACCAGTTCCGGCGCCAGAGCCGGCGTTTCCAGTTCTGCGATCACGCTCAGGACTTTGCCTTTCTCTTTCGAATAATCAGCCGCATCCTGCAGTGCGGCCAGTGCCGCGGCGAATTCCTCTGGTTCCGTTCTGGCAAAATTCGATGCCTCGCGCAGTAACAACAGCGTGCCGCCTTCCCCAGGCTCAAGCTCGATCAGGCAGTCGTAGAAAGCATCCCAGTTGTGGCCAAAATAGTCCGGGAAACGCAGCGCCTGCGCGACGGCGTTCAGGAACGCCTTTTTGTCTCGGACTGCCGCAAGGCGCACGGGGATAACGGTCTTGCCACGTTGCACCGCCAACTCCAGCGCGCGGTCTGGTATGGCGCCGTGGCAGCGGAACACCCCGGTCACCTGCGATGTAATGACATCGCTGAACTGTTTTTTCATTCGACGATCCGCCTGAAGCTGCCGTAGTGGTCTTCGCTGTACCAGAATTGGCCGGTACTGGAAGCAACGATACGTCTGCCACCTCTGTCATGTCTTCCCGGTGTCTTTACGGTGTATTCCCGATAAGTGCCGCGCGGCGCAATCGGCAAGAGGCGCTCGCGATTGGAGAAGACAGTACCGTCCTGCGCATATGGAAACGGGCCTCCTTGCTTGATCAACGCCAGCGTCTCGCGCGCCTGTTCGGGCAATTCGCTTACCTGCACGATGCCACTGTCGCTCGAGAGTGTTCGTGCCCAGACGCTGTTGCCGGGTGCAAGCAGGCCAAGTCCCAGAAACAAGGCTACGCCAAACAATCGAACCGATCGGCGCCATGCTTCGTGTGCTTTCAACCAATCGATCAATGCATTACCTTTTAGCGGCAGCGGCTTGCCGTGATCATCGTGGAGAACGTTATTAAGCTGCCGTTTTGCTTTAGCAGCTCGTCCAAAACGAAATTTCGGCTTGAAAACAAGACTAACGGGAGGGTACCATGGGCTCCATGTGCCAACTGGCTGAACGGGCACGAGGAAATTGATCCATGCCACGTCGCAACGAATACGATGTAACAGACAGGATCAATACCACCGATCCAGCCTCGGTCAATGGGGAAGTCAATCGCATCTTCCTCGAGCTGTATCCAAATGCATCAACGCATCTACTGAACCGCGTGTTTCGGGATTTGGCGCGTTTGCTCTCCGGAGACTATCCCGGCTATCACGCTTGCGACACCAGCTACCATAACCTGCAGCATTCGCTCGACGTCACACTGGCCATGTCGCGCCTCATGGACGGCTACGAGCGTACACGGGAACGCCGCCCGGAACTAGGTGCGCGGCTGTTCCGATTCGGCATCGTGACCGCGCTGTTTCACGACATAGGTTATCTGCGCAAAGTAAACGATACCCGGCATAAGAACGGCGCGGAATACACGTTCAAGCACGTTTCGCGCGGTGCGAAATTTTTGGAAGATTACATGAACCGCATCGGCATGGCGGAACTCGCACCGATTGCCTCGCGCATCATCCATTTCACCGGTTACGAAAAAGCCATCGAAAAAATTGATGTGCCGAACATTTCGTTTCGGCTGATTGGAAGCATGCTTGGCACGGCCGATATCATTGCGCAGATGGCCGATCGCTGTTATCTGGAAAAGTGCCGGGACCGCCTGTATCCGGAGTTTGTGGAGGGCGGTCTGGCAGCGCGTGATGACCAGGATCACCGTGCCAGCGTGATGTTCAGGTCTGTGGAAGAATTGATGTCGTCGACTCCGCGCTTCTACAGGACCGCGCGGGCGCGCCTGAATGAGCAACTTGGCGGCGCCCATGGCTACGCGGGCAAGCATTTTGGCGGTCAGAACCTTTACCTCGACGAAATCGACAAGAACATGCAATACGCGTCATCCGTGGCGGGTCAGCGTGACTTGTCCCTGTTCCGTCGCGAGCCGCCAAAACTAGGCGAAGAGGCGTTGGCGATCGTTTAGCGCTCCTGCCTGGCATCAAGCACGATTTTTCCCACATGTTCGCTCGATTCCATCAGCGCATGCGCGGCCGCTGCCTGATCCAATGCGAAGGTCCGGTAAATCACCGGTCGAATTTTTCCCGCCTCGATCAGAGGCCATACCTTTTGCCGCAGTGCCTGCGCGATGCCTGCTTTGACCTCAACCGGGCGCGCACGCAATGTCGATCCCGTTATGGTTAGCCGCCGGCGAAGTATGTCCGTCATGTCGAGCGTCGTCTTGCTGCCGCCCAGGAAAGCGATTAAAGAAAGCCGCCCGTCATCGGCAAGACAGTTCAGCTCGCGCGGCACGTAGTCGCCGCCGACCATGTCGAGGATGACATCGGCACCGCGTCCGTCAGTGAGCTGCTTGATAACCGCGACGAAATCTTCGGTGCGATAGTTGATCGCGCGGGTCGCACCCAGCTTCTCGCATTCCGCACATTTGTCTGCTGTCCCAGCGGTCACGAAAACGCGGTGTCCGAAAGCGCGCGCCATTTGGATTGCCGTGACTCCAATACCGCTTGAGCCGCCTTGTACGAGCAAGGTCTCGTCGTTTTTCAAGGCCGCGCGCTGAAACACGTTGACCCATACGGTGAAAAACGTCTCGGGCAAGCTGGCGGCCTGTTCCAATGTCAGCCCCGCCGGAACCGGCAGGCATTGCACCGCTGGAGCGGCGACATATTCTGCGTAGCCACCACCGGTGACCAGCGCAGAAACTTGATCGCCGATTTTCCAGTCCTTCACCAGTGTGCCCAGCGCCACAACGGTGCCTGCGACTTCCAATCCCGGGATATCTGAGGCGCCGGGCGGCGGCGGGTAGCCGCCTTTGCGCTGCAGCACGTCCGGGCGGTTGACTCCCGCAGCCCGAACTTCAATCAATACCTCGTTTGCTGCCGGTGAAGGCACGGGGCGGAGTGCGGGACGCAAGACATCCGGGCCACCGGGGGTTGATATCTCAATTGCGCGCATCTGCTGGGCCAAGGGTTTTGACATAAGTAGCCTTTGTTTTGGAACGCTGTTTATATCACTTGTGACGCTAAGTTTGCGGGGTTTGCGACTTGCGCGGGCTTGCGGCATGATTCCGCGCTCTTCAAGAAAATATGCGGGGAGGATGTCATGGAATATCGCAAGCTCGGGAGCAGCGGACTGAAAGTTTCTTCGTTGTGCCTGGGCGTCATGATGTTCGGCGATCGCACCGATGAAAAAGAAGCGGGCCGCATCGTCGGTTCGGCGTTTGACGCCGGCGTAAATTTTATCGATACCGCAGACCAGTACGCGAAGGGCGAGTCCGAACGCATCACTGGCAGACTGATTGCGTCGAACCGGGACTACTGGGTTCTGGCCACGAAAATGGGCAATCCCCTGGGCACCGGTCCGAACCAGGTTGGCTTAGGGCGCAAGTGGATGATGCAGGCCATCGACGGCAGCCTGAAACGGCTCGGCACCGAATTCGTGGATATCTATTATCTGCACCGCGATTTCGATGACGCTTCGCTGGAGGAAGCGGTCGTCGCCATGGGAGACATCATTCGCGCGGGTAAGGTCCGCTACTTCGGATTGTCGAACTTCCGCGGCTGGCGCATTGCTGAAATCGTCCGCTTGTGCCGCGCACTCAATGTGCCGCAGCCGATTGTCTGCCAGCCTTATTACAACGCCATGAACCGGCAACCGGAAGTTGAAATCCTGCCGGCCTGCCGCCATTACGGGATTGGCGTCGTGCCGTACAGCCCGCTTGCGCGCGGGGTGCTAACTGGAAAATACAAACCCAACGAAGCGCCGCCGGAAGGAACGCGCGCCGGACGTGCCGACAAGCGCATGATGGAGACCGAATTCCGCAAGGAATCTTTGGCGATCGCGCAGAAGATCAGGGCTTTCGCCGAAAAGAAGGGCATGAGCGCCGGACACTTCGCAGTGAATTGGGTGCTGAACAATGCGATCGTCACCAGCGTTATTGCAGGACCGCGCACGCTAGAGCAATGGCAGGATTATCTCAAGGCGCTGGAATTCAAGTTCGAGGCGAAAGGAGAGGCCTTGGTTGATTCGCTGGTGTCCATAGGCCACCCCTCGACGCCCGGGTACAACGATCCACAATATCCTTTGACCGGGCGTGTACCGGTCATTCACTGAGCCATCATGGAAAACAACAAGGTTGCTTTGGTTACGGGTGGTTCACGCGGCATCGGCCGCGCCATCGTCGAATTGTTGGCTGAGCGCGGTTTCCGCGTTATGTTTACCTATGCAAGCCGCGTAGCTGATGCCACTGAAGTAGAGGCTGCAATTAACAAGACTGGCGCACAAGCCAGCTGCATTCGCGCCGATGTCGCCGAAGCCCGATCCGCGAAGAACGTTGTGCAGGCCACGCTGGCCAAGTTTGGCCGCATCGACGTTCTGGTCAATAACGCCGGCACGCATTTGCCTGATGTCGCCATCGCCGATACGTCGGCCGAGGAATGGGATCGCGTGCTGCAGACCAATCTGTATGGCCCGTTTCACATGGTGCAGGCTGTACTGCCGCACATGCGCGCGCGCAAGAACGGCAACATCGTCAATCTTTCTTCCAACATTACCAATCGCTTTCCGCCGCGTAATGCTGCTTACACGGTGTCCAAAGTCGGCTTAGAGGCGTTCACGCGTATTCTGTCAAAAGAAGAAGGCCGTAACGGCATTCGCGTGAATGCGGTGGGCCCCGGACCCATTCGCACCGACATGCTCGAAGAAACCATGGTGAAAATTGGTCCCGAGCGGGCCGATGCATTCATCAAGTCAGTTCCACTCGGACGCAAAGGTGAGCCCAGGGAAATCGCCGAGGCCGTAGCGTTCCTGGTGTCGGATGCGGCGAGCTACATGACCGGACAAATCGTCTTTGTTAACGGCGGTGGACCGGGCGGTTAGCTGATACGAGTGGGTGCGATTACATTCGGTTCAGAAGCTTTTCCAGACTCAGGCGCATGCCGGAGGGCACGGCGACTGGGTTGCGTGAGGCGCGGTCCACGTACACGTGCACGAAATAACCCTGCGCCGCAGCCGTTTGTTCGTCATTCCTGAATAGTCCAACTTCATAGCGCACGCTGCTATTGCCAATTTTTGCGACACGCAGTCCGGCGTGAACGATGTCCGGAAAAGTTAACGGCGCAAAGTATTCGCATTGCGTTTCCACCACCAGGCCGATAACCGTGCTGGTCGGCACATCCAGAACACCTTGCTCAATCAGGTATTGATTCACCACCGTGTCGAAATAGCTGTAGTAGACGACATTGTTTACGTGGCCATACACGTCATTGTCGGCCCAGCGCGTGGGAATGGCCTGGAAATGCCGGTAGGCATGATGGAGTTCCGGTTTTGGTCGAGGCATTTGTTTTTTTCCGTTATCAGTGGGTGCCGGCCTGGTCGGACGTGTCACTCAGGCGGCGCATGTGCTTCCAGTTCACCGCGAGCAGTCCGGCCGCCACGACGACGACCATGCCGAAGAGCGTCATTGGCTCCGGAAAATCGCCGAATGCAAGATAAGCCAGAAGCGTGGACCAGATCAATTGAGAATAAACGAAAGGCGCCAGTGTAGACGGGGACGTGTGCTCCATGGCGCGGATCAGCAGTAAATGGCCCAAGCCGCCGAGCAAGCCAATGCACACGACAAAGCCAGCCTGAACCAGAGTAGGCGTAACCCAATGCAACGGCACCGCAATGCTGGTGATGACTGCGCCCACAACCGCGGTATAGAAAAGCGTTGTATACGGATGTTCGCGTCCGGAAAGTCTGCGGGTAACGATCTGATATACGCTGAACAGGACAGCAGTTGCCAGTGGAAAGACGGCGGCGAGTGAAACTACTCCACCGCCTGGCCGCATGATGATTAACACGCCGGTAAACCCAAGCAAGACGGCGAACCATTGTCGCCGGCTGACCTTGTCGCCGAGCATCGGGCCGGACAGCAACGCAGTCAGCACCGGACCCACAAAACTAATGGCTGCTGCTTCCGCGAGCGGCAGATAGCGAAGCGCGAAATAGAAAAAGATAGTGCTGGCCAGCAGCAGCACGCCGCGCAACATCTGCAGCCAAAGATGTGACGTCCGCAACAGCCTTGTGCCCATGCGCGGGCCCAGAAGGACGGCCATCACGACGATATGGACCATGTAGCGCGCCCACATCAACGCGGACATCGGGTAAGACTTCAGCATGTGCTTGGCGAGCGTATCCATCGCCGAAAACATGAATACCGCAGCCATGATCAATGCGATGCCGCGCAGTGTGCGGCGGTGATGCTGCGCTTCGGTTACCGTCATTTGCGAAAACGTGTTATCGCGGATCCGGTGACTGTCGCGTGCAACGTGATGGAACGGACAAGCTCATTTTTTCGCTACTCAATAGTCTGCTGACATTTAGGTATTTACGGCTTGTGTCGCAGCACCTCGCGGCCGGCGAAAGTGGTTTTGCCGCCGAGCGCTTCCTCGATGCGTAGCGCTTCATTCCATTTCGCCATGCGTTCGGATCGCGCGAATGCGCCGACTTTTAGTTGTCCGGCGTCCCATCCTGCCGCCAAATGTACGATGGTAACGTCCTCAGTTTCACCAGAACGGGCCGAGACAATGGTGCCCCAGCCGGCGCGCTTCCCTGCATCCAGCGCCGCCTTTGTTTCGGTGACCGTGCCGGCCTGATTCGGCTTGATTAGCACGGCATTGCAAGCACCTGCGTCCGCTGCAGCCTTCACTCGCGTGGCGTTGGTCACCAGAAAATCGTCTCCAATGATTTGGACTCTGTGCCCGGCCTCAGCCGTGAATTTTTTCATGCCTTCGGCGTCATCTTCGGCTAATGGGTCCTCGATCGATACAATAGGGTAGCGGTCAAGCCAGCCGAGCAGCATTTCGCAAAAGCCATCGCTGTCCAGGTCGCGGCCTTCGAAACGATAGCGGCCGTCCCGCCCGAATTCCGAGGCCGCGATATCGAGCGATATGCCGACATCCTTGCCCGGGCGGTAGCCGGCCCGCTCGATCGCACGCATAAGCATGGTAAGGGCGGCTTCGTTGGAATCGAATGCCGGCCAGAAACCACCTTCGTCCGCGACACCTTGCAACTTGCCCGCCTCTTGCATCAACTGGCCTGCAGCCCGATAGACTTCCGCCGTAACGGCGGCGGCTTCGCTGAAGCTGTGTGCCGCCAGCGCAATGACCATGAAGTCCTGGATATCCACACGGCGTCCTGCATGCGCGCCCCCGCCAAAGATCTGTATCTCCGGCAAAGGCATGCGCACGCTCTTGCCCTGCGCGAGATACGCGTACAGCGGCACGCGGTGCGCGCCGGCCACGGCATGCAGCACCGCCATCGAAGTCGCAATCATGGCGTTGCCGCCAAGCCTGGATTTGTTCGGCGTGCCGTCCCAGGCGATCAGTTCATCATCGATTTCAGCTTGGCGCAGCGCATTGCGTCCAAGCAGCAAGCGGGATATTTCGTTGTTGACGTGTGCGACTGCTTTGGTCACGCCCTTGCCGCCGAACGTTTCGCCACCATCGCGCAGGTCGACTGCTTCATGCGATCCACGTGATGCTCCGGCTGGCGCGATAGCGCGTCCGACTGCGCCTCCTGCGACATGCACTTCAACTTCAACCGTAGGCTGTCCGCGCGAATCCCAGACTTGCCGGCCATGGACTTTCGTGATGGTGGTGTCGGTCATCAATAGGTTCGCTCTCGTAACGAGAAGGTTGTCACACGAGCTGGCGTTGCCACGCCATCCGTACGCCGGCAAGGCTGTCAACCGGCCGCAGCAGCAGCCCGCGTGCTGCGCGGCGAACGCGTTCACGCTCTGCATCGGTCGTGATGTATTCCACTGGCGATCTGCCGTCGATGCGACCGAGCAACAGACCTGGCAGCAGGTGTGCGGCACGTTCCTCGATATCGTCGCGTGCTTCCCAGGTGACCTTGTCAAGGTAGCTTGCCGCGAGCACGTCGAAAGTTTCCAGGTAACGCGGTTGCCACTGCGGCTTCCAGAGGCACTTCAGCAGCAGATGATTAAGACAGAACGCAAGATCGAAAGCCGGATCACCATACCAAGCGCACTCCGCGTCCAGGAATACCGCTCCGTGCGGGCCGGTCAGAATATTTTTTGGGCTCACATCGCCATGCACGAGTGCTTTCTTGGTGGCACCGGTGATCCGGACCAGACTTTCCAGCCGGTCAGCGCAATCTGGATGTTTTTTCGCGGTAGCCGAAAGATAAGGCTCGAGCCGGATGGGGAAAAAGATGTGATCGGTGGGAAATTTTTGCGCGACATCGATTTGACCTGCGGTGTGCGCGTGAATCGAACAAATACGCTCACCGACCTCGCGGGCGGTGTGGTCCACGATTACGCCGTCACGCAACTGATTTTTCCAGACGGGATAATGCGCCTCGTCCAGGAATTCCATGGCGAACATGCCGGTTTCGCGATCTTCACCGAGCACTTTTGGTACAGCGAGCGGTTCAATGCCAGCTGCGGTACGCATCCATTCGATCTCATAGCGGTTGCGTTCGACCGGCGCTTGCCAATCCATCTGTACGCGAAGCTTGGCAAGAGCCCGCTTGATACAGATCGGTCCACTTTTGAGATCGACGCGCGAAATGTCCGAGGATACGCCCCCGGTTAACGGCGTAATGGCGGGCACTTCACCGGGCTGAAGCAACTTCATGCGCCCCAGCGCAGCAAGGTAGGAGTCGTTGCTCATTACTATTCGGGAAAGATTGCGGCTTCGCTAAACGGCACCCTCGCGGCGCAGGCGATTAAAAGGCGCGTCACTCGGGCGCTTCAGCGGGACAGGACTTTATCACACCTTGCCGGTTGCCTTGCTGTCCAGACGAGCACAATCTGTTTTGGCCAGCCTGCGCAATGGGTCATGGAAAAGCGTCCTTCGTGCAGCGTGCGCGCCGTCGAATGTCGTTGGCAAATCAAGAAAACTGAAAGTTCATTGACAAGCAAATGAATCAATCAGTATTGTGATTTCTTTACACTACCGTGGGTAATTCGCGGCGACGGTCTGCATGGCCAAGATCGCGGTTTTCAACCAGAAGGGCGGAGTCGGCAAGACGACGACTTCACTGAACCTCACGGCTGCCCTTGCCCGGCGGGGGTACAACCCCCTGTCGATTGACCTTGATCCTCAAGCCCATTTGTCATACGTCTGCGGCAGCACCGTAAACAATGCGGACGATTCAATCTTTGGCTTCTATCAGAGCATCAAACCGCTGACCCAGCTGATACGTCCTGCAACTGGCGGTTGGCTTGTGATTCCCGCACACGTCGAACTATCCAAGGTGGACACCCAATTTGGTAAAGGGCCCAACATTCTCAACCGGTTGAACACCGGTATCGTCAAAGAAAACCTCAATACCGGCCGGCCAATCGTGCTTGACTGTTGCCCGGTGCTTGGCGTGCTCAGTTTGAGTGCCATTTTTGCTTCCGATCGCGTGCTGATCCCGGTTTCCACGGATTATCTGGCAGTGCACAGCGTATTCCAGGTTGAGAAGACCTTGAGGGCGCTTGAGCACGTGCTTAAAAAGCGCGTGATGCGGCGTTACGTCATGACGCGGTTCGACAGCCGGCGCAAGATGTCGCATCAGATTTACGACGAGCTCAAGGAAAGGCTCAGCGACGAAGTTTGCGAAACGCGCATCACCGAGAATGTCAGCATTGCGGAAAGCCCGGCCTCGAAAAAAGACGTTTTCGCCCACTCACCCGAAAGTCGTGGCGCGCTGGACTACGAGGCATTGCTGGAGGAATTAGTGCAGGTAGGTTTTATCGAAAAGCGCGAGCGCGAAGTCGTCACGGAATCGCCGGTCAAGGATTTTCTTCGTTCGCCTGTCTAGAGATCAGCGAAATAATGCCCTCGAGGTCGGCTGCTTCTTCCCGGCCCGGTGAAACGATCTCCTTGCATTCGATAATCTCGCAGTGCTGATACATTTGTGAGATCTTGCGTTGCGCTTCGGCCTGGTCGCGCGCATGAACCACCAGATTTTCCACCGCCAACCCGCCGCGCGTGCGAATCCTGAACCCGAATTTCAGCATCGGCTGCGGCGCGGCAGGTATCGGTGCGGACACAATTATCCCGGTTGAACTGCAAGATCCAGCCGATAGCGCTGGAAATTAGTCACGTAGTGCAGCGCATTCTCCAGGAGCCTCTCTATTTCCTGGTCGGTGAGTTGCCGCACGACTTTCCCGGGCGACCCGACCACCAATGAGCGATCCGGGATCTCCTTGCCTTCGGTGATCAGCGTGTGTGCGCCGATGAGGCAATGCTTGCCGATCTTGACATGGTTCAGAATCGTCGATTTGATGCCGATAAGGCTGCCTTCTCCTACGGTGCAGCCGTGTAGCATGACTTGATGGCCGACGGTTACATTCCTGCCAAGCGTGAGACGAATGCCCGCGTCGGTGTGCAGAACGCAGCTGTCCTGAATGTTCGAGCCGTCTCCGATGGTGATGAGGTCATTGTCTCCCCGCACCACGCTGTTGAACCAGACGCTCGCATTGTGCTCCAACACCACTGATCCGATGACCGTAGCGTTATCCGCAACCCAATAATCACCGCGAGTAATGACTTTTCTGTCGCCGAGGGAATAAATCATGCAGTTAGGGTGGCGGGACTAGATGGATCATTATAAAGGACGCTTAACGCCAGCACCCCGCTGGAAGATAATACCGCCGAGATAAATACTGTCCATTGTTCAGGAGAACCGATTATGTCCGCCGTTACAGCCGTCAAAACCAGTGGAGAAACCGATATCCTCAAGCTGCTTGGTCCCGATGCCGATAAGCTGCTGAGTCACGTTTGCAAGGGAATTCCGAAGGAATCACTGCACTTGCCGGGGCCCGATTTTGTCGAGCGTGTGTTTGCGCCGTCGGACCGCACGCCGCCGGTGATTCGCAGCTTGCAGCAGATGTTCGACCACGGCCGGCTCAGCGGAACCGGTTACCTCTCGATCCTGCCAGTCGACCAGGGCATCGAGCATTCGGCCGGTGCATCGTTTGCCAAGAATCCGGCTTATTTCGATCCCGAAAACATCGTTCGGCTCGCCATCGAGGGTGGCTGCAACGCAGTCGCCTCAACCTTGGGCGTGCTCGGCTCGTGCTCGCGGAAATACGCGCACCGGATTCCTTTTTTGCTGAAGGTCAACCACAACGAATTTTTGACCTACCCCAATAAATACGACCAGATCTTGTTCGGCAGCATCAAGCAGGCGCGCGACATGGGTGCGGTCGCCGTTGGCGCGACAATTTACTTCGGCTCTCCGGAATCCGCTCGGCAGATCGTGGAAGTTGCCAAGGCATTTGAAATGGCGCACGAGCGCGGGATGGCCACGGTGCTATGGTGCTACCTGCGTAATCCCGCATTCAAAACCGATAAGGACTATCACGTCTCGGCGGATTTGACCGGTCAGGCAAACCATCTCGGCGTCACCATCCAGGCCGATATCATCAAACAGAAATTGCCCGAGAATAATGGCGGCTACAACGCCATCAGCAGCAAAGAAAATCCGTACGGTAAAGTCGACAAGCGCATGTACAGTGAGCTCGCAACCGATCATCCGATCGATCTGACACGCTACCAGGTGGCAAATTGCTACATGGGCCGTGCGGGACTGATCAATTCCGGCGGCGCATCCGGCGAAAATGATATGGCTGAAGCCGTGCGGACTGCCGTAATCAACAAGCGCGCTGGCGGCATGGGGCTTATCTCGGGGCGCAAGGCGTTCCAGCGCCCGCTGAAGGAAGGCATCGCCATTTTGAATGCAATCCAGGATGTCTATCTCTCGCGGCAAGTGACGATCGCCTGAAAAAGCATAATCGTCGCTAGAAAAGGCGGCCTTGCGGCCGCTTTTTCGTTAGCGCTGCAGTGCAAAAGAGGGACGTCCTCTCGCGCCGGTAAACGCCGAACGCCCACATGCTTTTCGCATCGTGAAACATGCTCGGGCGAATTAAAAAAAACGAAAAAACACACGCGCGCGCCGCGACCGTCGCGATTGCATGATGCATTGCGGAAATTTACGCAAATTTCGGCACTGCCCGTCGCCCCAAGGCGACAAGATTCCAGCGAGGACAATCGCATTCGCAACTTGCGGCGCGAATTACTCACGCAATAACAGGGGCGTAAGCCAATCGCATATATGACGCGCAGTTAAACGTGCAGGCCTGTACTAGCTGGCCCGTGGGTTGCACATACCAAGTGGGTAAATGGGATTCTTGGTAGATGTAAAACTACCCTAAGGGGGGAGAAATGCAGCTTCTACAATCTTTGTTGATTTGGCCCGACCGCGTACTGCTGTCATCGCTGGCGTTGTTGCTCATTGCCGTGCCTTTCTTGTATGCGGCACGTGCCCCAATGCATGGGCTCATCAAAAGTGCATCGAAGACGCTATCCAACCCGTTGCGGCTCGGCGCACGCTGGCTTGCCGACGCTTCCATCCGCCTGCGTAATCGCAATCGCCAGGTATTGTTCGCGCACGGCAGCGAGGAAGTAAGGCAGACGGTCGAGCGCGAGTTCGAACGTGTCACCACGCTGGTGGCGCGCGATCTGGAAGGCTACCCGGTTCTGCAGCGCAAGCTCATGGATGAAATCGTCCGTATTGAAGAGGATTACAAAAAGACTGGCGAAGTGCCGTTGCCACCGCCGGAGTGGGTCAAGGCAATTGAATCACTCGCCAAGATCAAGGCATCCGGCGATGGCGTGGTCGAGCGCATCCTCGTGGAAATTCGCAATTCGCTGGGCGGTATCTACGATAAGGTCATGTCGGAATATCGCGGTGCCTATCAGGACCGGCACCGCATCCTGAAAAGCTTCCTGCCGTTCTGGCGTTCAGTTAACCAGACGCTTACGCAGGTGGATCGCAATATCAGCAGCCTGCAGGTCAGCGCGGCAAAAATAGATGCCAACGTGGTGAAGCTGGAGAAAATCGCCTCGAAAAGCAACGACGCGGCCCATGCCCTGGCTTCGTCCGCATCCACCTTGTTCTTTGTCGCGGGCATGGTGATGTGCATTGCCTTCGGCGGCGCGTACGTCAACTTCAAGTTGATTGCGTTACCGATGTCCGCCATGGTTGGCGGCGGCGATTACATTACCGATACGTTGCAGGCATCCGAAGTCGCCGCGCTGGTGATCATCCTGTTCGAAACGCTGATGGGCCTGTTCTTGATGGAAACACTGCGCTTCACCAATCTGTTTCCATTCGGCAGCATCACGGAGAAAATGCGCCGCCGGCTGATGTGGGCGTCACTCAGCATCCTGCTCGTGCTGGCCGGTGTTGAAGTCGCGCTGGCCGTCATGCGTGACAGCATCATTGCCGCCGACGTGGCGCTGAAAACGCAACTCGGCTCGGCCGCGACAGGTGCACGGGCTGAGGCCGGGTGGGTTACCCGC
>JBJMWI010000144.1:0-3594 GCA_045810225.1 Burkholderiales bacterium
ACCCGCGACGGATACCCGGTCCAGCGGGCTCGGGCGTTTGGCGAAACAGGGCGAAGGGGCAGTGGCTACCCCTTCGCGCACAACATACTTACTGGATCGAGAGTTTCTTGGCTGACACGGCAGCTTTCTTCGGCAACCGCAATTGCAACACGCCGTCGTTGTACTTGGCTTGTGCAGAAGCCTCGTCGACGTCCTGAGCCAGGCTAAAAGCCCGATAAACTTTCCCGTAGAAACGCTCGGCTCGCAGGGATTTCTCACCGTTTTGCTGACCGGCTTTCACTTCGGCCGTAATTGCCACCTGGTTCCCATTGATTGTGACGTTGATGTCGTCTTTTTTGACGCCTGGAATTTCGGCATACACGGTGTAGGCGCCGTCGTCTTCCGTCACATCCATCCGGACTTGTGCCATTGCGGGCGGATTGTCCAGTGACATCGGACGCACAAAAAAGCCCTTGAACAAGTCGTCGATGGTCTCGTCATAAGGGTTATAGCGAGTCATATTTGCCATGATTCATGTCTCCGTTAATTTTGAGCGGGCAACCGGTGCCCCAACCGCTATATAGGCGCGCTTGGCTGGGTTTCAAGAGCCGGATATTCGCTCTACCGCATGACTCTGCAGGGCCCTTAAGGGGGGAATCCTTTTCAAGGTCCGGACCGCTCGTATTCGGCGAACCCCAGAAATCCAAAATCGATGTGGTTAACGATTGATCGCTGGCGAAGTTTTGAACGCCGCACGGAGGACGGTGTCAGTAGTCCCCTGAACACAAGCCACCGCTCGCGCAGCCGGCATGCGACGCACGTATGTCAGTGAAGGCTGGATAGCGATGGAAGCCGAGGGAACAACTAACTACTGGGCATCCTGTCCGCCACCCGTTGCTGCGTCGCGATCACGAACAACTACTTTGATCGGAAGGCGATGCTGCTGTTTCGCCGCATCTTCGAAAGTCAGCTCGAGTGTGAGTTCTTGTTCGGATACAAGGGAGCGCCGCAGATCGTAAAGCATGATGTGATAGCCCCCCGGTTCTAGTTTGACGGGCTTGCCGGCCGGCAATTGCAGAAACGGAACGGCCCGCATTCTCATCATGCCGTTTTCAATCTTCATCTGGTGCACTTGCGCGGATTCTGCAACCCCAGTCTTTATTCCGGTCAAACGGAGATCTTCCCGCGCGATAATTTCCATGTAGACGCCCCCGACTTTCTGTCCCGGGACGGTAGCACGCGCCCAGGGGTCCACAATCTTCACCACGTCAGCTGTGTGCGCAGCGGATGCGAGCAGCAAGCCCGCCAATAACACGGTTCCGGATAGCCCGTTTCTAATCGAAGATTTAGTCATGACAAGGTATCGAGAAAACCTTTGCCCATTGTTACAGAGCTGGGCCAGTGCGGCAACGGCCAGCCGATACACGTCCTGTATAATTTGGCCGCTTCACGATGATGAAATTATTTGTCCTAATCTTTCTGTTATCAGGGCCCCTAGCGCTTGCTCAAGGTCCGCTTGGCTCCACCGCCCCAGTCCCGCCGCTCAGTTCAAGGGCTTATCTGCTGATCGATTTCCAGAGCCGGCAAACGCTCGCAGCGCGCAACCCGGACGACCGCGTTGAACCGGCGTCGCTGACCAAACTCTTGACCGCGTATGTCGTATTCGATGCACTGCGCCAGAAAAAGATCACGCTGGTACAGCCGTTCGGCGTCTCACAGAAAGCCTGGCAGGCCCCGGGATCCCGCATGTTCCTGACAGTCAACGAAAGCGTGCCGGTTGAAGAACTGCTCAACGGGATGATCGTTCAATCGGGGAACGACGCGGCGATCGCCTTGGCGGAAGGATTGGCGGGAAGCGAAGAAGCATTCGTGCAAGCCATGAACCAGGACGCCGTTCGGCTAGGGCTCAAGAACTCGCATTTTGTAAACGCCACTGGCCTGCCGAACGCTCAGCACTTTTCCACTGCCTCAGATCTGGCAGTGTTATCGCATGCGATTATCGATGAGTTTCCGCAGTACTTTGCGATGTACAAAGTGCGCGAGTACCGACACAACAACATAACGCAGTACAACCGCAACCGGCTGCTCGGGCGCGATCCGTTTGTCGACGGCATGAAGACCGGCTATACAGAGAGCGCCGGCTATTGCATGGTTGCCACTGCGCAGCGTAATGAGCGACGCCTTATCGCGGTCGTGATTGACTCGGGATCGGAAAATGGCCGTGCAGTCGATGCGCAGAAACTTCTGAATTACGGCTTTGAGGCCTTCGATACGATGAAGCTTTACAGTGCAGGGCAACCGATTCATTCCTTGCCGGTATGGAAAGGTAATAGCAATGAACTGCAATCCGGACTGGCCAATGATTACTTCGTCACCGTGCCGAGGGGATTTTCGGAGCGGCTCAAGGCAACCATGGAGAGCATGCAACCGCTCATGGCACCGATACAAATCGGCGAACGCGTTGGTACGCTAAAGCTGACACTTGATGGTAAGCCATTTGACGAACAGACAGTCGTAGCACTCGAAAACGTCGGCATCGCAAATGTATTCATCCGCAGTTGGCATAGCCTTCGTCTGCTGTATCGAAAATTAGCCGGGGCCATCGCATGATCTATCTAAACGGCGAATTCATGCCGATCGAGCAGGCGCGCATCCCCGTGCTAGACCGGGGATTTATTTTTGGTGACGGGGTGTACGAAGTTATTCCGGTCTATTCACGCCATCCCTTTCGGCTCGCCGAGCATCTGCAGCGTCTGCAGGACAGCCTGGATGGCATTTCGCTGGTAAATCCGCACGATAATCCGACCTGGAAACGCCTGATACAACGCATCGTTGAGTTGAACGAAGCGGAGGACCAGTCCGTCTATCTACATATCACCAGAGGGCCGGCGAAACGCGACCATGCCTTTCCGATGACCATCACGCCGACCGTGTTCATCATGAGCAATCCGCTTATCACGCCACCGCTGCGGCAGGTGAACGAGGGCGTATGTGCCATCACTGCGGTTGACAATCGCTGGTGGCGTTGCGATATCAAGGCAATCTCGTTATTGCCTAACGTATTGCTGCGTCAGCAGGCAGTCGAGGCGGGATGCGTTGAAACGGTGCTGCTGCGAGATGGTTTCATGACTGAGGGAGCGGCCAGCAATATTTTCGTGGTTGCAAACGGCATTCTGCTAGCCCCACCCAAGAACCATTTGATATTGCCAGGCATTACCTATGACGTCGTTTTGGAACTGGCACGTGCCAACGGTTTGCCTCATGAACTCCGGGAAATTCCGGAATACGAATTGCGCGAAGCAGAGGAAATCTGGCTGACTTCTTCGACCAAGGAAGTGCTAGCAGTAACGCAGTTGGACGACAAGCCGGTGGGCAAGGGCAAGCCGGGTGATGTGTTCGCCCGCATGTATTGGCTTTACCAGGATTACAAGAACCAGGTTATGCGATCGGCTTAACAGTGGCACAAGAGTCATTGATTGAATATCCCACCAACTTTCCCATCAAGATAATGGGAAGGCGGCAGCCTAGACTGGTGCAAAGCATCGTGGAGGTGGTGCAGCGGCATGCACCCGATTTCGACCCATCGACGGTGGAAATGCGTACCAGCAAGAAGAA
>JBJMWI010000145.1:0-52262 GCA_045810225.1 Burkholderiales bacterium
TGTGCCGGTCGCCGAAATTGCCAATTACACCGGATTTCCCGAAATGCTAGACGGCCGGGTCAAGACTCTGCATCCGAAAGTGCACGCCGGCATTCTTGCGCGTCGAGACATGCCGCAACATGTAAAAGCCATGGCGGGCGCCGACATCGCGTTTATCGATTTGGTCGTCGTTAATCTTTATCCCTTTGCGCGAACCGTCGCCAATGCCGAATGTACGTTGGACGAGGCTATTGAAAATATCGACATCGGCGGTCCCACTATGGTGCGTGCGGCAGCTAAAAATTGGCAGCATGTGGCGATCGTTACGGATCCCAGCGACTATCCGGCGTTAATCGCGGAAATGAAATCCGCGAAAGGCGCAATCAGTAGTGCGACTCGGTTTTGGCTGGCAAAGAAAGCGTTTTCGCAAACTGCCGCCTATGACGCGGCCATCAGCAATTATCTGAGTTCCACGGACATAAGCGGTGCGCGTGTTGCATTCCCGGAACAGATTAACCTGAACTACGCCAAAGTTCAGGATTTGCGATACGGCGAAAATCCGCATCAGCAAGCAGCGTTTTACCGGGATCTGAGCCGGGTACCGGGTGCACTGAGCAACTACCGCCAGCTTCAAGGCAAGGAGTTGTCTTACAACAATATAGGCGACGCGGATGCCGCCTGGGAATGCGTCAAGACGTTTGCGGAGCCAGCCTGCATTATTGTCAAGCACGCCAATCCGTGCGGCGCGGCAGTGTCGGCCAATTGCCTTGAAGCGTATCGTCGCGCGTTCAAGACTGATCCCACATCGGCATTCGGCGGAATCATTGCGTTTAATCGGCACATCGATGTAGATCTGGCTGAAGCGGTGACGCAGCAGTTCGTTGAAGTGCTCGTTGCGCCGGGCATAGCCGATGATGCGGCCAAGGTACTGGCTAAAAAAACCAACGTGCGAGTTCTCGAAATAGCGATGGAAGCCGGCGCCAACGGATTCGACACTAAACGTGTAGGAGGTGGCCTGCTGGTACAGAGTCCCGATACGAAGAACGTGCAATTGAGCGACCTGCGCATTGTGACAAAAAAGCAACCGTCTTCCGGGCAGCTGGCGGATATGATATTTGCATGGAAGATCGCGAAGTTCGTCAAATCGAATGCCGTTGTCTTCTGTGCAGACGGAATGACCCTCGGGGTCGGCGCTGGCCAGATGAGCCGGGTTGACAGTGCACGCATTGCCGCCATCAAAGCGGAGAACGCTGGCCTGTCACTTAAGGATTCTGTCGTGGCTTCTGACGCGTTCTTTCCGTTCAGGGATGGCGTAGATGTGGTCGCGCAAGCAGGCGCCGTCGCAATAATCCAGCCCGGCGGCAGCATGCGTGACGATGAAGTCATCGCGGCCGCCAACCAGCACGGCATGGTCATGGCACTAACCGGCGTGCGTCATTTCCGCCATTGAATGATATTGTTTCGCCTTAATTCCGTCCTTCGTCGGTAACATTTTTATGAATCTTCTGGTGATCGGCAGTGGCGGCCGCGAGCACGCGCTGGCTTGGCGGCTGGCCCAATCGCCTCGCGTCGGGCGCATTTATGTCGCACCGGGCAATGCGGGCACTGCTCAGGAAGACGGATTGTTCAATATCCCGCTTACGTCGATTCCAGATCTGTTGGATTTCGCCCGCAAGGAAGCGATCGCGTTAACGGTGGTCGGGCCGGAAGCGCCGCTTTCGGCGGGGATCGTAGATACGTTCCGCTCTGCAGGCCTGCGCATTTTCGGACCTACCCTTGCGGCCGCTCAGCTCGAGGCATCGAAGGATTTCGCCAAAGCCTTCATGGTCAGGCATGGCATTCCAACCGCTGCGTATGCGACCTTTACCGATACAAACGCGGCACACAAATACGTCGCTCAACAAGGTGCCCCGATCGTAATCAAGGCCGATGGCCTGGCCGCAGGAAAAGGTGTAGTCGTCGCCGGAACGTTGGAGGAAGCGCACGCCGCCATTGACATGATGCTGGTCACCAATAAATTGGGGCCAGCTGGCGCGCGTGTCATCATCGAAGAGTTCCTGGAGGGGGAGGAAGCGAGTTTCATCGTCATGGTCGACGGAAAGCATGTCTTACCGCTAGCTTCCAGTCAGGACCACAAGCGTCTGCTCGATGCGGACAAGGGGCCCAATACGGGTGGCATGGGCGCCTATTCGCCAGCGCCTGTGCTTACACCAGCCATTCACGCTCGAGTCATGCGTGAAGTCATCCAACCGGTCATTCAGGGAATGGAAAAGGAGGGCAGCCCTTATACCGGCTTTCTTTATGCAGGGCTGATGATCAAACCGGACGGCAGCACCAAGACTTTGGAATTCAATTGTCGCATGGGAGATCCTGAAACCCAGCCGATCATGATGCGGCTGAAGAATGATCTGTTCGCACTGCTTGAGCATGCCGTCGATGGAACACTAAACGCGGTAGAGGCGGAATGGGACCGGCGTGTGGCGCTCGGTGCTGTCATGGCGGCGGCTGGTTATCCGGAGCATCCACGCACGGGCGACCAGATTACAGGCCTGCCTCGCAATGGGGACGATTTTCACGTCTTCCATGCCGGCACTATGCTGAAAGACGGCAAGGTAGTGACCAACGGCGGACGCATATTGTGCGTGACTGCCCTTGGGGATACCGTGCGGGTTGCGCAACGGAAAGCTTACGAAATCGCCGAAGGGATTCACTTCGAGGGCAGCCAAATGCGCCGCGACATCGGCTTTCGCGCCATCGGAGCCAAGAAAAGCACGCTTTAATTCCATGCCCACGCAACGGGTCAAAACTTACCTGACGGGTCTGCAAGCGGATATCGTGGCCAAACTATCGGCTGTTGATGGTCATGCTTTTCGAAGCGACACTTGGACGCGTCTTCAAGGCGGCGGCATCAGTTGCGTGATCGAGGAAGGCAATCTGTTCGAACGCGGCGGCGTCAATTTTTCACACGTCGCCGGCAACACCTTACCCCCGTCAGCCACCGCGGCCCGGCCGGATCTTGCGGGCCGATCGTTCCAGGCCATGGGGGTTTCCCTGGTGTTGCATCCGCGCAATCCCTACGCGCCCACGGTGCACATGAACGTGCGTTTCTTCGTTGCGGAACAAGCCGGCGCCACTGCGGTATCCTGGTTTGGAGGCGGCATGGATTTAACTCCTTACTATGGATTCGAGGAAGACGCTGTGCATTTCCATCGGATCTGTCGCGAGGCGCTGAGCCCATTCGGCCGACATACGCATGCCAAATTCAAAAAGTGGTGTGACGAATATTTTTATCTCCGGCATCGCCGCGAACCGCGTGGCATAGGCGGTATCTTTTTCGATGACCTGTCCGAGCCGGATTTCGAAACCTGCTTCGCACTTACGCGCAGCGTAGGTGATCATCTTCTGGAAGCGTACTTGCCAATCATCGAACGGCGCAAGAATCTCCCATTCGGCCCGTCCGAACGTGATTTTCAGGCCTACCGCCGCGGGCGTTATGTCGAGTTCAACCTGGTCTATGACCGGGGAACATTGTTCGGGCTGCAGTCCGGCGGACGTACTGAATCCATTCTCATGTCTCTACCGCCGTCGGTGAAATGGCGCTATGACTGGGCGCCCGAGCCGGGCACGCCTGAGGCCAAGCTCTATACCGATTTCCTGACTGTCCGCGACTGGGTTTGATCCAATCATGAACTCCCACCGTATCATCGTTACTGTCATCGGCAAGGATCGCGTCGGCATTATCGCCAGCGTTTCTGCGGAATTGGCACAGGCTGGCGCCAATATCCTGGATATATCGCAATCGGTCATGGACGAGTTCTTCGTGATGATCATGATGGTCGACATCGAGCATGCCAATATTCCGTTCGGCGAACTCAAGTCAAGGCTTAATTCCAAGGGCGATGGCATGGGGCTCCGGATCGAGGCTCAGCACGAGGACGTATTCAAGTTCATGCATCGGATCTGAACGCTAAGCATGAGCACCAGCCGGTACTCCCCGCAGGAAATTATCGAGACCATCCGCATGGTGCAGATGGAAAATCTCGACATTCGCACCATTACCATGGGGATAAGTCTGCGTGATTGCGCGCATCCGGACCTCGCCGTTGCGGCGACGAAAGCCTACGACAAGATCTGCCGGGTCGCAGAAAACCTGGTGCGCGCTGGCGAAGAGATCGCCTTGCAATACGGCATACCGATTATCAACAAGCGCATTTCAGTGACCCCGATTGCACTGATCGCGGAAAGCTCTGACGCTGACTCTTACGTGCTGATGGCCGAGTATCTTGATCGTGCGGCGAAGCAGGTCGGCGTCAATTTCATTGGCGGTTTTTCCGCGCTGGTGCAGAAAGGCATGACGCGTGGAGACACTGTGCTGATTGCCTCGATTCCGGAAGCGTTGGCCACCACTGATAGAGTTTGCGCCTCGGTTAATGTCGGCACGACCAAGGCAGGCATCAACATGGATGCCGTGGCCCTGATGGGACGCACGATTATCGAGACCGCTCGCTTGAGCGCGAGTCAGGATGGTGTTGGTTGCGCCAAACTTGTCGTATTCTGTAATGCCGTGGACGACAATCCTTTCATGGCCGGCGCCTTCCACGGCATTGGAGAGCCGGAATGCGTAATCAATGTTGGCGTGTCAGGTCCGGGGGCCGTTCTAAGGGCTATTGAACAACAAGGTTGTGCCGACTTCGGCGCGTTGGCAGCGACCATCAAGCGAACCGCATTCAAGATCACACGTATGGGCGAACTGGTCGGGCGGGCGGCCTCCGGTAAACTGGGCGTCCCCTTCGGCATTGTCGATTTGTCGCTCGCACCCACCCCGGCTTTGGGCGACTCGGTGGCGCGCATTATCGAAGCCATGGGACTCGAGCGCATCGGGACACATGGATCGACGGCGGCATTGGCGCTGTTGAACGACGCGGTCAAAAAGGGCGGCGCCATGGCCTCAAACTATGTGGGCGGCTTGTCGGGCGCGTTCATTCCGGTTTCCGAGGACATTGGCATGATTGAGGCAGCTAGCATGGGCGCGTTGTCTTTCGACAAACTGGAAGCCATGACTTGCGTATGCTCCGTCGGACTCGACATGATCGCGGTGCCGGGAGATACGCCAGCGGAAACGATCGCCGCAATTATTGCCGACGAGGCTGCTATCGGTATGATCAACCGCAAAACCACAGCGGTGCGCATTATTCCCGCACCGGGCAAGCAAGTGGGCGAAATGGTTGAGTTCGGCGGATTGCTGGGCCGCGCCCCGGTCATGGCGGTCCATCGCGAATCGAGCCGGAAGTTCATCGAACGCGGTGGACGCATCCCGGCGCCTTTGCAGGCGCTTAACAACTGACACAGGTCATGCACGCAGCACACATTTGTCGTACAAGTCGTGCAGGCGGTGCTGGGGATCGTACCGTGATTTCAGCGCGCGATAAGCTTGTGCGCCGTAAATGGCGTCGAATTCCGGCCTTGAATAATAGCTGTCCGAATACAGCGATTTTATGCCTCCCAGTTCAGCGACTTTGCGTTCGATCAAGCGGTTGAAATGACCGGGAAGCTGGGTCTTGTTCGATTTGACGACATCCCAGAAGCCGAAATTTACATAAAGCGTTGAAGCGTCGAGCGGGTAAAGCGTGAACGCGCGTTTGTCGGGACTGCGAATCGGGCAAATCCATATCGGAAGAATGCCGATATCCTGGGTAAAAAATCGAAAAAATTCCTCGGCACGCGTGATTGGGATGTCGACATCCTGTATTACCGATTCCCGGTGCACGCCTGACATGGCATCAAGTCGATGGGTCAATTTCCATCGGCTGTTCCAGCGCATGATTTTGGTGTAGGTAAGCGAGTTTAGCCGTTTCCTGCCCGCGATTTGTCGAATGAAGCGATTCTGTGCACCGAAGTTCTTGGAGCACCAGAACCAGTCAGTATCCCAGCGCCATAAGAAATCATGCACGCTCAGATGATCGGTCGGTTTTTCGCGGATGGAGCGGTAGAAGATGTGCTCAAAGGTGTAGTCGCTTACGAAAGGTGCTTCGTCGACGAAAGTTGCGGCACTCAGATACATTTCATTCGGGCCGAACACCACGCCATCGACGAAGTCCACCGCAGAATTGCACAGTGCGAGCAGACCCCGGAAATACGCTCCCGCGTCGCCATATCTGGAGTGCTCCAGGCGGACGAACTTTTTTACTGGAATGGTTTTAGCGCGCACTCGCAGGGCGTAGCCAAGCGTCCCATAGGAGTTTGGAAAACCAAAGAACAGCTGGCTATGCTCGTTATGCGGCGTACACAGATAGACATTGCCGTCGCCGGCGAGGATATCCATTTCCAGGATGCCGTGATGGACCAGTCCATAACGAAATGAGCTTGCTTCGATACCGACGCCTGCTACGGCGCCGCCCAGCGTGATGGTTTTGAGTTGCGGCACGACCGACGGCATCACGCCACACGTCAGTGTGGCCAATACCAGCTTTTCATATGAGACCATGCCTTCGGCATCGACCCATCCGGCCGCCGGATCGACCTGCAGGATGTGATTGAAATCGTGCACGTCGAGCAGCGCTTTATCGGCGCGATTGCGATCGCGAAACAAATTGGAGCTTGCTTTCCTCAACGTCACGTGTCCGCTGGCTGTCTGCATTTGCCGCACCACTCTTTCCCGGCGCGCGGCATAGCTATCTTGTGAGGAAGTTTTGGCGAACACAGCTTAATTTTTGTAGAGGAAGCTACGGCTCATTGGATAGTTCTCGCGACTGATATTGCCTTTGCTGAACACGATCTGGAACAGATGGGTCTTTGTGCTTGAAGCCCGAAACATTTCCGCGCACGAAACCAGGTATGTGCGCCACACGCGACGGAACCGGTCGTTGAATCGAACCGGGTTCAGCTTGACTATGCTGTCCCAATTGCGCTCAAAGCGATCGGCCCAGTCGTCCAAGGTCAACGCGTAGTGACGCCGCAAATTTTCAATGTCGACGATTTCAAGGCCGCAGCGTTCCATTTCCGAAATGGTCTGCGCGAGACTGGGAATCCAACCGCCTGGAAATACGTGCTTGCGGATGTAGAACTCGGTATCGCGCACGCCAACATGGCCAATGAAATGCAGCATGCCGAGGCCTCCGGGTTTGAGAAAGTCGGCATGAGCCTTTACGACTTCAGCGAGTTGATCCCGGCCGGCATGCTCAAGTACGCCTATGGATACCACCTTGTCGTATTGCCGGTCCACTTCACGAAAGTCGGCGAGCCTGACTTCAATTTTGCCGTGCAGACCACGCTTGCGAATTTCCTCCTGCACCGCGGTGACTTGTTCAGGCGTCGTGTTCAGCCCATACGGGATTGCTCCATAGCGCTCATAAGCATGAAACATGAAGCCGCCAAAACCGCACCCGATATCGATGACCGTCTCTCCCGCAGACAGCGCAATCTTGCGGCACACATGGTCAACCTTGTTTACCTGAGCCTGATCTACGTTCGCCGTTCCTTCCTTCCAGTAACCGCACGTATACATCATTAATGGCGTATCCAGCCAATAGCGATAGAAATCAGTACCGATGGCATAGTGGAAGCGCGCGTTCTCCCGGGCCTGCGCGGAGCTGCGATTGGAAAATCGAAACTCGTGCCAACGGTTGCGCAAGGTCACCAGCGCATTGGAACCAGAATCGAATCCGCTGGCGAAAGCCACCCGGAACGCGGCGGCGAAATCCCCATCAACATCAACATCGCCGTCGAAATAGGCTTCCAGCAAGCCGGCATGACCGAACAGCAAGACACGCAACCCGGCTCTCGCATTACGCATGATGAGCGTGAACACCGGCATGCCTGGCCGGTTCTGGTAGTGTTCGCCGTCGGAAAATTGCAGGCGAAAGCAGGTATCCACGCGGTCACCCAATGCCAACATCCTGCGCCGCACGAATTCGGTGAACATGTTGCTACCTCGCAAATTGGAAAAGTACGGCCATGCGCATTTCACTCGCCCAAATATGCGGTCCTAACGCGCGAATTGCTGAGCAGTGCGGAGGCGCGATCTGCGAGTGTAATGAGGCCGCTTTCCATTACATATCCGCGGTTGCTTGCTTCCAGCGCTAGCTTTGCATTCTGTTCCACCAGCAATACCGTAACGCCTTCCCGGGACACCCTGCGTACTGTATCGAAAATTTTTTCGACCATCAGCGGCGCGAGACCCATGCTGGGTTCATCAAGCAACAACAGGCTGGGCCGGCTCATCAGCGCCCTTCCGATGGCCAGCATCTGCTGCTCTCCCCCGGACAGAGTACCACCAGTCTGCGTGCGCCTTTCCGCAAGGTGCGGGAACAAGCCATAAATGCGCTCCAGATCCGCGCGGATCATTGCAAAGTCCTGGCGCATGTAGGCGCCGATCTGCAGATTTTCGTGCACGGTTAGCCGGCCGAACACGCCACGGCCTTCCGGAACCAAAGCTAGACCCCTCGCCACCAATTGATATGCCGAGCAATTGCTTACGTTTTCGCCGCGCAGCTTTACCAACCCTGAGTGCGGTAGCAATCCGCAGATCGCTTTTAAAGTCGTTGTCTTGCCTGCCCCGTTTGCCCCGATCAATGCCACCATTTCGCCGGCGTCCACCGTAAGGTCGACCCCCTTGACCGCATTGATGCCGCCATACGCTACCTTCAACGCCTTGACATCGAGCAGCGTATTCACGGCAGAGCGCCGCCCAGGTAAGCGCGAATGACGTCGGCATTGCGCTGAACTTCCGTCGGCCGGCCTTCGGCAATCTTGCGTCCATAATCCAGGACTGCGACGCGATCGCAGAGGCCCATCACGAGCTTGACGTCATGCTCGATCAAAAGGATGGTCACCCCATCGCTGCGAATTTTTTCCAATAACTGGCGTAATTCCACGGTTTCCGTAGCATTCATTCCTGCGGCAGGTTCATCCAGCGCCAAAAGTTTTGGCTCCGTTGCCAGCGCGCGTGCAATTTCCAGCCGGCGCTGATCTCCGTATGACAGATTCCGTGACAACATGCCTGCATGCGTTTCGATGCCAACGTAACGCAACAGTTGGCGCGAGCGACTGCGGATTGCAGCTTCTTCATTTCGCGCCCGTCGGGTGCGCAATATCGCACCAATCACGCCGGCATGCGTGCGCACATGCCGACCCACCATTACGTTCTCCAGCGCGGTCATATTGCCGAACAGCCGAATGTTCTGGAAAGTACGGGCGATGCCGGCTTGCGCTACGCGATGAGGTTTTAGTCCCACCAAATCCACGCCATCAAATTCGAATGATCCATGTTCAGGTATGTACAATCCGGTCAGTACATTGAACAGTGTGGTTTTACCCGCGCCATTGGGGCCGATCAAACCATAGATTTCGTTACGTTGGATGGTCAACGAAATGTCGGCCAGCGCGGTCAATCCGCCGAAACGCTTGTCGATGCGATGGATTGCCAGCAATGGCGCAGTTTGCATCAGCCCCGATCCGTCTCCGATAGCTCGCGTTGGCGTCGCTTGGAAGGCCACAGGCCCGCCGGGCGGTAAAGCATCATCAGCACCAGGGCCAAACCAAACAGGAGCATTCGGATTACTTCAGGTTCGATCAGCAAGCGGCCGAACACGGCTTTTTGTGCTGGCTCGACGGTGTAGCGCAATATTTCCGGCACAAATGACAACAACACCGCGCCAAGTATGACGCCCCATACATTGCCCATTCCACCCAGCACGACCATGGAGAGGACCATGATGGACTCCACAAAAACGAAGCTTTCGGGACTAATGAAGCCCTGCGTCGCCGCAAATATTCCACCGGCGATGCCACCGAAGCTCGCACCCATGGCAAATGCCAGGAGTTTCACATTGCGCGTGTTGATACCCATGGCTTGTGCGGCTACTTCGTCTTCGCGAATGGCCACCCAGGCCCGACCGAGACGTGAGTTCTGCAGGCGCAGGTTGATGACAATCGCCGCCACCAGTACGAGGAGCAACAGGTAGTAATACTTTATCGGTCCGCTGAATGCGAGTCCGGCGAAGTTATCGGTCTTGCTGAAATTGATACCGTCGATCCTGAACGGGTCGATCAGCGTAAGGCCTTGTGGACCGTTGGTAATGTTGACGGGCTGGGAAAGGTTGTTCAGGAACACGCGGACGATCTCACCGAATCCAAGCGTGACGATCGCGAGATAATCGCCGCGCAGTTTAAGCGTCGGGGCGCCGAGCAGCACACCGAACACGCAGGCCACTCCTGCGCCAATTGGAAGAATGACCCAGAACGGCAGGTGCAACCCGAAGTGAGGTGATGCGAGCAAGGCATAGCAATAAGCGCCTACTGCATAAAACGCGATATAACCAAGATCCAGCAGTCCGGCGAACCCGACTACGATGTTGAGCCCGAGGGAAAGCAGTGCAAACAGAATGGCAAGATTTGTGATGCGCACCCAGGCGGTTCCAACGGCTGCGAGCGCGAATGGAAGCGCTGACAATGCCACCACAATGAGGATCATGCCGAGCCACGGCGCAGCCGGATGCGAGCTTGCTTGTTTGAAGAGGGCGAACCGGCTAATCATGGCTCAAGCACGGTCCGAAACGCGTTCGCCCAGCAAACCGGAGGGCCGGAATACCAGCACGGCGATCAGCACCAGGAACGCAAAAACGTCTTGATAGTTACTGCCGAAAAGAACCACATGTCCGTCCCGGGCACAGCGTTCAGCCAACGTATCGGAAATGCCGGACACGTTACACAAGTCCATAATCTCGCCGATGTAACCCGCGCCGAGCGCCTCTACCACGCCGAGCAGGATGCCCCCGAGCATCGCGCCTGCAAGATTGCCGATGCCGCCGAGCACGGCCGCCGAAAACGCCTTCAAGCCCAGCAACCCTCCCATGGTGTAGTGAGCTATTCCGTAATAGGTCCCGACCATGACTCCGGCAACAGCTGCCAGTGCTGCCCCGATTACAAACGTAGCTGAAATCACCCGGTCAGCATTGATTCCCATCAAGCCGGCAAGTTGCGGGCTTTCCGATGTCGCGCGCATGGCCATGCCCAAGCGGGTGCGATAAACCAGCATGGTCAAACCACCCATCAGCAATACGGAACCCAGGATAATTGCAATCTGCACGGAGCTGATATGCGCGCCGGCTATTTCGAATACCGGGTTGTCAATGATCTGCGGAAACCCCAGCGGATTGCGGCTGAAGACGATCATGGCGAGCTGCTGCAGAATGATCGAGATGCCAATCGCCGTGATCAGCGGTGCCAAGCGGGGAGCCGTGCGCAATGGGCGGTAAGCGATGCGCTCCATCGTATAACCAACCGCCATGCAAGTCGGCACGGCGCACAACAGGCCGGCCAACACGATCAAAGTCGGTGGCAGTACAGTGCCGGCCAGCGCCGAAATGATCCACAACGCCACCATCGCCCCGACCATCACTACTTCGCCATGTGCAAAATTGATCAGCTGCACAATGCCGTAGACCATCGTATAACCCAGCGCGACGATCGCATACACGCTGCCGAGAGTCAGGCCGTTGATCAATTGCTGCAGGAAGATGTCCACGATGCTCAACCCATGACGCGGACGCCAGCACGTTGCTCGGAACGATGCTCATGGCTGCCATGCTGTGGCACTACAACCAAGCGGAATGTGGCCCGACCAAAGAAAACAGCACCCGCAGGTGCCGTTTTCTTGTTTCGTTGGCGCACTGCTTACTTCTGCGCTCCGCCTTTGACGAAATCCTCGAACTTGACGGACTGACCACCTTTGATGATGGCGACTGGCGTAATGGTGCCGTTTTTCATGGTGAAAATCGTCATTTCCGCATCCTTGCGATCCCCCTTTGCATCGAACTCGATGTGTCCGCTTGCACCGTCATATTTGATTGCGGCAAGCGCCGGAAGATACTTGGCCGGATCGACAGAGTTGGCTGTCTGCATCGCCGCAATCAGCAAGTTGGCGCCATCATAGGTAAACGGCGCGTAGATCAATGGATCCGAATTGAATTTTTTCTTGAAAGCATCAAGGAACGCCTTGCTGGCCGCCTGCACTGGAATGCCCGCCTGGGAGCAGACCAACCCTTCCGAGGCCGGGCCTGCCAGTTCCTTCATCTTGTCCGTGCACGCACCATCGCCAAAGGCGAATACAGCTTTTACGCCAAGCTCCCGCCCCTGTTTGAGCAACGGGCCAGCGCCCGAATCCATGCCGCCGTAGAAGACCGCGTCCGGGCTCTTGCCTTTCAACTTGGTCAAAATAGCTTTCCAGTCCCGCGTTTCCTGTGTGCCTTTTTCGCGTGGCAACACATTAACGCCGGCGGTCTTCAATGTTTTCTCCACCTCATTGGCAAGCCCCTCGCCATAAGCAGTAGCATCGTCGATGACTGCGACTGATTTCGGCTTGTGTTGCGAGACGAGATAGCTGGCGATCGCCGGCCCCTGCTGATCATCACGCCCAACGGTACGGAATGCGATCTTGAAGCCCTGCTCGGTCAGTTTCGGATTGGTCGCAGAACCGCTGATCATCGGAATGCCGGCCTGGTTGTAAACCGCCGATGCCGGAATGGTCACACCGGAATTCAGATGACCTACTACACCGGCCACTTTTGCGTCGACAAATTTCTGCGCAATGATCGGGCCCTTGTTTTCCTTGCCTTCGTCATCTTCACTCAGCATCTCGAAAGAGACAGTTTCACCCCCTATGCTGAGTCCCTTCGCGTTGGCTTCATCGATAGCTAAGCGCACGCCGTTTTCGTTGTCCTTACCCAAATGCGCAATACCACCAGTGAGCGGCGCGGCGTGTCCGATTTTGACCACACGCTGCACGGATGCTGCCTTGTTTGTGCCCGCAGGCTCTTCTTTCTTGCCGCAAGCCGTAAGACCAAATGCCGCTGCTGCGATAAGGCTTGCCGCAATCCATCTGCATATTTCTCTATTGCCGCTGGCATTCATGTCCATGTCCCCTTGAGTTTGTTGTGGCTGATATCCCGCATGACCCGCGAGATTATCCGCCAGCATTTTCAACGTTGTCAATTTGGGCCGTTAATTCATCATCTTGTATGAGCACGCAAAAAATAAAAGGCCGACTCATGCCGGCCTTTTAATCAACCTAAGCAGTCGCGCTGTTACAACGACAAGACCCAGTCGACGAGTACTTTCGCTTCGTCTTCCTTCACGGGGTTCGGTGGCATCGGGATCGTGCCCCATACGCCACCGCCGCCGTTGATCACCTTCTTGATCAGCATGGCTTCAGCATCCTTGTTGCCCTTGTACTTCTTGGATACCTCGGTATAGGCAGGACCAACAAGCTTCTTATCGATCGCATGACAAGCCAGACAGTTCTTGGACTGCGCCAGCGCCTTTGCTTTTTCCGCATCAACCGCATGCGCGCCAGAGGAGAGCACCAAACCTACTGCCGCTGCGATTATCACGACCTTATTCATTACGAGCGCCTTTCTGACAAAGTGGGTTGGAACGCAAGACAGTCTATCGGCTTTGGGCCGCTTTGAGAACTCAGACAGCGGTCGTAGTTCGAGGTTCGCTGCCAGTTTCACCAAGGACATGCACTCACTGTGCAAATAACGCTGCAGCAGAGACGAAGGTTGACAGTCTCGGGCGCGAACTGGCATGGCGGCTGGTCTTGCGTCAAGCGGGGCATCATTGCGCTGCACGCCCCGTGTCACAAACCTAGGCTGGACCAAACCACATCGATGTGGCGCTTGACCGCGGCATCCATCTCAATTGGAACGCCCCACTTGCGAGTGGTTTCGCCCTGCCACTTGTTGGTCGCATCCATTCCCATTTTTGAACCGAGTCCCGGCACCGGGCTCGCAAAATCCAGATAGTCGATCGGCGTATTTTCTGCGATGAGTAGATCGCGCGCCGGGTCGACGCGCGTGGTCACAGCCCAGATCACTTCTTTCCAGTCGCGCACGTCAATGTCATCGTCCACTACGATAATGAATTTGGTATACATGAACTGGCGCAGGTACGACCAGATGCCGAACATCACGCGTTTGGCGTGTCCGGAATATTGCTTGCGCATGCTGACCACCGCGATGCGATAGGAGCAGCCTTCCGGCGGCAGGTAAAAGTCCACGATTTCGGGAAACTGCTTGATGAGCAGCGGTACAAATACTTCGTTCAGTGCAACACCGAGTACAGAGGGTTCGTCCGGCGGTTTCCCGGTGTAAGTGCTGTGATAAATCGGATCACGCCGCTGGGTAATGCGTTCTATCGTAAACACTGGAAAGTGTTCCTGTTCATTGTAGTAGCCGGTGTGGTCGCCAAACGGCCCTTCCAGCGCGGTCTCTCCGGGCCGAATGACGCCCTCCAGAACGATTTCGCTAGAGGCCGGCACCTGCAAATCGGAACCGATGCACTTCACTAATTCAGTCTTCGAGCCGCGCAACAGTCCGGCGAACTGGTACTCCGATAACGCATCGGGCACGGGCGTAACGGCCGCCAACATGGTCGCCGGGTCTGCTCCCAACGCCACTGCAACCGGAAACGCCTGACCCGGACACGCCTCACAATGATCCCGAAAGTCAAGCGCGCCACCGCGATGTGCAAGCCAGCGCATGATGACCTTGTTTGGTCCAATAACCTGCTGGCGATAAATGCCGAGATTTTGGCGCGCTTTTTGGGGACCACGCGTAACCGTCAGGCCCCACGTGATCAGCGGGCCGGCATCCCCCGGCCAACAAGTCTGCACCGGCAGCCTGGCCAAATCCACCTCTTTGCCTTCCAGCACCATCTGGTGACACGGCGCATCATCAACCATCTTCGGCGCCATCATCATTACCTGTTTGAGTATGGGTAATTTGCTCCAGGCGTCCTTCAGGCCGGATGGCGGCTCTGGCTCTTTTAGATAAGCGAGCAGCTTGCCGACTTCCCGCAGCGCAGTGACCGAATCTTCTCCCATACCCATTGCTACCCGCTTCGGAGTGCCGAACAGATTTGCCAAAACCGGTGTCGAATGTCCCTTGGGTTGCTCGAACAACAATGCCGGCCCGTGCGCTTTTAGTATGCGGTCGCATATCTCCGTCATTTCTAGATTGGGGGACACCGGAACCTTAATCCGCCTCAGTTCCCCCTTGTTCTCGAGTTGACCGATGAAGTCACGCAGATCGCGGTAACGCATGGCTCAGATGATTGGATTAATGCCGCCATCCATCGGAATGACTGCGCCCGTCACGTATGCCGCCTGGTTAGAAGCCAGGAACAGTGCCACGTTCGCAATGTCCATCGGGTCGGCATAGCGCCCCAACGGCACGCGCGCCTGGCCCTGCGCAAGTACCTTTTCTACAGTCGTTCCTTGCGCGGCGGTCTCCAGATCGAGCGCTTCGCGGATGCGATCAGTCAAGGTTGCCCCGGGATTGATGGCATTGATCCGCACGCCGAACTTGCCATACACCGACGCCAGACCAACTGATGCAAGCATCAGCGCTGAATTGGCCGCGCCACCAGGCAAGTGAATTGACGATGCCACCTTGCCGCCGGCGCCGATGATGTTGACTACGTTCCCTCGTTTGCGCGCGCGCATCGAAGGCAGCACGGCATCCATTGCATGAATGTAGGTGAAATATTTTGCATCCATTGCGGCATGCCAGGCCTGGGGATTGAGTTCTTCAGGCGGATAACGCTTTGCGGCACCGGCACTGTTGATCAGTACATCGATCGGGCCGAGTGCGGCTTCGGCCTCGCGCAACATATGGGCTGCTTCATCGCTCTTGCTGAGATCGGCTTTGATCAGGACGACTTTTCCGAGTTGGTCGCCGGCCGATGCAAGATTGGCGTCATCGCGCGATGCGATGGCGACGCGAGCGCCTTCGCGCAGGAACGCATGAGCGCAACTTAATCCGATTCCTTTGCTGCCCCCGGTGATCAACACCGAACAATTATTTAGTCCGAGGTCCATTTCGAAAGATTCAAGTTCTGGATTCACGCCATCGCTGAAGCAGCAATGGGACCCCAGCCGAGCGGTTCAAATATGCTTTTGCAGATAAAAGCTGGCGAAAATACCGGCAAAAGTTACGGCACCTACCCAATTGTTCTGCTTGAATGCGCGAAAGCAGTCGCCCGGCTTGCGATCGCGAACCATGCCGTACTGAAATGCAATGAGCACCGCTGCCACTCCGATGCCAACGTCAAAATGCCAGCCCAGCCGGAACAGCCTTCCAACCCAAAGCATGGTCAGCAAAAACAGCCCATGGCACATCATTATGGCAAAGACATCAAAGCGACCGAAGGTGAGCGCAGAAGTGCGAATCCCGACTTTCAGATCGTCTTCGCGATCCACCAGTGCGTATTCTGTGTCGTACGCGAGTGCCCAAAAGACGTTCGCCAGCAGCAACATCCAAGCTTGCCACGGTACATGGTTGGTGTGTGCAGCAAAGGCCATCGGGATGCCGAAACCGAACGCCAGTCCCAGCACCGCTTGGGGCACCGCAAAGAACCGCTTGGTGAACGGATATATCGCAGCAATTATTACAGCGACGATAGACAATTGGATGGTGAGTTTATTCAGCTGCACGACCAGGGCGAACGAGACCAGGATCAGAACCAGCGCCACCATCAACGCTTCAATAGGTCTTATCTGACCGCTGGCCAGCGGACGTTCGCGGGTCCTCTCTACCTTGCCATCGAAATCCCGGTCCGCGTAATCATTGATGGCGCACCCCGCTGAGCGCATCAGCACGGTACCGACCACGAATATCAATACCACGCTCCAGTCCGGATGCCCCCTCGAGCTCAGCCACAAAGCCCACAAAGTGGGCCAAAGCAGCAGCAGGGTGCCAATCGGCTTGTCC
The DNA here is from genome assembly GCA_045810225.1 of Burkholderiales bacterium. Taxonomy (GTDB): domain Bacteria; phylum Pseudomonadota; class Gammaproteobacteria; order Burkholderiales; family JACQAP01; genus JACQAP01. Next base: position 16,749 of record JBJMWI010000145.1, read on the forward strand.
AGACGGATCAGCTTTTCGTACGCATCGATACGCTCGGCTAGAGTCATCGTAATCGGTGATTACTGTCAGTTGTCATTAATGCACGCATGATCGCATAGAGCTAGAGTCGCCTTCTATACCTTGAGGAATTCCTGCCGCCCGCCAAGCCAGCGCTGCAGATGCAGTTCAGCATTGGCCGGATACTCGCGCAGCAATTGCGGCGCCAGATTGCGTGCCATCTCGAGCAAATCCATGTCTTTTTCCAGATTCGCGAAGCGCAACATGGGAACGCCACTTTGGCGTGAACCCAGTAATTCGCCGGGACCTCGTAGTTGCAGATCGTGGCGTGCAATCTCGAACCCATCCGCGTTCTCAAAAATAATGCGCAATCGTTCACGCGCCGTTTGCGACAGCGGGTTTTGGTAAAGCAGGATGCAATCGCTGGCCTGCGTTCCCCGGCCCACACGACCCCGAAGTTGATGGAGTTGCGACAGACCCATACGCTCCGCATTTTCTATGACCATCAGGGAGGCGTTTGGAACGTCAACGCCCACTTCGATGACAGTAGTGGCCACGAGCAAATTGATGTTGCCCGACTGAAAAGCTTCCATGACATCTGATTTCTGCTGCTGGGTGAGACGCCCATGCACCAACCCTATCCTGAATCCTGGAAACTTGCCCACCAATCCCTCATAAGTGGAAATTGCGGTTTGCAACTGCAACGCTTCGGATTCTTCGACTAACGGACAAACCCAGTAGGCTTGTCTTCCAAGCGCGAAATGTCCATGCAAGCGCTCGATCACCTGTTCGCGCCGCGTATCGGACAATAAACGGGTCATCACCTGTGTTCGCCCGGGAGGAAGTTCATCAATAACCGAAACATCGAGGTCCGCGTAATAGCTCATGGCCAATGTACGTGGGATGGGCGTAGCACTCATCATCAGCTGATGCGGCTGAATCGCCTGACCGGGCCGGCTGCCTTTATTGCGCAGTGCCAGTCTTTGATGCACACCAAAACGGTGCTGCTCGTCCACAATTGCAAGCCCAAGTTTGTTAAATGTAACCTGATCCTGAAACAGCGCGTGCGTGCCTATTGCAAGCGTCGCTTTACCAGAGGCGATATCCGCTAGCGCGGATTCGCGCTCCTTTTTTCGCAGGCTGCTGGCGAGCCAGACGACCCGGATATCAAGCTGAGCTAGCCAGGCGGTGAGCTTTCGGTAATGCTGTTCGGCCAGTATTTCGGTTGGCGCCATGACAGCAGCCTGATAGCCGGATTCAATGGCCTGCAGGGCGGCCAGCGCCGCTACGATGGTTTTGCCGCTGCCGACGTCACCTTGAAGCAGCCGCTGCATTGGATGTGGCCGGGTCAGATCCGTGCGGATTTCAGCCAACACACGAGCTTGCGCCTTGGTCAGTGAGAAAGGCAGCGCGCTCAGCAGAATCTTGGAGAGTTTGGAATACTGCAGCAGGGGATGTGCTCGCGCGCGATTTCGGCGGTCGTGATGAAGTCGCATCGATAATTGCTGCGCCAAAAGTTCATCGAACTTTACCCGGCGCCAGGCGCCGTGTGTACCGTCTACAAGGGTGTGAGCGTCGACGTCTGGTTTTGGATTATGTAGCAGCCGGATGGCCTCATCGAGCGGGAGCAGCTGCAATTTCTTGCGCACTGCCGCCGGCAGCGCATCTCTAAGATCTGACTGGTCCAGTGCACGTGTGGCAAGTTTGCGTAAAACATCCTGCCCCAGACCGGCGGTGGTCGAATAAACCGGCGTCAGTGATCTAGGCAGCGGCATTTCGCCACGTACGACCCGAAAACGAGGATGAACCATTTCCGCGCCAAAGAAGCCTTGGCGGATTTCCCCCATCACGCGCACTTTCGTTCCGGGCGCCAGCGCGTTTTTCTGACTCGGGTAGAAGTTGAAAAACCGCATCGCCACCCTCCCGCTGCCGTCGTCCACTTCTGAAATGAGTTGGCGTCCAGGGCGGAACTTGACGGTAGTCTCAACCACGGTGCCTTCAATTTGCACCGTGTCGCCAGAAACAGCGTCATGGATTGGGATGATGCGGGTCTCGTCTTCGTAACGCATTGGCAGATGCGTGACCAGGTCCGATAGTCGATAGATGCCGATTTTGGCCAGCTTGACGAGGATCGCAGGCGTGGCAAATTGGAGTGAGGGATCAACTCCGGCGCTTTGAATCGCATGCGCTGCCTTGCCGGACGGGATTTCTGCCGTGCGTTTACGACCGCGGCCATCCGTTCGTATGCGCTCCCGAGTACCGGCCTGTTTCACGCCACGATCGCCGCTTGGGCTAGAGAAGCCAAGCCGTTTTCGGATGAATGCGGGTGCCTCGCTGTTTGCGCCTCACGATTGCGCCCGTACGGCGTCGACTGCAATAAGCACTCCGCGCCGAAGCCGCCCGCCGGGGAACCACCGATAGGGCGGCTTACGACGATGCGCCCGGTTACGTTGAGCCGTGCAAAATTTGCAAGATACGTCAGGAACACGGTTATCTTTACCGCAGGGTCCAGATCGAGGCAGCCGCGACGGATTGCAGATTGCGGAACGCACGGCGCACGTGCGCGTCGAACCCCTCCACCCGCTGCATCAAGACCCCAGTTTGGTCACAACCTGCTCCGGGTATAGAATGTTGCGCCACAATAATGAGGGCTGGCCACCAACAAGGCTTCCATCGCCAGCGTAGCGTCCTGAGATGATAACCGAACAGCAGACGGTGGTATCGCCGTTACGGCACGAAACCGCTGCGTTCAAGCCGACAGCGACCCGCTAAGCCAGCGCACCGCCGGCAAGCGCATGCCATCGCCAAGCGAGATCAACACCGTGGCCAATGACGAAGTAAAAATAACAATGAGCTCCAATGGCGGCGAAATAGAGAAAGCTGGTGTGTGGCCGCTGACAATCGCAGCTATTGGCGTGGTGTTTGGCGATATCGGCACCAGTCCGCTGTATGCCATGCGGGAGGCCTTCAACGGCAGCCATCCGGTTGCGGCAAATCATGACAACGTAATGGGCGTTTTATCGCTCATTACCTGGTCGCTGATTATTGTTGTGACGATGAAGTACGTGATATTCATGATGCGCGCTGACAATCGCGGCGAGGGCGGCATCATGGCGCTGCTGGCGCTGGTGTTGCGTTCTACCAGCCAGGATGCACGTGGACGATGGATCCTGATGTCGCTCGGGCTGTTTGGCGCAGCGTTATTTTATGGTGATGGAGTCATCACACCGGCCATCTCGGTGCTGTCCGCTGTTGAAGGTCTGGAAGTCGCAACACCGGCACTTACACCTTTTGTCATACCAGTCACCATTCTCGTGCTCATCGGGCTGTTTCTGTTTCAGCAGAAAGGCACCGAAATGGTTGGCGCATTATTCGGTCCGATTACGATCGTCTGGTTTGCTGTGCTGGCCCTGCTTGGCGTCGTCAATATTGTGAAATATCCAGACGTCCTGACCGCATTTTTTCCAGTCCACGCCGTACATTTTTTCCTGGAAAATTCTTTCGGCGGATTTTTAGTACTTGGCGCGGTGGTATTGGCGATCACCGGCACCGAGGCCTTGTACGCGGACATGGGCCACTTCGGCAAGAAACCGATCCGCCTGGCGTGGTCACTTTACGTCTTGCCCGCCTTGCTTCTGAACTACTTCGGGCAGGGGGCGCTGATTCTGCATGACAAGACCGCCATACAGCATCCTTTCTACCACATGGCTCCGGATTGGGCGCTGTATCCTCTAGTCATTCTCGCCACCCTTGCAACCGTCATTGCATCGCAGGCGGTGATCTCCGGAACCTACTCGCTGACCCGCCAGGCTATACAACTGGGTTACTGTCCGCGGCTTGAAGTTACGCATACCTCTGAAAGTGAAATCGGGCAGATTTATATGCCATGGATCAATTGGGTGCTGCTTGCCGCGGTGATCGGCCTGGTGCTCGGATTCGAGTCTTCCAGCAACCTCGCTGGTGCATACGGCATCGCAGTAACCGGAACCATGGCGATCGACACGGTGCTCGCCTTCGTGCTGATGCGTAAATTCTGGCATTGGCCGCTGTGGATTGCATTGCCGCTGTTGCTGGCCTTCCTGACGATTGATCTGTCTTTTTTCAGTGCCAATGCGATCAAGCTTTTCCATGGTGGATGGTTCCCACTTTTCGTTGCGATAGCCTTGTTCGTGCTGTTGGTCACCTGGAAACGGGGCCGCAAGCTGCTCATGGAACGCCTGTCGCCCGGCGCGATTCCAATCGAACCGTTCATTCATAGCGTAACTGCGCATCCACCGACGCGGGTTCCGGGTACGGCGGTGTTTCTGACTGCGGCTGCCGAAGGAGTGCCTCATGCGTTGCTGCACAATCTGAACCACAATAAAGTGCTGCACGAACGCATCGTGCTTCTCACGGTAAGCGTGAGCGACATTCCGCACGTAGCCGATGAAGACCGTATCGAGGTTGTACCCCTGGGTACCGAGTTTTATCGAGTAATCGTACATTACGGCTTCAAGGATGATCCCGATGTCCCGCGCGCGCTGGAGCTGGCTTCTGCCAAAGGCCTCAAGTTCCGCATGATGGAGACTTCTTTCTTCGTCAGCCGGCAGACCCTGATACCAACAGTCGGTCCAGGCATGGCGCTGTGGCAGGAAAAACTGTTCGCACTTATGTCACGCAATGCCTCGAGCGCGACGACATTCTTCAAGATCCCGGCCAATCGGGTGGTAGAGCTCGGCACCCGGATCGAACTGTAGAACATGGCACAACAAAAACTCGAGCCTCGCTCAGTCATTGCCAATCTCGAAAGCTTGCTGTCAAAAGGCAAGGATTCAGCACTGCTGCGATACAGCCTGGGTAACGAATATCTGAAGCTGCGCGAAATTTGGGTCGCCATCGTACATCTGAAGCGCGCACTGGAACTCGATCAAAATTACTCGGCAGCATGGAAACTGCTTGCCATGGCGCTGGTTGAGGCCGGAATTCTGAATGAAGCTCTGGAGACCTACCGGCATGGCATCGAAGTGGCCAAGCGGCGCGGAGATCAACAGGCCGCCAAAGAAATGATGGTCTTCGCGCGCCGGCTCGAAAAAACGCTCTCTTCCTGAAATACATCATGCGGGAAGTGGCGTGGCCAATCCACGGTGTGGACTTCACCAGCCGCCCGCGCCCGAAGAAGCCAATTACCGTTGCCAGCGGCCGCCAGATGCGCCGCGCGTTTCGACTAGACACCGTGCACGAATTTACCGACTGGCCAGGTTTCGAATGCTGGCTGCGCCATCCGGGTCCGTGGATCGCGGGTTTCGACTTCCCGTTTGGCTTGCCGCGCGAAGCGGTCAACGATCTGCGTCTGCCACAGCGTTATCCGCAGTTGGTGGAATATTGCCGAGCCCAGGGACGCGAAGCATTCCGCCACCTGCTGGATACCTACCGTCAAAGCCGGCCGGCCGGAAAGCGCTATGCGCACCGCGCCGCAGATTATCCCGCGGGATCTCACAGCCCCCTCAAGCTGGTGAATCCGCCGGTCGCCCTGATGTTCCTGGAAGGCGTTCCTCGCCTGCTGGATGCAGGGCTCACGCTTCCGGGTTTGCATTGTGCTGACCCGCAACGCGTGGCACTGGAAACCTATCCCGGATATTCGGCGCGGGCAATGGTCCGGGGATCATACAAGAACGATGCGTCCGCCAAGCAGACGCCGGCCCGCCGTCACCGGAGAGCGCGCCTCGTGCGCTTGCTGACCGCAGTCGGCAACCCGTTTGGATTTGTCTTGAGCGCATCCACCAGTCTGCTGAATTCGCTGGTCAGCGACGCAACCGGAGATCGGCTGGATGCCGTGCTGTGCGCAATGCAGGCTGCCTGGGCTTGGGACCGGCGCAACGAAAATTACGGTCTGCCAGCCGATACGGATGTGCTCGAAGGATGGATTGCTATGGTGCCGCGACCAGCCAAACATTGACCTGTTGGTTGTTCAGTGGTGGAGACGAGGAGGATCGAACTCCCGACCTTCGCATTGCGAACGCGACGCTCTCCCAGCTGAGCTACGTCCCCGGATAAAGCGCATCCGTGTTTTGTGATGCGGCGTTATTATACTGAAAACAGAAGCAACGAAATTGAACCGCACAACCGATGAAGATTAGTCCCCCGCTGGGTTATGAGCAGATCACACCATTGCTCAAAAGCCATAAGGTTTTGTTGCCCCGAGCCGAGGAAACACCGGTGGTGTTTCACCGACTTCATGTCATGCCGTTGAGCCTTGCCGAATTTGAACCAGCCAGCCGGGATTATCCGATTGTCTTTCTGAGCAACGACGGTGGCAGGACCTTTGCCGCCGTGCTGGTACTCGGGATGCAAGTCAACCAGAACCTGTTCATTCTGACCGACGGCACATGGGACCGGCGCGCCTATCTGCCGGCTTACGTCAGGCGCTATCCCTTCTGTATGAGCCGCGTCACGATCGGCGGAGAAGCGCAGAAAGAACGCATCGTTTGCATAGAAAAAAGCGCTTTGCAGGATGCGGGCGAACCGCTTTACGACACCAGGGGCGAGGCACTCGAGCAATGGGTTTTACTGGAGAAGCTGATTTTCGATTTTGAGCAGGACCTCGTACGATGCGAGTCGCTTTGCCAACTGATCGCCGAAATGAAGCTGTTCGAACCGTTTACGATGAAGGCGGAAGTTGACGGCTTCACCATGCAGCTGGAAGGCATGCACCGGATTGCGCGCGCCGCGCTCGATGGGCTGACTGGCGATCAGTTGCGCCGGCTGATGTCCGCGGGCGCGATGGAGAAAATTTATTCACACCTGCTGTCACTCGAGAACTTCAGCCGCCTGCTGAACCGGCGCAGTTTTTTCGCAGTCAAACCGCCCGAGAAGCGGCGCGAGCTTAACTAGCCTTTCTGCGATACGCCCAAACCAGCAGTCCGGCCCCGCCTAGCGCCATTGGCAGGCTCAGCCACTGTCCCATCGAAAACCCGAGGGCCAGCAGCCCGAGAAAAGCGTCGGGTTCGCGGCTAAATTCCACGGCGAAGCGCAGCAGCCCATAACCGAGCAGGAACAAACCTGACACTGCGCCTACCGGCCGCGGCCGGCTCGAGAACCACCAAAGCAGCGAAAACAACACCAATCCTTCGAGCGCAAACTCGTAAAGCTGCGAAGGATGACGCGGCACATTGTCGATATTCGGAAAGATCATTGCCCATGGCACATCCGCAGGGCGTCCCCATAGCTCCCCATTGATGAAGTTGCCAAGGCGGCCGGCGCCCAGTCCGAGCGGTACCAGCGGCGCAATGAAATCAGTTAGCGCCAGCCAGCTTTTCCCGCGCGAATGCGCAAACCAGAGCATCGCCAGGATCACCCCGAGAAAGCCGCCGTGAAACGACATGCCGCCTTCCCAGACATAAAAGACATGCAACGGCTCCTTCAGATAGTCAGCGAGCTTGTAGAACAGGATGTATCCCAGCCGGCCACCCACCACGACGCCGACTACACCCATGAACAGCATATCGTCGAGATCGCGCACGCTCACGTCGCGCCAGGGCTGCGTGCGGATGCGATAGCGTCCCAGAACCAGCACCAGCAGGAACGCGACCAGATACATCAGCCCGTACCAGCGGACGGCCAGCGGCCCGAGGTGCACGATAACCGGATCGAACTGGGGATGGATTAGCATGGCGCGCAATTATAGAGTGCCTTGACTAGGGAACGGCGACTTGCCACATGCGATCAAGAATAATTGCGGTGCGCCGTTCCAGCACCGGCGTTTCACGCACCTTGTCGTAGTAACGAGGCTTCGGCACCATCGCGGCCAGCCGGGCGGCTTGTTCTGGCGTTATATTTGACGCGCTGGTCCCGTAATAATAATGCGCCGCAGCCTGGGCGCCGAATACGCCATTACCCCATTCGATGACATTTAGATAAATTTCAAAAATGCGGCGTTTCGACATCATATTTTCCAGCATCATCGTGATGAGAGCTTCCTCTGCCTTGCGCCAGGGCGTGCGCCGGCCGGAGAGGAACAGGTTCTTGGCCAGTTGCTGGCTGATGGTGGAGCCCCCCGCGACGACTTTGCCTTTTTTCAGATTTTTTTCGTAAGCCTTCTGGATTCCTTCCCAATCGAAGCCGTCATGGTCCAGGAATTTGGCGTCTTCCGCCGCAATCAGAGCGCGTTTCAGATTGATCGAGATGCGCTCATAGGGTACCCACTGGTGGCGCAATACCGCGTCCGGATCTTGTTGGTGCAATACCTCAAGCCGGTCTTCCATGAATGCACTGGTCGATGGATTGAACCAGACCCACCACACGACACTGCCCATGATCCAGAACTGATAGACCACGGCGGCGGCAATGAGCAGCAGCAAAATACGCGCGGGCCAGCGCCAGCCACGTTTCATCGGCTCATGAAGCGCGCAACATCTCGATGACTGGCGCAGTTTGGGGACGCACGCCGCGCCACAGCAGGAACGACTCTGCGGCCTGCTCGACCAGCATGCCGAGTCCGTCGGAATACTCTGCACCGTGCGATGCGGCGAATCTGAGAAACGGCGTGAGGCTCTTGCCATACATCATGTCGTAGGCGAGTGCCCCCGGCGCAAACACCTCGGCCGGCATCGGCGTCAATGCGCCGCTCAAGCCCGCCGAAGTTGCGTTGATCACTAAGTCGAAATGATGACCTGGGAGCTCGCCGTAGCCCACGCCGCACAGCACGCTGGATGCGGCTGCCGGAAGATGACGAAAAGTTTCGGCTAGGCGCAGCGCCTTGTCTACCGTACGGTTTGCGATGGTTAGCATGCGGGGTCCGTATTCCAGCAACGGCGCGAGCACCCCGCGCGCGGCGCCGCCCGCTCCCATCAGCAGTACGCGTTTGTCTGCGATTTTGAAACCGAGGTTATGCACAATATCGCGCAGCAAGCCGATGCCGTCAGTATTGTCCGCACGAATCCGTCCGCCCTCAAATTGCAGGACATTTGCCGCCTGGGCGTCCCTGGCAGATTGCGATATGTCGTCGGCCAAAGCGAACGCCTCCAGCTTGAATGGCACAGTGACATTGACGCCTCGACCGCCTTCCGCACGAAACGCTTCGACGGTCGTACTGAAACCGTTCGGCGGCGCAAGCAGCTTCGTATACTGGATGTCCTGCCCGGTCTGGCGCGCAAATGCCGCGTGGATTTCAGGTGATTTGCTGTGCGCGATCGGATTGCCTACGACGGCATAGCGATCGGTCATGGAGTTGCCAGCACTTCAAGGTCACTGCGCGTATAGCTGAAGGTGCGGGATATGCTCAGGATGTCCCAATCCTTGCGCACCGCGGCGGGAAAGGGTGGAAAGGGGCCAGCAAGATCCACCGCTCGCACGGCCGCCGAATCCAGCAGGTGGTAGCCGGAGGAGCGATCGATTTCCACCTTTTCAACGCTGCCGTCGGCCCGGATATGGACGGTCATGACCAGCGAGCCGTACAGTTTTCGCTGTCGCGCTTCCTCCGGAAAATACTGCGTGCCGACTTGCTCCACGCGCTGGCGCCACCGGTCGACGTATTCCGCGTAGACCACGCCTTCAGTGCGCGCGCCAATAAATTTTCGCCGGGGCAGCTTCTGGTATTCGTCCCATTCCTTGGCGATCTGTGCTTCCAGTTGCGCGATGCGCAACCGCTGTTGCTCTGCTGCTGGATCTTCAAGAACTGCTTCACGCGGCAACTTCGGTGCCGGCGTGGCGGAGTCGGAGGCTGCATGCGTACCCTTCGAGAGCAGCAGCAGGCGTTGCGCTTCTTGCTCCAGGCGGCGCACCTGCTGGGAACTCAATTGCATGTCCCGTGCGGGTTCCAGATTGTTAAGCTTCGGCAGATTCGTCTTGGCGCGGCGATCATCCACGGTATTCCCGCCACCATCCAGGTTAGCTTGGGCGAGTGCGTCAGCCTTCAACGGCCTGGAGGCAGATTTTGAATTGACCAGCACGACATCAAGATGCGCTGCAAATTTGGAACTATCCAAATCTGACGGAGCAAAGGTAATCAACAGCACGATTGCGTGCAGGACGACGGATGTCGCGAGGGCTACCGGTAGCATGTCACCCGCAGCGGGTGGCGGGAAGGCAGTGAGGTCGGCGGCTACGCTGCCCCCTGCGGGAAGTGCGCTGATCGACGTATCCGGCAAATGAGCCTTGGAAGATTGAGCCAGCGACAATTCTAAATAACTAAGGCGCAACTGTCAGCGCGTTAGTGGCGTCCACGGTCCGCTTGAACTCGCAATGCAGCGTCAGATCCAGCAAATCGATGTTGGAAATAATCAGTTCCACGCGAGCGCCAGGCGCTAAGGAGGGCATCGATGGAACGCGCACTACGAGCGGAATACGGTCGATTCGCACCAATTCCTCGCGCACCGCCTCCGCTGTAGTCAGGCTGATGTTTTCCTGAATCAGCCAGCGCAGACACCAATAGCGTTCCATGCCACGCTGGAATTCCGCGTAGGCCTCATAGGCCAGTTCAAAGTCACGCAGGATGACCAGCATGCGCTCGTCCGCCGGCGGATATGCCGGCACTTCGTTGCTGATCAGCGACAGCAACTGGCGCTGATTGACCAGATCCGCATAACGACGCAGAGGCGAGCTGGCCCAGATGTACTGAGGCACGCCAAGGCCCTGGTGCGGTGCAGGCACACTCGACATTTTTACCTTGCCGCCGGCCTGCACACGATACAGCGCCGGGATCCCGTTCTGTGCCAACTGCCCGCCCCATTCGGTGTTGACGAATATCATGAGTTCCGAGACCACCTTATCGACTGGCGACCCACGTCTGCGCGCCACTATGCTGATGCGATCATGTTGCACGTAAAAGCTGTAATCAGATCGGGAATTGGCCGGCTCTTCTTTGCCGCGCTGGCGCTCGAGCTCGGCGGCTAGGTGCCACAGCACCATGAGCTGCTCGCCAAACCGGTGCGGCACATGACCGGCCGCGAGTTGCAGCTCGTTGAACTGCGTCTCAAGTTCGTCATGACGCAGGTTGGCCGCGATGTGCACGCGCTCCACGACGCTGCGGTGTGCGGCGATCTGGAATTGTGGAGTCACCTCGATATACATCGACACCGCCGGACAATCGGTGCCTTGTGACAGCGTGTATTGCGCGATGGCGGCCTCCGGCAGCATGGTGATCTTGTCGCCAGGAAAATACACGGTGGACAGCCGTTTGGCAGCTTCACGGTCGAGCGGCGATTCGGGCGCAATCCCCAATGCCGGCGCCGCAATATGCACGCCGATCTGCCAATTACCGTTCGGCAGCTTCGTGACTGAAAACGCATCGTCGATTTCGGTCGTAGTGGCGTCATCGATACTGAAGGCTGTAACTTGCGATAGCGGAAGCGGACCGGGCGGCTGTGCTTGCAGATTCGGATCGAACGCCGTGCCGTGAGGAAAATATTCGAACAAGAAACGTCCGAAGTGATAGTCGCGCGCAGAGGCAAATGCACCGCTTTTTTCCAGCAACCTGGGAATGCTTAAGTGCGTCAGCGCAGCGGCTTGTTCCAGCGCCTTGTATTCGGTGCTGCCCTTATCCGGCTGGTAAAGCAGTTGCGCGAGCAACAGCTTGAATTCGTCCGGGAACTCAAAGCGGGCAAGTTGTTCTGCGTAGCGCTGCTGCAAATCGGCTTGCTTCTTTTTGCGTTCCACGCTGGCCAGCGCTGCCCGTAATGCATCGGCCGGCGCCGCTTTGTAGCGACCTTTGCCTTTCCTGTAGAAGTGCGTTGGTGTCGCGTGCAGCCGCATCAGCAGTCCGGCGCTTTCTGCCGGTCTGGGCTCATGTCCGAAATATTCTCTTCCCAGTTGATCGAATCCGAACTCGGTTGCGCCGGAACACTCCCAAAGAAAGGCTGGATCGATGTCCCGCGCAATCGTTTGCGCTTCAGCCATGAATTGCGACAACGGAATATGATCGAACCGGATCAGCACGGCGGCTTCCTTCACCTTGGTGCGCTTGCCGTGCTGGTTTTCCACCTGCAGGGAGGTATGGTTGTCGGCCAGCACGGTACCCGCCTTGAATGCGCCGTCTTCTTCGAAAAAAACGTTCATGTGCTGTGCAACGGAGGACGCGGATAATGCTCGTGGAAGCAGGGCGCGATTATACGCGAGCCCCGCGCCGGCAATCCGCGATGGTAATACGGCAGATGCTCTAAGAGCCGCCCGCGAAGTTCAGGACGATGTCGCTGTATTGATCGAACTCTCCAAAACCATGATTGCTTCCCTGCACGATCACTTGCCGGCAACCGTGATAATGGTCTACCGCGATACGCCAGTCGAGCAGTTCATCACCGATGGTATGCATCAGCAGGTAACGATCCATCCTGGCTGGTTGTGCTACGTAGAGCCGGGCCAGTTGCATAAGATGGTCTTCGGTCAGGATGTATTCTTCACCGCTATAGAGGTTTTTTTGCGGGCCCAGATAAGTCCGCAATCCCTCGTGCGGCGTGATTGCGGGATTGATCAGCACCGATCGCACGCCGTATTTTTCAGTGAGACAGGTTGCGTAAAATCCTCCCAGCGAACTGCCGACCAGCGTAATTGCAGCGACTGGAGCAGCGCGAACCACACCGTCCAGTAGTGCCATTGCCTGCTCGGGCCAATGCGGCAACGCCGGGCATAAAAATTCACGTTCACGGCCTGACGCCGTCAGCCGCTCGCGCAAGTGATTCGATTTGTGAGACGCCGGGGAGCTGTTGAAGCCGTGAATATAGATGATCATGAAGACATTCCACTGCAGCGGTACTTGGCCGTACGGCCACACGGCACTGTGGGGCTGGTTCGGAAAGGTCAGTCCCGTGATTTACTTCGCAAGCGCTTCCAGCAATTTGCCATGGATGCCGCCGAACGCACCGTTGCTCATCACCAGTATGTAATCACCCGACTGGCTGCGAGCCACGATAGCGGCTATCAGTTCAGCCAGATGCTCGAAGCACTGCGCTTTTGCGCCAAGCGGGGCCAGCACCGGTCGCGCATCCCAACCAAGATTGTTGGTGTAGCAAAACACCAGGTCGGCTTCGGCTAGGCTGCCAGCCAGCGCATCTTTCATGATGCCCATTTTCATGGTGTTCGAGCGTGGCTCGAGCACCGCCAGGATGCGCGCGCTGCCGACCTTGCTGCGCAGCCCCGCAATGGTAGTTTCGATAGCGGTCGGATGATGCGCGAAATCGTCGTACACCGTGATGCCGCCAGCCGCACCGGTGACTTCCAGCCGGCGCTTTACATTCCTGAACTCGGCCAGGGCATCGATGCCCCTGGCGACCGGTACGCCCGCATGACGGCCAGCCGCCAGCGCCGCAAGCGCGTTGTTGCGATTGTGATCGCCGAGCAGCTGCCAGTTCACCGTGCCGCGCGGTCCTCCTTCGAAGAATACGTCGAACGCATGTGCATCGCGCGACCGGGCGGTCCAACCTTCTTCGATCCCCAGCCACTCGACCTTGGTCCAGGCTCCCCTGTCCAGCACGCGGCGCATGCTCTGCTCGCGCCCATTGGCGATGATCAGACCGTTGCCGGGCAAGGTGCGCACCAGGTGGTGGAATTGGGTCTCTATCGCCGCCAGATCGGGAAATATATCGGCGTGATCAAATTCCAGGTTATTCAGGACCGCCGTGCGCGGCAGGTAGTGAACGAACTTCGAACGCTTGTCGAAGAACGCAGTGTCGTATTCGTCCGCCTCGATCACGAAGAAAGACCCATCGGTTATGCGGGCCGAGACGCCAAAATTCAGCGGCACGCCTCCAATCAGAAACCCGGGATTCAATCCTGCGTGCTCGAGAATCCAGGCCAGCATGGATGTTGTGGTGGTTTTTCCATGCGTGCCAGCCACCGCAAGCACCCACTTGCCACGCAAAATGTTTTCATACAGCCATTGCGGCCCGGAAGCGAATGCGAGTCCGCGATTCAGAATCTGCTCCATCAGCGGATTGCCGCGTGAAACCACATTGCCGACCACGAACAAGTCCGGTTTCAAGTCGATCTGGCTGCTGTCGAATCCCTCGATAAGTTGGATTCCTTGTGCTTGCAGCTGGGTGCTCATCGGCGGGTAAACATTGGCATCGCAGCCGGTAACTCTGTGTCCGGCCTGCCTCGCGAGGACGGCAATTCCGCCCATGAACGTACCGCAGATGCCCAGGATATGGATGTGCATTTATGCTTATAACCGGTCGCGCGCAAGGCGCAGTCAGATGACGCTAGATCGAATGACGCGCAACCTTACGCAAAACCACTTCAAAAGACAATCGCGCACTCGAGTGCGCCGAGCGGCTAAAGCAGACGCGACTTGTCGCCCGATGTGAATCCGATAAGCGGCGCATCAATACCGCGTCCCAGCGCGATCACCTTGAAGATCTCTCCCATTTCCGCCGGTGACAGCAGTTTGTGCACGCCGGCAGTGCGCGCAAAGTGCGCGGCTGATGATGGTTCCGGCTGTTGTTCCAGCAGCCCGGTGATTCCGCTGTTGATGAGAAATTGGGCTTGCGTGGTGTAACCGAGCAGGTCCATTCCGGTCTCGATGCCGGCTTGCGCAACAGCGGTGAAATCAACATGGGCCGTGACATCCTGCAGCCCGGGAAGCAAAAAAGGATCATCATGCGCGAGGTGGCGGTAATGGCACATCAACGTCCCGTGCGAGCGCTGCGGATGGTAATACTCGCGCCGGCCGAAACCATAATCAATCAATAGCAACCCGCCCCGATGCAAGACAGCCGACAAACTGCGCACCAGGGCTGGAGCAAGCAGCGAAATTTCACTGGCGTAGTCAGGCGCAACGGCAATCATCTCTGCTGCGCTACGCAACGCCCCCGGTTGCAGCAGCCGCTCTTCCCACACAAAGCCGTTTTTCCAGCTTACGCCGCGCTCGTACACGCCGTCCCGCCGCCAGGCAACCAGATGAACCGGTAGTGCATCCAGCACCTCGTTCGCTATAACGACGCCCTCGAGATTCTCCGGTAGTGCGTCAATCCATTGCACACAATCATTGAGCACGGGCTGGCGATGCTGCAGCGTGTGGCGCTGGCGCTCTGCCAACTGCGGACTGGTTTCCAGAATGAGATAACGCCGGGGAAGCCGATCGATGGTGCGCAGTTCGTCCAATACAGCGGCCGCCATGGCGCCAGATCCCGCGCCGAGCTCGAGCACGCAATCTGCACCGCTAAGCTCCAGTACTTGCGCGACCTGGCGCGCCAACGTTTTGCCGAACAGCGGGGATATTTCTGGCCCTGTTATGAAGTCTCCTGCTTCACCTAATTTCGCCGCGCCGGCAACGTAGTAGCCCTGTCCTGGCGCATATAAGGCCCTTTCCATGAAGCGCGCGAAGCTGATCCAGCCGTCGGAGGCGGCGATTTCGTTACGAATACTGGCGCTCAACCGTTCGCTGTGGCGGCGGGCCTCGGCGGACGGTTCGGGCAACTCAAAGGCGTGCGGAGCGGCAGGCAAGGAATGCAAACGGTTGGGCTACAATCCTCATTCAACAACAGCTGCGCAGTTACGCGCAACCTGAAGCAGACCATGACGCGGGCTAAAAAGCAGCAGCGGGTGGCCCTGGTCACCGGAGCCGGCAAGCGTATTGGCCGGGCAATTGCACTTGAGCTTGCCGCAGACGGATGGGACATCGGGCTTCATTTTCACCGCGCCCAGGCAGAAACAGACCTACTGTCAGCCGAAATTTCACAACTCGGCGCCAAGGCGGTGACACTTCGCTGTGACCTCGGCGACCCCGAACGCCTATCCGGTTTGATCGAAGCGTGCGAGGCTCATCTCGGTACGGTAACGTGTCTTATCAATAACGCCGCGGTATTTGCATACGACGATCTGGCGAGCCTGGATACCAAACAGTGGCACCGGCACCTCGATGTGAATCTGCTGGCACCAGTGTTGCTGTCCAAGGCTTTTGCGGCAAGGTTACCGGATGAGGTGACGGGCTGCATCATCAACATGCTCGACCAGAAGGTATTCAATTTGAATCCGGATTTTTTGTCCTACACCGTTGCAAAGATCGGCCTGGAAGGCGCAACGCGGCTACTTGCCATGGCTCTTGCGCCTAAAGTGCGGGTGTGCGGCGTGGCACCCGGTATCACGCTGATCAGCGGCGAGCAGACCGCGGAAGGCTTTGCGCGCGCCCATCGC
This sequence comes from Burkholderiales bacterium, assembly GCA_045810225.1. Taxonomy (GTDB): domain Bacteria; phylum Pseudomonadota; class Gammaproteobacteria; order Burkholderiales; family JACQAP01; genus JACQAP01. The sequence continues at coordinate 32,847 of JBJMWI010000145.1, forward strand.
ATGGCGCCCCTGGGACGCAGTTCCACTGTCGAAGACATTGCGCATGCGGTACGTTTTATCGTCAACGCACCGGCGCTGACTGGCACGACGATCGTGGTCGACGGCGGGCAGCACCTGTGGCCATCGCAACGGGATGTCCAGTTTGCCACGGGTAATGATGCATGAGCGGCGGCCTGAACCAGCGCGGTCCCAGGACGGACGCGGCATCTGGCGCCATTGTCGGCCCTACGCGCCGCATTTTCCTGAAAAACTTCGAGACCCGCCTTTCCATTGGCATCCACGATTTCGAAAAGCAAGCGAAGCAGCGGGTCATCGTAAACGTGGATCTGTACCTTGATCCGGATGGCAAGATTGAGCGCGATCACATCGACGAAACGGTAGACTATGATTTCGTTCGGCGAGAAATTGTGGGCTTGGCCGACAGCAGCCACTTCAATCTGCAGGAGACTTTTTGCGAGCGGATTCTGGCCATCTGTCTGGCTAGACCCGGCGTCCGCGCGGCGCGCGTCTCCAGCGAAAAACTGGATGTCTACGCCGATTGTGAATCCGTTGGTTTTGAGATTTTCCGTACCCGCTAAATGACGACTCTGCAAAGACAGGTGTATGAAGGCAACAAACTGGCCAAGCGGCTGCGCCGTCAGGTCGGTGAAGCCATTGGCCACTTCGACATGATCCAGAATGGCGACAAGATCATGGTGTGCTTGTCGGGCGGCAAAGATAGTTATGCGATGCTCGATGTACTGTTGTCGCTCAAAAACCATGCGCCGATCGATTTCGACATCGTGGCAGTCAACCTTGACCAGAAACATCCCGGCTATCCGGCAACCGTATTGCCTGATTACCTGACCTCGATTGGGGTGCCGTTTCGTATCATCGAGCAGGATACGCACAGCGTCGTCAAGCGCGTCATTCCCGAAGGCAAGACCATGTGTTCGCTGTGTTCACGGCTGCGCCGTGGTGCGCTGTATCGCGTTGCCCGGGAACTCGGTGCCAGCAAAATTGCGCTGGGCCATCACCGCGACGATATCTTGGAAACATTCTTCCTGAATCTGTTCCACGGCGGGCGCCTGAAGGCGATGCCACCAAAACTGGTCAGCGACGATGGCCAGCACATCGTCATTCGGCCGCTCGCGTATTGCAAGGAAGCCGATCTGGATGAATATGCCCGACTGCGCCAGTTCCCGATCATCCCGTGCAATTTGTGTGGCTCCCAGGCGAATCTGCAACGCCAGGTGATCAAAGGCATGTTGCAGGAGTGGGAAAGGAAATTTCCCGGGCGTCTGGAAACCATGTTCGCCAGCCTGCAGCGTACTTCACCGTCTCACCTGCTCGATCCGCGGCAATTCGATTTCGCCAACCTCAAAACGCAGCCGGAAGCCTACAAGGATGGCGATATTGCATTCGACAGCGAAGATTTTTCTGCGCGCCTGATCCAGTTTCCCGCTGCCAAATCCGCAAACGAGTAACTGGCAGGAACGCGATCGGTCAAGCCCTATTCAAAGGGAGACGGCAGGCAATCGCATACAAACGGTCACATGGGTTATACGGACTATGCGAGAAGCATTACAGGTTTTTACCAAGATAGGAAACTCATCGTACGAGCCAGTTAGGTTCCATCCGAAAGAGGCTTTGCCGCCCGGATAGCGTGCGCGTGCGCCTCTAAACGAAGTTACCGAAAGGAGTGCGGCGATGATAGGCGAACAACTCGCAAAGCAGTTGATGCAATTTCGTGAAGTTCTTCCCCAGGCGACCGGCGTGGAAGCGAGCGAAATGCAGGAAATTTTCCATCACCCGCGTTTTACCCAGGGCTCGTCAATTCAGCGCCAAGTCATCATGCGGGATTCGGCGCAGGCCAAGTACAACAGTGAGATGGAATATCCCTGGGACAATTATTTCGGCATGGATCTGCATTATTGGCTCAACGGTAAGCGCGCACTCGACCTTGGTTGTTTCACCGGCGGGCGAGGTGTCGCCTGGGCCGAGCGTTACGGCCTGCAGCAACTGCTGGGAGTGGATGTATCAGAGCCATTTATCCAGGCGGCAAGTCAGTTTGCGGCCTCGCGTGGCGTGGCGGCGGATTTCCGTTTGGCTACAGCCGAACGGTTGCCGTTCGACGACGCGAGCGTTGATGCGGTGTTGTCCTTCGATGTTATGGAGCATGTGCAGGACGTAGCGCGCGCGCTCAAGCAATGCGAGCGCGTACTCAAGCCCGGTGGATTGCTTTTCCTCGTTTTTCCTGGCTACTACCAACCCATCGAGCACCATCTTTCCATGGTTACACGCACGCCCGGACTGCAGTATTTTTTCAGTGGCCCTACGCTGCTGAAGGCCTACTGCAAGATACTAAAACAACGCGGCAGCGCGGCGGACTGGTACGGGCGTGATTCTAACTTCAAACCGTGGGAACGAGGCAATACCATCAACGGAACGACCCTGGCGCAATTCAAACGGCATCTTCGGGATTCCAACTGGAGGATCGTACGCCACGTTTGTAAGCCAATCGGCACCATTGGACGCAACGCCACCAAAAGTGGCCTGCTGAAAACCATGTCGGTGGCTTTTTATCCGCTGGCTCGCATACCGGTTTTACAAGAGATCTTTCTGCATCGGATCACCTACATCCTGCAAAAACGAGCCTAGCCGCGCAATGAGTTTTGTCTAACGGGGCAGACTCAGGATTTCATACTGAGCCCCGCCGCTAGACGAGCAATCGAGGTGATCTGGTTGCCGGAGAGCCGCGGCGAGCGGTCGCAATTTGTCGCTTGCACGGCCACAGAGCACGAACCACGAGCGGGATCTTGTCCGGGCCTGCTTGGCCGGTACCCCGGTGGTCTTGTACACTGCGCGTCTGCCCCATGCCGCAACGCTTGTTTCACTTTCCATACTCCGCCGGAAACCACCATGTCCAGCCAAGATTACGCGCCAAACAGAAAGATTAATTCCTTTTACCCGCCGCAACGCCATTTGATGGGTCCAGGGCCTTCCGAAATCCATCCGCGCGTGTTTTCCGCCATGGGCAAGCCGACCATCGGCTATCTCGATCCGGTATTCGTCGAAATGATGGAGGAACTCAAGGAACTGCTGCGCTACGCGTTTCAAACCAACAACGCGCTGACTTTTCCAGTTTCAGGGCCCGGCTCTGTCGGGATGGAAATGTGCTTCGTCAATATGGTGGCGCCGGGTGACAAGGTAATCGTCTGCCGCAACGGTGTATTCGGCGGGCGCATGATCGAAAACGTGCAGCGCTGCGGCGGAAGCGCCGTCCTGGTGGAAGACCGCTGGGGCACTCCGGTCAGCGCACAGAAAGTAGACGACGCATTCAAAGCCAATCCGGACGCCAGAATCCTCGCATTCGTACATGCAGAAACCTCGACCGGTGTGGCGTCCGATGCCAAAACACTGGCCGAGATCGCGCGCAAGCACGGTGCTCTTACCATCATGGACGCAGTGACTTCCCTCGGCGGCACACCGGTGCTCGTCGACGAATGGGGAATCGACGCGGTTTATTCAGCCAGTCAGAAATGTTTGTCTTGCACGCCAGGCTTGTCCCCAATTTCTTTCAGCGAGCGGGTGGTCGAGCAAGTCAAAACCAGAAACGACAAGGTGCATAGCTGGTTCATGGACATGAACCTGCTGCTCGGCTATTGGGGTGCAACCAACCGCACCTATCACCATACCGCACCGACGAACGCGCTTTATGCCTTGCATGAAGCTTTGCTGATGCTGCGGGAAGAAACTCTCGAGAACGCCTGGGCGCGCCACCAGCGCAATCACCTGGCATTAAAGGCAGGGCTGGAAACTCTCGGGTTGAATTACCTGGTGGAGGAGCCCTACCGCCTGCCGCAGATGAATGCAGTCAGCGTCGCACACGGCATCGATGAAAAAGAAGTCCGTCGGCGCCTGTTGCTGGATTACAACCTTGAGATTGGCGCCGGCCTGGGCGATCTCGCCGGTAAGATATGGCGCTTTGGCCTGATGGGATATTCCTGCAAGATGGAAAACGTGATGTTGAGTTTGTGTGCGCTGGAAACCGTGTTCACTGACATGGGGGTGAACGTCAAGTTCGGGGAAGCGGAAGCCGCCGCTTACCATGCCTACGCAGCCCATCCTTCGCGCCTGCAGCCGGTGCGCGCGGTTGCCTGAAGTCGTCTGCCGTTGAAACCAAGACGCAGCAGTTCTTGCTGCGTGTTTACTTTGATGCAACATGCAGCAGCTTGGTGTACTGCTGAAAGCGGGTCGCATTCTGCGGCCCGTTGATTGCATCCAGGGTCAACATTCCGGGCGTAATGTTATCTATGCGCGCCTGCGGCAACGGATGGGTCTTATAGAGCAACGTAAGGAACGTATCTTTGGGATCTGCGCTGGCCAAGGTGGTCAGTACCGCAGGCAGTCCATACGGATCGTAGCCAGCCCGGGCCGCTAGTACGACGCCCATGCGATCGGCCTCGAATTCGTCCGACTTGTCGAGGCCGCGTGTATAGACTTCCCGGGTCGGACCTGCGAGGCTCTTTACCAGTTCTGCCTGCCTGCCTTGTGTAGCGCCAGCAGCTCCTTCAGAAAGCAAGCTCGCAAACGCGGTCTTACGCAATGCTTTCAGATGATGTCGTTGAGTCACGTGGGAGATTTCATGACCTAGCACGCCCGCCAACTCCGCTTCATTGCGTAGCTGTTTCAGCATCCCCTTGGTGACGATGACGTAACCGCCGGGCACGGCGAAGGCGTTGATATGGTCTGAATCAGTTATCCCGAAATGCCAGGGCAAATGCGGGCGTTCGGACTGCAACGCAATCCACAGCCCGACTTGGTTGACATAGCGCTGAAGCTCTTTGTCATCGTATAACGGCCGTGCGCCGAGCAGCGTCTCGGTCATGCCTTGCCCGATCTGGATTTCTTCTGGCTCTTTGACTTCGCGAAGGTTTGCGGCGCTTTTGAGCACATTGTCGATATTCACATTCTTGATGTCGAATCCGCCGCCTTTGCAGCCACCCAGCGCAGCAACGGCCGCCAACGTAAGCAGCAAGCATCCAATGATGTTCACTTGGTTTCCTTGAGCGGCTTGCCGTGTTCGTCGAAGTACGCGAGCGCTCTAGGCGAAAGCTGGCCGCTCTCAGCCCTTTTGCCAGCTTCCTCACGGGTTGCCGCATAGCTCTTCAATTTTTGCAGTTCTTCGGCATTCGGCTTGGCATTGGCCAGATCTTCCTCCGAGAATCCGCGCACGCCAGTGGTGACGGTAGAAGTTGTCGCAGGACGCGGCCGGCTGCCGATACCCAGCGCCGTAAGAAGATTACCGCTGCTCTGCGGCTGTTGGTCAGGGTTGCCAAGACGTACCGAGAGCATGCGAATCCACCCCTGGCTGACATTGGCGGTCTTGATCTGCAACCACGCGCCCTGGCGCGTGATGATTTCCACCCTGGTTTTTTCCGGAAGCGTTGCCAGCGTAAGGGCATCCAAGAAAGGCTTGTCCCTGACCTCCGTAGCTTTTAGCGTATAGCCGGTCTCAGCCGCGTAAACCGAAGCGATCAAGCCAGTCAGGACGGCGGCCAGCAACCCCCTGATGTAGCTTGACCTCATAACTGCCTTAATCATGCTTTTTTTGATTTCGGTTCGAACAATGCCACCTCCTGGATCCTGCCCTTAACTTTGTAGAGCCCGCGTGGGACAAAATCAAAGGCGTCCGGACAAAGGCGCATCGTTTCCTCAGAAACCAGAATGCGGGCAACGCCCTTGGTGAGTCCCTCGATCCGGCTCGCGAGATTAACTGTATCGCCGATGGCCGTGTATTCCCGACGCTGTTCGGACCCGATGAGGCCGACCACGGCCGGTCCCGAATGAACGCCGATACCGATGTCGAAGCCGGCATCCGTGTCCAGCTGCTTTCTGAACGCGTCCAGCATGTCGGACATTTCCAGCGCGCATTGTATGGCGCGCTCCGCATGGTTTGCATCATCCAGCGGCGCGCCCCAGATGGCCATGATGCAATCACCGATAAATTTGTCGAGCGCACCGCCATTGCGGAAAACGACTTCAACCTGCCGGCTGAAATAGTGATTCAGCAAGCTGACGACTTCCTGCGGCGAGCACGATTCCGCAAGGGTCGTGAAGCCGCGAATGTCGGAGAACAGCACGGTGATCTGGCGGCTTTCGCCTTCGCGCGACAAGCCCCCATGGGCAATCAACTCTTTGACGACGTGCGGGTTGACGAAGCGCGAGAACTCCCTGACTGCCTGCTCGCGCGCACGCCGCTCGCGCAGATATTCCTGCAGCGCGCCGACGAAGAAGAAAGCCCATCCGAATAGCATGGGACGCAGTACCGGAATGACAACAAGCTTGCCGATGGCAACATGCTGTATGCCTACCAGCAACGCCGAAAGCAGCACTAGCGCGCCGCAGATTTTCACGGCATGCAGTCGCGCAGCGAAACCGGCAAACAGCAACACCAGCAGCACAAGGGCCCCAGCCAGCGGCCACGCCGGCTCGATTTCGCGCAGGTAATTCCGGTTCTTTAAATTGTCCAGAGCGCCAGCCAGCACATCCACCCCGTCGTACAACGCGGCTACCGGCGCCGGTCGTATGTCATGCAGTCCGGTGGCCGTCACACCGATCACAACGATCTTGTCTTTGAATTCGTAAGGATCCCGTTTGCGCCTCTGGCTGTTGAAATCGATGTACAGATCCGCATACGAAACATGCGGTCGACCGGCGCTGCCACCGGGCCAGCTCAGCAGTATGGATTGCGTATCCGGCACCGGCAGGCTGATATCCTGTGCGACTCTCGCGGGCAACGATGGAATCTTCCAGCCGTGCGCATCTTGATATACGCAATAGCGCCGCCCGATGCCGTCTTGATCGGCCAGGAATTCAATGGTGCCCAGCCGCCAGTTGTCCGGACTCAGCGCCTTGGGTAATCCAACATTGAGCGTTGCGTTTTTGTCTGCGGCTGGGCCGGCGAATGCGCCGAGCGCGGCCTGCATTTCCACCAGCGGTACGCCGTAAGCATCTCCGGCGGGATCCTGACGCACGGTTGGAAAATACACGTTGCTGTAGCGGGCTACTGCCTTGTTAAACAGTTCGTCGGCATCCAGCCGAAAAATATCCGGCTCGAAAAACATCACGTCGAACACGATCGCACGCGGCTTTTGCGCCTCGATACCTTGCACCAGTTCCGCGTGGATGGAACGAGGCCACGGCCACCGCCCCGCATAGTCCGCGAGTTGTTCCAGGCTGCGCTCGTCTGCAGCGACAACGATGATGTCCGGATCAGGCTTGATTTTGCGCGCCTGGACAGAGATAAAAAGGTCGGTGAACCGCATCTCGGCGGTCTGCAACCAGTTCAGCCAGGAAAATTCACAGAACGCTGCAATGGCAGTTGTTGCCAGCAACAGGACAAGTAAATTCGCATTTGAACGCGGCACGCGCGCAGTCTACAAAAGAAACGCGCCGAAAGGTGAAACAGGATGCAAACCTGTTGGGAGGAACCGGTCTCTTTTGTTCTATTGCTGTATGCGGTTCTCTACAGGCCCAGCCGCTGCCAGATGACGCTGGCTGAACTCGCCTGGTTCAATGTGTAGAAATGAAGTCCCGGCGCGCCGCCCTCTAACAATTTTTGGCACAGCGCCGTAACGACATCAATGCCAAAAGCGCGTATGGAGGAGGTATCGTCCCGATAACCTTCCAGTTTGACGCGAATCCAGCGCGGGATCTCCGCTCCGCAAGCATCGGAAAACCTTGCGAGCTGGGAAAAATTGCCGATTGGCATGATGCCCGGCACGATTGGAACCTTGACGCCGACAGCCGAACATTCGTCCACAAAGCGAAAGTAAGCGTCCGCATTATAAAAATATTGCGTAATGGCAGAATCCGCACCAGCGTCAATCTTGAGCTTGAAATTTTTTAGCTCGTCAGTTGGATTTCGCGTTTGCGGGTGGTATTCCGGATAGCACGCGACGTCGATGTGGAACCAGTCGCCAGTGGTCTCGCGTATGAAGGCCACCAACTCGTTGGCATATCTTAGTTCACCTCCTGCTGCGAGTCCGGAGGGCATGTCGCCGCGCAATGCAACGATATGACGGATACCGTGCTCACGGTAGCGCGACAACGTCTTGACGATTTCTTCTTTGCTGGCTGTCACGCATGAGATGTGCGGTGCGGCCTGCTGACCGGACTCGCGGATGTCGAGCACGGTGTCGAGTGTGCCCTGCTGCGTGGAACCGCCTGCGCCAAAGGTAACGGAGAAAAAACGTGGCTTAAGCTTCGCCAGCTCTTGCCATGTGGCACGCAGTTTTGCCTTGCCTTCCTCCGTTTTTGGTGGAAACAATTCAAAACTGAACGTGCGCGATGCGGATAACTCGATTGTCATGTCGTGGCCCACGCGATACAGCAACAGTTGTGCTGTCCGCTGTGCCCTCGCCCGTTAATATCGGTAATGGTCCGCCTTGTAAGGGCCTCCCTTGTCGACACCGATATAGGTTGCCTGCGTATCCGTAAGTTGCGTCAACTGCGCGTTCAGTTTCTTTAGTTGCAGGCGCGCTACTTTTTCATCCAGATGTTTGGGAAGCGTATAAACCCCGACGGGATACTTCGCCGTGTTGGTGAACAGCTCGATCTGGGCGAGCGTCTGGTTGGCGAAGGATGAACTCATGACATAGCTGGGATGGCCGGTGCCACAGCCGAGGTTCACCAGCCGGCCCTTTGCCAGGATGATGATGCGCTTGTTGTCCGGGAAAATGACGTGGTCCACCTGTGGCTTGATTTCTTCCCATTGGTACTGCGCAAGTGCGGCGATGTCGATTTCGTTATCGAAGTGGCCGATGTTGCAGACGATGGCCTGGTCTTTCATTTTTTTCATGTGCTCATGCGTTATCACATGGAAATTTCCGGTTGCGCTGACAAAGATGTCGGCTCTGTCGGCTGCATAGTCCATGGTGACTACGCGGTAACCTTCCATGGCGGCCTGCAGCGCGCAAATCGGGTCGACCTCCGTGACCCAGACCTGTGCCGACAGTGCGCGTAATGCCTGTGCAGAACCTTTGCCGACGTCGCCATAGCCGCACACAACCGCGACCTTGCCCGCGATCATCACGTCGGTTGCGCGCTTGATGCCATCCACCAGCGATTCACGGCAGCCATACAGATTGTCGAACTTGGATTTCGTCACCGAATCGTTCACGTTGATGGCCGGGAAAGCCAGTTTGCCGTCCCGGTGCATTTGATACAGACGGTGCACACCGGTCGTGGTCTCTTCAGTGACTCCCCTGATTTTGGACAGGCGCGTCGAATACCAGGTCGAATCCTGCTTGAGCTTGGCCTTGATGGCTGCAAACAGTGCGGTTTCTTCCTCGCTACCCGGGTTATGCAGTACCGAGCCATCCGTCTCCGCGCGCGTACCCAGGTGCAGCAGCATGGTGGCATCGCCGCCATCGTCCAGGATCATGTTGGAATGCATCCCATCCGGCCATTCGAAAATCCGGTGCGTGTAATCCCAGTACTCGGGCAATGTTTCGCCTTTGACCGCGAACACCGCCGTGCCGGCGGCGGCGATGGCTGCAGCGGCATGATCCTGGGTTGAATAGATATTGCAGGAAGCCCAGCGTACTTCGGCACCGAGCGCCTGCAGCGTCTCGATCAAGACCGCAGTTTGAATGGTCATGTGCAAAGAACCGCTGATGCGGGCCCCGCGCAGTGCGCGCGTGGCGGAATATTCTTCCCGGATCGCCATGAGGCCGGGCATTTCAGTTTCAGCGATGCGGATTTCCTTGCGGCCCCAATCGGCCAAGGCCAGGTCGGCGACATGGTAATCACCGGACTGCTTCGGATTGCGTACAGCGGACATCGACATTCTCCTTAAACAGAGCGCCGAAATGAGAACGGCGCTCACAACCGGTTGAGGGGTTGTGAGCGCCGTTGGTTCGTTTGCTGAGCCTGGCCTTCCTAACGGAAGGTCGCAGCGCTCCTCAGCGGAAGGGCATTATAAGCTAGCGCACCAGCGTCGAAAAGCAGGCCGCTCAGGGTCCAGCTATTACGCAACCGCTGCGGCCCGGATGCCGGCATCGGCTTTCAGCATTTCCACTCTGTCCAGGTTCTCCCACGAAAACTCCGGTTCGTCGCGGCCGAAATGGCCGTAGGCCGCAGTCTTTGCGTAGATGGGCCGCAGCAAATCAAGCATAGCCAGGATACCTCTTGGACGCAGATCAAAGTGCTTGTGTATCAGTTGTGCAATTTTTTCGTCCTCTATCTTGCCGGTACCGAAAGTCGTGACCATAACGCTGGTGGGCTTGGCCACGCCGATGGCGTAAGACACCTGGATCTGGCATTTGCTGGCGAGGCCTGCGGCCACGATGTTCTTGGCAACATACCGGGCAGCATAGGCTGCGGACCGGTCCACTTTGGAGGGGTCCTTGCCGGAAAATGCCCCGCCGCCATGAGGCGCGGCACCGCCGTAGGTATCGACGATGATCTTGCGGCCAGTCAACCCGCAGTCGCCCTGCGGTCCACCGACGACGAAGCGACCGGTAGGGTTCACCAGATATTTGACTTCACCTTTGATGAGATGCTTCGGCAATACCGGCTTCACAATCTGTTCGATTACAGCCTCGCGGATTTTTTCCAGAGAAATATCGGGTGCGTGCTGCGTGGAAAGCACCACGGTATCGACCGATTCCGGCTTTCCATCCACATAACGAATGGTCACTTGTGACTTCGCGTCCGGCCGCAGCCAGGGCAAGCGGCCGTCACGGCGCAATTCCGATTGACGTTCGACCAGGCGATGCGCCAGGTAGATCGGCAGTGGCATCAATACCGGGGTTTCATCGCACGCAAAACCGAACATCAGTCCCTGATCGCCTGCGCCCTGATTCAACGGATCGTCCTGCGCCTTGTCCACCCCGCGCGCGATATCCGGCGATTGCTTATCGTATGCCACTAGAACCGCGCAACCCCGGTAGTCGATGCCGTAGTCGGTATTGTCATAGCCAATACGCTTGATGGTTTCGCGTGCCACTTGCTGGAAATCAACCACGGCATGCGTCGTAATTTCACCCGCCATGACCACCAGGCCTGTATTGACCAAGGTTTCGGCGGCAACTCGGGCGAATTTGTCCTGAGTTAAAATGGCATCCAGCACGGCATCGGAAATTTGATCCGCGACTTTGTCCGGATGGCCTTCGGAGACCGACTCGGATGTGAACAGGAAATCTCTCATTCGAAGTCTTGGCAACTTGATCGTAAGGGGCGGTCAGGATAGCAAAAAGCCATTAAAAGAACAAAACAACGGACGGTCCAACAAGCTCATGCTCATAAGGCTGCTGCGGCAACTGGCAAGATTGCCGCTCTCCTGGCTGCATGCGGCGGGCGGCGCGCTTGGCTGGCTGGTCTATCACCTCTCAGCTGATTATGCGAAGCGCCTGCGCGAAAACCTGTCGCAAAGCGGTATATGGCGGGACCAGGAAGATTATCAGCGAATTCTGCGTCAAAACATTTTTGAATCGGGCAAAGCAGGGACTGAACTTATCGCGGTTTGGTTCCGCCCGGTTGCATCCGCGGTGGCGCTGGTCGTCCGTGCCGGACCCATGGAGCTGGTCGAGGAGGCCGAAAGGCGCGGGCGTGGCGTTATTTACCTTACGCCACATCTGGGTTGCTTCGATGCAGCCGCGTTGTGGGCGGCGCAGCGGCGGCCGATTACCGTACTGTATCGGCCACCCAAAATAAGCCAGCTTCAACCATTGATCGAGGCGGGACGCGGCAGAGACAACGTGCGACTGGCGCCGGCGAATCTTGGCGGCGTGCGTTTGCTATTGAAAGCGCTCAAGCGCGGTGAAGCAGTCGGCATTCTCCCAGACCAGGTACCCGCACAAGGCGAAGGCGTCTGGACCGATTTTTTCGCTCGCCCGGCCTATACCATGACACTGGCCGGGAAACTCGCGCAAGCCACGGGGGCGACTATCCTGATGGCCGCGGCAGTTCGACTTCAGCACGGCGCGGGGTTTGTGATTCATTTTACGCAATTCGATGGCACGACAACCGGCGCCGATAGTGCGCGCGCGGTAAATGCGGCAATCGAACGCATGGTGCAGCTGGAACCAAGCCAATATTTATGGAGCTACAACCGTTACAAAGTGCCCGCGGGTGTGCTGCCGCCGGGCTCGGCAACCGTTCAGGGCCAACAAAAAAAGGGCGAAGATTGAAGCACAAGGTTTGCTATCGCGGCCCCCTTTTGATCCATGCCTGAAAAAATCGGCCTGGGATTAATCCGGCTGGTCGGCTTGTTGCCATTGCACTTGCTGGCGCCGCTCGGCCGGGGCTTTGGCATGCTGCTCTACTGGCTGGCCTGGGAACGCCGGCGCGTGGTCCGGACCAATCTGCGCATGTGCTTTCCCGCGATGCCGGACAAAGAACGGGAAAAACTTTCCCGTCGCCACTTCCGCGCGTTTGGACGAACGGTACTCGAGCACAGCATCCTGTGGTGGGGAAGCGAGGAGCGTATCCGGAAGCTCGTTGTATTCGAAGGCCGGGAGCATCTGGATAGCACCCACGGCAAGCCACTCATCGTGCTGGCGCCGCATTTCGTCGGTCTCGACATGGGCGGCATCCGAATTTCACTGGACTACGACATGATGTCCATGTATTCCCACCAGAAGAGTGCAGAGCTCGACAAGATCTTGCTGCACGGGCGCACGCGTTTTGGTGAAAGCGTTCTGGTTTCCAGGCAAGAAGGGTTGCGGCCGGTGATACGCGGGCTGCGCAAGGGCGTTGCTTTTTTTTACCTGCCCGACATGGATTTGGGTGCAAAAGATTCGCTGTTTGTGCCTTTCTTCGGTGTGCCGGCGGCGACTGTGACCGGATTGTCGCGGTTGGCGCGCATGACCGGAGCGCGGGTCGTTCCCTGTGTAACGCGTCAGTTGCCCGGCGATGGCGGCTATGTCACCCGCTTTTATCCGGCGTGGGAAAATTTTCCCGGCGCAAATATTGAGGAGGATACGCGGCGCATGAATACCTTCATCGAGCAGCAGGTTGTCTTGATGCCAGAACAATATTATTGGCTGCACAAGCGCTTCAAAACGCGCCCGCCGGGCGAGGGGAGGTTCTATTGAAGGCGGGTGACTTGCGCCAGTGCAACTTGCGCGCGGATTTTCTGATCTCGCCGCTGAGTGAAGTTGACATTGGCCCGGTCTGCGCATTGGCGCGCGAGATCTGGGTACAGCACTATCCGGGGATTATCACCGTCAAGCAGATAGAATACATGCTGCAGCAACGCTATTCGCCCGACGTGATCCGGTCGCAGTTGTCCAGCGGCGATGCCTGGTGGGACAAACTTGAAGTAGGCGGCGAACTGTGCGGCTTTGCGAACTATGCACGCGGCAGCGCTGAGCGCAGCATGAAACTGGATAAACTCTATGTGCATCAAATGGTGCGCGGGAAAGGCTACGGTGCGGCCCTGGTCGCGCGCGTAGCGCAAGCGGCCGGCCGTGAAGGCATGGATCACCTGTCCTTGCAGGTTAACAAACAGAATTACGCATCGGTCGCCGCTTACTTGCGCATCGGCTTCGTGATCGTGCGGTCCGTGAAGGACGACATCGGCAACGGCTTTTTCATGGATGATTTTGTCATGGCCAAGGCTGTTGTTGCGGCATGAACACTGCATGCGCCTGAAATTCACCAAGATGCATGGCGCCGGTAACGATTTCGTTGTCGTGGATGCCACCCGCACCCGATTGTGTCTGGATCCGGCCGCGATCGGCAAGCTTGCAGACCGCCATACGGGGATTGGCTTCGACCAGATGCTGGTTGTCGAGCGGCCGCGTACTCCGGGCACTGATTTCTACTACCGAATCTTCAATGCCGACGGCGGCGAAGTCAGCCAATGCGGAAATGGGGCGCGTTGCTTCGTACGCTATGTGCGTGACAAGGGCCTGTCAACCAAGGATGCTATTCGCGTGGAAACACGCTCCGGCGTCATTGAACCGCGCCTGGAGCAAGATGGTCGCGTCAGCGTGTTAATGGGCGTGCCGATTTTTGAACCTTCTTTGATCCCGTTCATCGCCGAGCGCCGAGCAATCAGCTACCCGCTTGAGGTCAATGGCCGCAACGTCGACATTTTTGCCGTATCAATGGGTAACCCGCATGCCGTGCAAGTAGTGGCTGACGTCGAAGCCGCGCCGGTATTGAACGAAGGACCGTTGATCGAGCACCATCCGCGCTTCACGCAACGAGCCAATGCCGGATATATGCAGATCGTCGATCGCGGGCACATTAAACTGCGCGTGTTCGAGCGCGGCGCGGGGGAAACGCTTTCCTGCGGCACGGGGGCATGCGCTGCGGCCGTGGCCGGCATCTCGCTTGGGATGCTGGACTCGCCGGTGCAGGTGGACACGCGCGGTGGCATGCTGCAAATTGCCTGGCCCGGGGCGGCGCAGCCGGTGGTGATGACTGGTCCGGCGCAATCCGTATTCGAAGGTGAAATCGAGGTTGAGAAAACAGAATGAAACCTGAAGACATTGCCCGTTATTTGCAGGACCATCCGGAGTTTTTCGAAACTTTCTCGGACATGATCAGCGGCATCACCATACCTCATCCGCACGGCGGACGCGCCATTCCGATTTATGAACGGCAGATTATCAGCCTGCGCGAAAAGAACAGGCTGCTGGAGGCCAAGTTGCGCGAGTTGGTAGACTACGGCGAGGAGAACGATGCCATAGGGGAACGCGTGCATCGGGCTTCGCTAGCGTTCATGACGCCTGCCACGCTGGAAGCGTTGCTGCAAGTTCTCTACTACAATTTGCGCGAAGATTTTTCGGTACCACACGTGGCTATGCGCTTGTGGACAGAATGGGATCATGCGCCGTTGCCTGAATTCGGCAAGTGCAGCCAGGAAGTCCGCGTCTTCGCAGACAGCCTCAAGCAACCGTATTGCAGCCATCAGCCAATGTTTGAAACGGCCGGCTGGTTCGGAGAAGCCGGCAGCCTGCTCAAATCCTTTGCGTACATGAGCCTGCGCACCGACAAGGTATTCGGTCTGCTGGCGCTAGGCAGCGAAGACCCAAAACGTTTTTATCCTGACATGGGTACCCTCTATTTGAAGCGCTTGGGCGAACTGATCGGCACCTCGCTGGTGCGGTTTCTCTGAATGGCCGTCCAAGACAAGCCATCCGCCGGCAAGGAGGAAGTTCCGCCGGAACACCCGTTCGTGCGCGCGTTTTTGTCACATCTGGTCCGGGAACGACGCCTGTCTGCGCATACCGCCAAAGGCTACGGGCACGACGCGCGGGTATTGCTCGAACTTGCACAAGAACTTTCGTTGCATGATTTGCAAGCTCACCAGATCCGGCGTTTCATCGCACATCTGCACGCCGGCGGACTGGGCGGCAAGTCGCTGGCGCGCATGCTTTCGGCCTGGCGCGGGTTCTTCAATTACCTCGTGCGCGATCATGGCTTCATCCACAATCCATGCGTTGGACTACGACCTCCGCGTTCATCCAAATCTCTGCCCAAGGCGCTGTCGCCCGATGAGGCGGTGCGCCTCGTCACGCTGCCGGGTGATGATGTTCTGGCAGTGCGCGATCGCGCCATGTTCGAACTGCTGTATTCCTCCGGTCTGCGGCTGTCCGAACTCATCGCACTGACGCACGACGACTTGAGTTTCGTGGATGCAACAGTGCGGGTGATTGGAAAGGGAAGCAAAACGCGCGTGGTTCCCGTTGGGAGCGCCGCGCTGCAGGCGCTGCGCGCCTGGCTGGAAGTACGCGAATTATGGCATTCCGGCAGTGCCGCCACGCTTTTTTTAAGCCCGCGAGGGCGGGCGATGAGTCCGCGCGTGGTGCAATCACGTTTGAAAGCATGGGGCATCAAACAAGGGCTCGCCGGACACGTGCATCCCCATATGCTGCGCCATTCATTTGCTTCACACGTGCTGCAGTCGAGCGGCGATCTGCGCGCAGTACAGGAGATGCTCGGTCATGCCAGCATTTCGACGACCCAGATCTATACGCACCTCGATTTCCAGTACCTCGCCAAAGTGTACGATCAGGCGCATCCACGCGCCAAACGAAAACCCGCCAAAGCGTGAAGCGCGATACCGGCTGTGCGGCATGAATCGAACCGGATCATTCTGAAGGCAGGCAGGGAAAAATCTTTACTACGCCGGCATCCCTGGGTGTTTTCCGGAGCCATTGCGCGCACTGAGGGATCCGGTAACGCCGGCGACACGGTGCGTATTGTTGCCGAAGACGGCCGCTTTCTCGGCATGGCGGCATGGAATCCGTCTGCAAACATTGCGGCCCGGGTCTGGGACTGGAATCAGGATACGATCATTGATGCATCATTCTTCCTGCATCGCCTAGAACGCGCGATCCGCATGCGTCGTGAGTTGTCTGCGCGGGGCCCGCAGGAAGGCGAAAGGCTGGTGCATGCGGAATCCGACGGGCTTCCGGGATTGATCGTCGATCGCTATGCAGATGTAATTGTCTTGCAAATTACCAGCGCAGGCTGCCATCGCTGGCGCGAAGCGATCATAGATTCACTGCACCAGCTCACCCACGCACGCGCAATTTACGAGCGTTCCGATTCCGATGTGTTGGAGCTCGAAGGCTTGGCGGCGCGTACCGGTCTGGTGAAAGGCACGCTTGACTCCCCGATCATCGAGATCATCGAAAACGGTGTGCGTTTACAGGTCGACGTGGCGACCGGACACAAGACCGGGTTCTATCTCGATCAGCGCGATAACCGGCTGCAGGTGGGCCGGTTGGCGGCAGACCGCGAAGTACTCAATTGCTTCAGCTATACGGGTGGGTTTACTTTGCAGGCACTGGCGCACGGCGCCGGCAGGGTGGTTTCAGTGGACTCGTCTGCGGATGCCCTGCGCCTGGCGCGCGAGCAGGTGAGTTTGAACGGCATGCCCGCGGAGCGCTGTGAATGGATTGACGCCGACGTATTCGAATACCTGCGCCAATTGCGTGACCGCAACCGGCGTTTTGATCTGATTATTCTCGATCCGCCGAAGTTCGCCCCGACCGCGGCCAGCGCCGAGCGTGCGGCCCGCGGCTACAAGGACATCAACCTGCTCGCGTTCAAGCTGTTGCGACCAGGCGGCCTGCTTGCAACCTTCTCGTGCTCCGGAGGTGTATCTGCCGACTTGTTCCGCAAAATCGTTGCAGGCGCCGCGCTGGATGCGGGCTGCACTACGCAAGTCCTCGAACAGCTTCACGCAGCAATGGACCATCCAGTATTGCTGACATTTCCGGAAGGCGAGTACCTGAAGGGACTGTTGTGCCATGCCGAATAATCCCCGGGAGAGACTATGCTGAAAGGAAGCTGCCTATGCAAGGCGGTACGTTATGAAATTGACGGCAAGCTCGACGGCGCGCGTCATTGCCATTGCTCCATGTGCCGCAAGGCTCACGGGGCCGCATTTCGGTCGCGCGCACGCGTTAGGGCGCGCGATTTTCGCTGGCTTGCCGGTGCCGAACTGATCACATGGTATGAATCTTCGCCTGGCACGCAACGCGGGTTCTGTAGCCGGTGCGGTTCACCATTGTTGAGCCGATTCGCGGCCGACCCCGCCATTTATGGATTGCCGCTCGGTTGCCTCGACACCGATCCCGGCGTGAAACCCGCGATGCATATATTCGTCGCCTCGAAAGCGCCCTGGTTCGAGATTACGGATACGCTGGCCCGTTATCCGGAAAGTCCGCCGCAATGAGCTTTACCAGGCTGGTAATGGTGCGCCATGGTGAAACCGCGTGGAATGCGCACGGTCGCATTCAGGGCCATATCGACATCGCTTTGAATGAACTCGGCGAAGCGCAAGCCGCAGCAGTCGGAAAGCGCCTCGCAGCCGAGCATTTCGACGCCGTATACGCAAGCGACCTGCAGCGCGCTTATCGCACCGCATGTCCCGCCGTAGTTGAAGTGGATCGCATCGTGAAGGACCCCCGACTTCGCGAGCGCCATCTCGGGGTATTGCAAGGCTTGACCGGGGCGGAAGCCAGCGCCGGACAGCCTGCCGCCTGGCAAGTATTCAAGTCGCGCAACCCCGGCGTGCCGCTAGAGGATGGAGAAAGCCTAAGCGACTTTTATCGCCGCGTCATTGGCTTCCTGACCGACATGGCCGGCAAGCATGCCGGACAACGCATATTGGCAGTGACCCATGGCGGCGTACTGGATGCTGCGTATCGCCATGCGTCTGGCATGTCGCTATCGGCATTACGCGATTTCCCGATTTTGAATGCCTCGATCAATCTGCTTCGGCATGACGATCGCGGCTGGCATGTCGAATCCTGGGGCGATATCAGTCACCTGCCTCAGGAGCTGACCATGGACGATACCTAAAGTAAAGCAAGTAACGGACGAGCGTGCGCCATGGAGTGCTCCACATGGGTACGCAAACCCGCTGCTCGTGACACGCTTGCAACCCGATTCGGTTGGCGAAACCAAGCGCACGGCGCTACACTGGCTGCAGTTTGGCTTACCCATGAAACGGCATCGCATTCTTGACGGCCTGTTGATCCTGCTGCTGCTCTTTGCACAGCAGGCGGCGTACGCTCATGCAATTTCCCATTTGGGCAAGGAGCCGCCAGCCAAAGAACAGCTTGCTCACGGCAAGCTGTGCGACAAGTGTGTCAGCTTTGAAAAGGTTTCGGGTATCGCCCCTGCGGGCGTCCCGGTACTCGTTTCTCTCGATGTGCATTTCGTGCAACCGTTGCCTGCGCGTCATTCATTCCGGCCGCATACGGTTGCCGCCTTCCATAGCCGCGCCCCTCCAAGGTTTTCTTGACCGACCGTTCTGACGTCCGCGTGCCAGATCGCGGCCGTTGGCCTTTTTCGTTCGTTCAAAGGAGATCGATATGTATAAGTGCGGGATGGCCGCCATCATCGGCGTCATTCTTATTGTTCCCGTTGCGTCCTTGGCTGCGGACGAAACGGAAGTCGAGACAATACGAAATGAAATAAAAGACCTCAAGGAAAGCTACGACAGTCGCATCCAGCAGCTGGAGCACCGTCTGCAACAAACTGAACAAGGGCCGGGTTTGGCTCCCGCTGCGTCCGCAGCTCCGGGTGCTGCCACTGCGCCTGCTTCGGTTCCGGCTGCGTCCACAACTGCGAGCGCTTCCGGATCCGCTTCGGCGAACGCATTCAATCCGGCCATTTCCTTGATCCTTGGCGGGCAGTTCAGCAACCTGCAGCGTGATCCGTCGACGTACCAAATTGGCGGATTCATACCCGGCGGAGAGGAGATTGGTCCCGGCAGCCGCAGCTTCAGCCTCGCAGAATCGGAATTGACCGTGTCGGCGAATATCGATCCGTATTTTTCGGGCTACTTTGTCATGGCCGTTGCCTCCGACAACTCCACCAGCGTGGAAGAAGGCTACATTCAGAACACCGGCGCCATTGCGGGCACGACGATCAAGTTTGGCCGCATGCTGTCAG
>JBJMWI010000146.1:0-4163 GCA_045810225.1 Burkholderiales bacterium
GCATTCAACTTCGCATCTTCAGCCGTAATTTTAATAGCTTCGCCGAACACAAACGCTTTAAGCGCGCGGCGTGCCGCACACCTGGCAGAAATTCGCTGACGCTATCATCGATGCGCCACAGCCATTGCACTTGTGCGTTTCGACTTCCGGCTGGTGGGCTTCTGCGGGGCGGAACAAGTCGATGATCGGCTCGGAATGGTGAAACAACGCGATCGCAAGCCAGACCGCGGACACCGTGATGCCAATCACAAAAATCCAGTTGTAGACGTTTCTTGGGCCCGCCTCGAGAAACGGGCGCAGTATCGTCAGCAGCACGGTGTACGCACCCGCGACCACGATCAGCGTGACGAGTGGCACAACAATGTAACTTAAGAATGCGGCCCGGCCTTCGTTGCTTCTGAACTGTTCCGCGGCCTTGCGACCCAGCAGCCAGAACAGCAGCAGCGCGCCACCGTAGCCCATGAACTGCACCAGACCCGAAGCCGTGAGCTTCGGCGTGCCGAGCGTGGTTTGCTTGAACAGCGAGAACGCTCCAATCGCGCCGCCCATGATCAGCGCAATGCCGATCACGAACACGTATCGGCTGATCCATGCCCAGTTGCTTCTTACCATAGTGTTCCCCTTAAAAAGCCGTGACGCCATAAAAGCCGTAACGGTCGTGACGATCCTGACGGTCGGAAAGGCCGGCAAGGCCGTGAATATCGTGAATGTCGTGAACGTCGTGAACGTCGGAAAAGCAGTGAATTTTCTGACTATGTGACATCGTGAAAAAGGCCGTGACGATCGTACGGTAGGAAAAACCCCTTTGCTAAAGCCATGACGGTCTAACGGCTCGCCTAAATCCAGCGCGCGGATTGTAACAAGAAGGGCGGAAGGCCCGTAAGAGCCGTACCGCACTGCGCCATTCAAGAATAATGCGCTGAGCATTACGCCCCGTGCTTCCCTATCGGCCCGTAACCTGCTTAGATGCTGGTACGAGCCGACTTTTTCGCTTAAAAACAGCGGGCCCTGCTACAGGAGCCAGCGCAGGCATGCGGAAGTGTCCGGCTACGGGAGGATCGTTAAATGTCCATTTCTGACGTAATGGGTCGGATCACGCCCCTTGTTCCGCTCAGCAGACGCCTGCTGAACATCGTTTGGCCCTTCCTTGCAATTGTCATTTTCTTGCTGCTGCTTGCCTTGGGAGCGGTCGATATCCTGTCCGCCGGGCGAGCTTACGTTGGGGGCGAAAGCCTGTGGTCCAAAGCGCAGAAAGATGCCGTTTACCACATCACGCAATACGCGGAAACGCAGGACGAAGACGATTATCTGAAGTTCAAGAAGGCGATTGCCGTGCCGCTGGGGGACCGCAAGGCGCGCATTGAACTCGACAAGCGCAATCCCGATTTCGAGGCGGTGCGCGAAGGTTTCCTGCAAGGCCGTACACACCCCGAAGACCTGCCCGGCATCGTGCGCCTGTTCCGGACCATGCGCGATGTCAGCTACATGTCGCGTGTGGTCGATTTCTGGGAAGGCGGAGACGAGTACGTCGCGGAGCTCGATCGCGTTGGCGAGGTCATCCACAACCGCATTGTTACGGGAAATGGTTCACCCAAGAACCTTAGACCCCTGCTGGCGCGCGTGCATCAGATCAACGAGCGCATTTCGCCGCTGACCGATAATTTTTCGTACACGCTGGGCGAAGCCAATCGCGCGCTGCGCTTCCACCTCACCGTGTTGATTGTGGTTGCAGCGCTGGTCATGGTCCTGGTCGGGGTGGTGATGTCTGGCCGCATGCTAAAGCGCAGCGAGGACTTCGAGAACGCGCTCAGAACCAGCGAGGAGCGATTCAAGCTCGCGGTGAGCGGCACCAATGACGGTGTGTGGGACTGGGACATGCTCAGCCACGAGATTTACTATTCGCCGCGTTTTCGTGAACTCCTGGGCTATGGCCCGGACGAAACGCTCAGTCGCATGAGCGATCTCATGTCGCATCTGCACCCGGAAGACCAGACCCAAACGCAGGCGGTTTTGCAGTCCCACCTGAAAAACGGCACGCCATTCGATGTGGAAATGCGGCTGATGACCAAGGCGGGAACGTACAAATGGTTCCGCGCGCGCGGCCAGTCGGTGCGTCGGGCCGATGGCGTGGCAGTCCGGCTCGCGGGTTCCATCGCCGATATAACGCAGCAAAAGCTGAACGATGCCCAGCTGTTCAGCGAGAAGGAGCGCGCGCAGGTCACACTTGCCTCTATCGGGGATGCAGTAATCACGACGGACAGTGCGGGCATGGTGGACTATCTGAATCCGGTGGCCGAGCAACTGACCGGCTGGACCATCACCGAAGCCAGAGGCGAGCGTATCGAAAAGGTATTCATGGTGGTCGACGAGACTACGCGCGAAGAGGCGTTCGACTCCATCGAAATGGTGTTGCGCACCGGGCGCGCCGTATCGATGTCGTCGAACGTGATCTTGATGAAGCGCGGGGGCAAGGAAATTTTGATCAACAAGTCGGCTGCGCCGATTCACGATCGCGCCGGACAGGTCACCGGTATCGTGCTGGTGTTCCATGATGTCAGCCGCGAAGGCCAATATGCAGCGCGCCTGTCCTATCAAGCCAGCCATGACGCACTGACCGGCTTGATCAACCGCCACGAGTTCGAACATCACCTGAGCCAGGCACTGAAGAGCGCGACGCGCTTCCGGCGCAATCATTCGCTGCTGTACCTGGATCTCGACCAGTTCAAAGTGGTGAACGATACCTGCGGCCATGCCGCCGGCGATGACCTGATGCGCAGGATCGGCGCACTCATACGCGCCCGTCTTGGCAAAGAGGCCATCGTCGCGCGGCTCGGTGGCGACGAGTTCGGTGTGTTGCTGGAAAATTCTCCGCTCGAGCATGCGACGCAAGTCGCCGAGGATCTGCGCCAGAGCATCAATGATTTCCGTTTTTCCTGGATGGCCATGCCTTTCACCGTGGGGGCCAGCATCGGCGTGGTCTGCATTGCCGAAGGCGCGTTCACCATGGAAGAAGTGCTGCGCGCGGCCGATGCGGCGTGCTACATGGCCAAGGAGAAAGGTCGCAACCGCGTCAACGTATACCGGGCCGACGACACTGAAGTGTCCTCACGCCAGGGCGAGATGGAATGGGTCACGCGTATCCAGCGCGCTATGGATGAAAACCGCCTGCGCCTGTTCTCGCAGCAGATCATCAGCCTGCGGCAACCTTCCAAACACAACACGCATTGCGAAATTCTGCTGCGCATGCTCGACGAGCAAGGTGAACTGGTGCCGCCCGCACGCTTTATTCCAGCGGCGGAAAAATATGGGCTGATGCCGGCCATCGACCGCTGGGTCGTCAGCAATGCGTTCACCAGCTATGCGAGTCTTGCCACCAAGAGCCGCGCCCTGCCCATCCAGACGTGCAGCATCAATATATCGGGCAAGTCGATCAACGACGACAGCTTCCTCGACTTCGTGCGCGAGCAGGCCACTATTGCCGCCGTGCCTTATAGCGCCTTCTGCTTTGAAGTCACGGAAACCGCCGCGGTTGAGAATCTGCCGAAGGCCGTTGAATTCATCGAGCAGTTGCGCGCGCTGGGCTGCCGCTTTTCACTGGACGATTTTGGCGCCGGCATGTCGTCGTTCGGCTATTTGAAGCACCTGCCCGTGGATTACCTCAAGATCGACGGCAGTTTCGTGAAGGACATGATGGAAGACCCGATCGACAAGGCGATGGTGGAAGCAATTAACGATATCGGGCATGTGATGGGCAAGAAAACCATTGCGGAGTTTGCCGAGAATGCTGCCATCGTTGACGTGCTGCGTGAGATGGGTGTCGATTATGCACAAGGTTTCGGCGTTGCCAAGCCGGTGCCGTTCGGCGCTGCGCCGGGATTGGCACTCACGCCCCGCACGTTGAGCGAAAGTCCTGCTGCAATCAGGCAGCGCGATGCCGATGAGCGTGCCGACGCCAAGACTCGTTCTGCGCAAGGGGACGGCTCGGAATAACGATTGTCCTGCGTCGCGAGTGAAAAAAAGGGCTGCATTGCAGCCCTTTTTCATTGAGCCTGCTTAGAAACTTAGAATGACATCGACGGTTTGGTCAGCGATCGTGATATCTGTAGCAACAGGGACATTGGATCTATACCCCGTTGCGGAAGCTTCGATCGAGTATTGGCCAG
>JBJMWI010000147.1:0-4130 GCA_045810225.1 Burkholderiales bacterium
CCATCTCCTTGACTTCAAGCCCGGCGTTTTTGGCCTTGTCCCAGGAAGCCCCGCCTTTGCGCAGGCCGACCGTAACTTTTGCGCCGGAATCCTTGAGGTTGAGCGAGTGGGCATGACCTTGGGAACCATATCCAAGGATGGTGACGTTCTTGCTCTTGATCAGACGCAGGTCTGCGTCCTTGTCATAGAAAACTTTCATGTTGGCCTCTCAGGTTTATATTTTATGTCCGGGCCGTGCAGGCAAAGGTATTGCCTCCGGAATCCGGTCTTTCCCGCTTATGTGACCTTCAGGATGCGCTCGCCGCGGCCGATTCCCGATGCGCCGGTGCGCACTGTTTCGAGGATGGCGCCCTGTTCAAGCGCCCCGAGGAATGCATCGAGCTTGCTGCCGGTCCCGGTAAGCTCGATGGTGTAGGCCTTTTCGGTCACGTCCAGAATGCGGCCACGGAAGATATCCGCCATGCGCTTCATTTCCTCTCGATCTTTACCGGAGGCGCGCACTTTAACCAGCATGAGTTCACGTTCGATATGGTCGCCATCGGACAGGTCCACGACTTTGACTACATCCACCAGCTTGTTCAACTGTTTGGTGATTTGCTCGATGACATCATCGGAACCTGAGGTGACCACGGTCATACGTGACAGGGAAGGATCTTCCGTTGGTGCGACGGTCAGTGATTCGATGTTGTAGCCGCGCGCCGAGAACAGACCGGCCACGCGCGACAGCGCCCCTGGCTCGTTCTCCATGAGAAGGGAGATGATATGACGCATGAACCTTGTTATACCAGGATCATCTCCGACAGGCCTTTGCCGCCCGGCACCATCGGAAACACGTTTTCGGTCTGATCGGTAATGAAGTCCATGAACACAAGATCGTTCTTGCGACTGAACGCCTCGCGCAGAGCAGGCTCCACATCCTCCGGCTTGTCGATGCGCATCCCGACGTGTCCGTACGATTCAGTGAGCTTGACGAAGTCGGGCAATGCATCCATGTACGACTCGGCGTAGCGGTTGCCGTGGAAAAACTCTTGCCACTGCCGCACCATGCCCATGTACCGATTGTTCAGGTTCACGATCTTCACCGGAAGGCGGTACTGTTTCGCAGTGGACAGCTCCTGGATGCACATCTGGATGCTTGCCTCGCCAGTGATGCAGGCCACAGTCGCCTCCGGATGCGCGAGTTGAACACCTAGAGCATAGGGCAGGCCTACGCCCATCGTGCCCAGGCCTCCTGAGTTGATCCAGCGTCTTGGCTTGTTGAATTTGTAGAACTGCGCGGCCCACATCTGGTGCTGACCCACGTCCGAGGTCACGTACATGTCCGTGTCCTTGGTGAGTTCGTAGAGCGTTTCAACCACGGCCTGCGGCTTGATGATTTTCGCGGTACGGTCGTACTTCAGGCAATCGCGACTCTTCCATACGCCAATTTGGTCCCACCAGGACTTCAGCACCGCCGGATCAGGACGGTCCTTGCCGGCAGCAAGCTGGCGATTCATATCGAGCAAGACTTCGCGCACGTCGCCGACAATGGGTACATCGACACGTACGCGCTTGGAAATCGATGAGGGATCGATGTCGATGTGAATGATCTTGCGTTGTTCCTGAAAGAAATGTTTCGGATTGCCGATAACCCGGTCATCGAAGCGAGCGCCAATGGCGAGCAGTACGTCGCAGTTCTGCATCGCCATGTTCGCCTCATACGTGCCGTGCATGCCGAGCATGCCGACGAACTGCGGATCAGTGGCCGGATAACCGCCCAATCCCATCAGTGTATTGGTGCAAGGAAAGCCGAGCGCACGCACCAGCGTGGTCAACTCAGCAGACGCATTGCCCAGCACGATACCGCCGCCGGTATAAACCATCGGCTTCTGCGCTTCCAGCAACAGCGTCAGCGCCTTTCTGATCTGGCCGCTGTGGCCCTTCAGCACCGGGTTATAGGAACGCATCGAGACAGACTGCGGGTAAAAGAAGTTGGTCTTAGCGGTCTGCACGTCCTTCGGAACGTCCACCAGCACAGGACCTGGCCGTCCGGTTGCCGCCAGAAAAAAAGCTTTTTTTATGGTCGCGGCAAGATCCTTTACGTCCTTGACCAGAAAATTATGTTTTACGCACGGGCGCGTAACACCAATGGCGTCGACTTCCTGAAACGCATCCTGACCGATGGCATGGGTAGGCACTTGTCCCGTGATAATCACAACGGGAATGGAGTCCATGTACGCAGTCGCAATTCCAGTAACCGCGTTGGTCACGCCAGGTCCAGATGTCACCAACACAACGCCCACTTTTTGCGTCGAACGTGCGTAGGCGTCGGCTGCATGTACTGCTGCCTGTTCATGGCGCACGAGGATGTGTTTTACCTTGTCCTGCTTGAATATTTCGTCGTAAAGGGGCAGGACCGCACCGCCCGGATAGCCGAACATGATTTCGACGCCTTCTTCCTGAAGACACCGCAATGTGATTTCGGCACCGGACAACTCGGTGGTAACGCCGGCAGTTAATTCCATGGAAACACCTGAGATCGCTAGATTGCGAATTACCGCGAAAGCCCCGCAAGATACCGACAAACGCCTAGGTCGGTCAAGGCAACGCCATAGACGGCGGTGTTCCGTTAAGCTTGAGCCACCACCCCATAGAGCTTACTGGCGCGCCCGGATCCAGCGCTTCCAAGCTTCGAACAGCCGGGCCTCTCGTGCAGCAATGGCGGAGCGTTTCCAGAGGGTGTCGGACCAGAAATCGTCCTGTTGCAAAGTGCACATGAAGCCACCGGCTTCTTCCAGAATCAGCGAACCGGCCGCGTAGTCCCAGAGTTTCTGGCCGCCATGCAGGTAAACGTCAAATCGGCCGGCCGCCACGTAACACCATTCCAACGTGCTGGCACCGAAGTTGCGCTGGGAAGAATACGGCGGCTCGGCCACCAGTCCCCGCGCCAGGGTCGGCGGAAGGCGTTTGAAATCCACTTGCGCCATGGAATTGCGCAGGTGGGGTACATGTTCCTTGATCGGCAATGGCTCGCCGTTCAGGAATGCGCCGGCTCCCTTTTCGGCGTAGAAAACTTCATCCGCGACCGGATCGTACACCACGCCCAACACGCTGCGCCCCTTGATCATGAGCGCCACCGAAACCGCGAAATAAGGCACGCCATTGACGAAGTTCGAAGTCCCGTCTATCGGATCAACACACCACAGTCCTTCCGCGCCAGCAAGCCAGTATTCGGCCTGCTGCTCCGGCGTCATCTCCTCAGCCACGATCGGACCGGAATAAATCGCCGGCAAAACACGCGCCAAGGCCTCTTGCGCAGCCAGATCTGCCTCGGTGAATAGACTCCCGTCCGATTTGCGCTGATGAGCCACTTTAAGGTAGCGCGGCATAACTTCCCTAGCCGCGACTTCCCTTACGCAGGCGATGACGTGATCCAGCATTCCTGGCGCAGGAACAGCTAACGCTTCCATTTGATCGAGCATCCGACGCTGGCAATCTGGTCGGCAGGACCACGGCCGGTTTCAGCGACCAATTTCATGGCCTCCAACAGGTCTCGTCTGGCGTTTGCGACGGGCGCAGTCCGGGACGCGTCCAGACGACCGTGATACTGCAGTTGCAGCTCACTGTTGAAACCGAAAAATTCGGGCGTGCAAAGCGCGCCATAGGCGCGTGCGACGGCCTGCGTTTCATCGAACAGATAAGGGAACGGAAAGTTTAATTCGCGCACTATGCGCTGCATGTTGGCGAACGAATCTTCCGGGTAGTCCGCGGGATCATTGGCATTGATGGCAACGGCGCCGATGCCGAGCATTGCAAGCTCCTTGCAGTCTCGTATCAAGCGCTCACGTATGGCTTTGACATAAGGACAGTGATTGCAGATGAACATCACCAGCAATCCATTTGCGCCGCGCACATCGGCCAAGGCATATCGCTTGCCATCCGTGGCGGACAGTTCGAAATCAGGTGCCTTCCGACCGAAATCGCAGACCGGCAAGTGCGTCCCCATTCGTCAAACTCTTTGCCTGGCGCGCAACGCCGGGCGCAACGTTGAAGGCCCCGGATGAACGAGACAGTCCCGATTGTGCATGGCAAAATCTTAGCATGGATAGAGACTTAGACAGAAAAACAACCCCTAAAGCAGGCGCTCGATT
>JBJMWI010000148.1:0-4706 GCA_045810225.1 Burkholderiales bacterium
CCGCGCGCTCGCCGTGTCGCTCATGGTTCCGTGCGAAGAGCAGGCATGGCGGCGCATATTGCCGATGGTAGAAGACACCGGCGCCGATGGCATCGAACTGAATTTTGGTTGCCCGCACGGCATGTCCGAGCGCGGCATGGGGTCGGCGGTAGGCCAGGTTCCAGAGTACGTCGAGATGGTGACGCGCTGGTGCAAACAACACTCGCGCATGCCCGTGATCGTTAAGCTCACACCGAACGTCACCAACATTCTGCAGCCGGCTCGCGCTGCGCAACGTGGCGGCGCGGACGCAGTTTCGCTGGTCAACACCATCAGCTCGATCATGGCTGTGGATCTCGATGCGATGTCCCCGAGTCCCAGCGTGGACGGCAAGGGCGCGCACGGCGGTTACTGCGGTCCGGCGATTAAACCGATCGCTTTACGCATGGTGGGAGAGATTGCTCGCGACCGCGAATCATCGGGGATGGCTATCTCCGGGATCGGCGGCATCTCGAACTGGCGCGATGCCGCCGAATTCATGGCGCTCGGTGCGGGCAATGTGCAGGTCTGCACCGCGGCAATGGTTTACGGCTTCAAGGTCGTGGAAGGAATGATCGATGGCCTGAACAACTGGATGGACGAGAAGGGACACCGGCGGCTATGCGATTTCGTCGGCAAGGCCGTGCCCAATTTCGTGGACTGGGAACATCTGAATCTCAACTACACCGTCAAGGCGCACATCGACCAGGAATTGTGTATTCAATGTGGTCGTTGCTATATCGCGTGCGAAGACACCTCACATCAATCCATCCGCAACGAAAAGGACGGCCGGCGTCATTTTGAAGTCATCGACGAAGAGTGCGTCGGCTGCAACCTCTGCGTGAACGTCTGTCCAGTGGAGCACTGCATTACGCTGAAGCAGCTCGCCATCGGAGAGACGGACCCACGCACGGGAAAAACAGTACAGGGGTATGCGACCTGGATGACGCATCCGAACAACCCGCAATCCGGCAAGGCGTGAAGTGGCTCACAGGAGGGAACCAGACATGGCTGCAATATCGATTGATTCTCAACGGTTGTGGAAGTCCCTCATGGACCTGGCTCGCATTGGCGCCACTGACAAAGGGGGCGTGCGCCGGCTGGCGCTAACCAAGCTGGACGGCGAAGCGCGCGACCTCTTCATTCGCTGGTGCAAAGAGGCCGGCTGCACCGTGGCCATCGACGGCATCGGCAACATTTTTGCGCGGCGGCCCGGACGCAACGACGCACTGCCGCCGGTCATTACCGGCAGCCACATCGACACTCAGCCTTCTGGCGGAAAGTTTGACGGCAACTATGGCGTGATGTCCGGGCTCGAAGTGATCCGCACGCTCAACGATCACAAAATTCGTACTGAAGCGCCAGTTGAAGTCGCAGTGTGGACGAATGAGGAGGGCTCGCGTTTTACGCCGGTGATGATGGGATCAGGCGTTTTCGTGGGCGCGTTTCCGCTCGAATCAACTTTGCAGCGTCCCGACCTCGAAGGGGTAACCGTGGGCCAGGCGCTCAAGCAGATCGGCTACGCCGGCCCGGAAAAAATCGGCGGCCGGCCGGTCGGGGCCTACTTCGAGGCACATATCGAACAAGGCCCGATCCTGGAGGATTCGCGCAAGGTTATCGGCGTTGTGCTCGGTGCTCTTGGCTTGCGCTGGTACGACGTCGTCATCGCGGGACAGGACGCGCATGCTGGTCCCACGCCGATGCGGCTGCGCAAGGATGCGCTGTTGGCCGCAGCAAAAATCGTCGCCGAAATTAATGCGCTTGCGTATCGCTACCAGCCCGACGGCCGCGGCACGGTGGGATTCATGCAGGTCAAGCCTAATTCGCGCAATGTCATACCGGGCGAAGTGCGTTTTTCGGTGGACCTGCGCCACGCGCAGGATGACACGCTCGACCGCATGGAAAGCGAGATGCGGGCGGCCTGCGAGCGCTTTGCCAATGAAGCGAAAGTCAATGCCACTGTCGAGCGCGTAGCGAATTATCCAGCCTGCAATTTCGAAGCCGGCTGTGTGTCCGCAGTGCGCAACGCCGCGCAAACGCTCGGGCTAAGTCACATGGACATCGTCAGCGGCGCCGGCCACGATGCCATCTACATGGCCAGGGTGGCACCGACCAGCATGATTTTCGTGCCGTGCGAAGGCGGCATCAGCCACAACGAAATCGAGAACGCCAAGCAGGCAGACTTGGCGGCCGGCTGCAACGTGCTGTTGAACGTGATGCTTGAAAAAGCACGTTTGGCCGCGTGAACGATTGAACGAACAGCTGGCGCAATAGAAATCGAGGCATGAAACCAAAGATCGTATTGCTGGCCACCGGTGGAACCATCGCGTCGCGCCATGACGCGAAGCTCGGCAGTACGGTCGCTTCCCAGCATGCCGAAGATTTGCTCAAAATGTTGCCGCAGGTAGCGGATTTCGCCGAGCTCCAAGTGCACGATCTGGCGACCATTCCCAGTTACGAAATGGATCTGGCGTTCGCATTCAATCTTGCGAAGCGCATCGCCGATGCCGTCTCCAGGCCGGAAGTTGCAGGCGTGGTCGTTACGCACGGCACGGATACCATGGAGGAAACGTGTTATCTGGCCGATCTGCTGCTCGATTCTGAGAAACCGGCAGTTTTTACCGGCGCTCAGCGTGCTCATGACGACCCGCAATCCGATGGCCCACGCAATCTGCTGAACGCCTTGCGCGTCGCTGCGTCGCCATCGGCGCGTGGTCTTGGCGCGATGATTTGTTTCAATGGCACTCTGCATGCTGCGCGCGATGTCACCAAGGTTCATGCCAGCGCAGTGGAAACGTTTCAATCTTACGAACATGGTGCACTGGGCGAAATCGATGGCGATAAGGTCCTCATCCATCGCCGGCCGGTTTTGCGGCGCTCGTTCCGGATCGATCGGTTCGAGCAAAACGTGGAGCTGTTCCGGCTCGCGCTCGGCATGGACCTTCGCGGACTCGAAGCCGCGATCGAGCGCGGCGTGGCCGGCTTGGTCATCGAAGCGTTCGGCCGCGGCAATGGTCCATCCCGATTGGCAGAACTGGTGCGGCGGGCAACGCAGAAAAGCATTCCCGTTCTGATTACCTCCCGCTGTCCCGCCGGCCGGGTGCAAGCCATTTACGGTGGGGGCGGAGGAGGGCGCGACCTGCTCGATGCCGGAGGCATCTTCACCGGCGACCTGAAGGGACCCAAGGCAAGGTTGCTGTTGATGGTGCTGCTGTCCGGCGGTCAACTTGGCAAGCAGCCGATTGCA
Organism: Burkholderiales bacterium; assembly: GCA_045810225.1. Lineage (GTDB taxonomy): Bacteria > Pseudomonadota > Gammaproteobacteria > Burkholderiales > JACQAP01 > JACQAP01. The sequence goes on from JBJMWI010000148.1 coordinate 3,266, forward strand.
CAAACGCTCGCCGCACTGGCACCTTAACAACGCCGCGCATAACACCCATATCAAAAACAAATCGTCCAAGGAGGACTGTTTAAATGGCTACGACCCTGATCAAGAATGGGAGGATTGTTACGGCGGTAGATGACTACACCGCCGATATCGTCGTCGTCGATGGCCGCATCCAGACCATTGGCAAAGACATTAGCGCGGGCGCGGACGTGAAGGTCCATGACGCCAACGGGTTGTTGGTTCTGCCGGGCGGCGTTGACGTGCACACCCACCTGGATTGGGAGTTCGGACCGACGCATACCGCTGACACGTTCGAAACCGGAACCAAGTCCGCCGCATTCGGCGGAACCACGACATTGATCGACTTCTGCAACCAGACTGCGGGCAAAAGTCCGCTAGTGGGGATAGAGGACTGGCACAAGCGCGCCGCCAGCGCTTGTGTGGACGTCGGTGCACACATGATCATGCTGGATGTGAACGACCAGAGCCTGGCTGACATGAAAACGCTGATCCGGCGGGAAGGCGTCACCAGCTTCAAATTGTTCATGGCTTATCCCGGCGTGCTTATGGTGGACGATGGGGCGCTGTTCAAGGCGATGCGCATCGCCGGCACCAACGGGGCCATGACCTGCATCCATGCGGAGAACGGCCCGGTCATCCAGGTGCTCGTGCAGGAAGCCGTGGAGCAGGGACTGAAAGCACCGAAGTACCACGCCACCACGCGCCCGTCGATCCTTGAAGGCGAAGCGACGCACCGGGCGATTTGCCTGGCTGAACTCGCCGGCACGCCGCTTTACATCGTGCATTTGTCCGCGGGTGAAGCGCTATCCGCGGTGACTGAGGCACGCGATCGCGGCATTCCGGTCCATGCGGAAACGTGTCCGCATTACCTGTTCCTCACGGCGCAGGATTATGAGCGCCCCGGATTTGAAGGCGCGAAGTACGTCATGACGCCACCTCTGCGTGATCACCAGCATCAGCAGCGACTCTGGCGCGGGCTTAAGACGGACGACTTGCAGGTGGTATCGACCGACCATTGCCCCTTCTGCTTCAACGAACAACCGCTTGGGATGAAATTTTCCAAGCAACAGGGCGCGGATAGCTTCAGCAAAATTCCGAATGGCGCACCCGGCGTGGAGACCCGTTTACCGCTCATATTCGACGGCGCCGTCAAGAAGCACGGCATGTCGATCAATCGCTTCGTCGAAATAACTTCGACGGCACCAGCCAAATTATTTGGCCTGTTTCCGCGCAAGGGGACCATCGCCGTGGGATCGGACGCAGATATCGTCCTGTTCGATCCAGACGAGCAGTGGACCATCCGCGCGGCCGAACAACACAGCCGTGTCGATTACACCTTGTTCGAGGGGCGGCCGGTAACCGGGCGCGTGAAAAAAGTTTTCCTGCGCGGTCAGTGCATCGTCGATGGCAGCGGATGGCTCGG
>JBJMWI010000149.1:0-58945 GCA_045810225.1 Burkholderiales bacterium
CCCTCATCGAGTCGAGCTGCTCGGCGCGGCACAAGGGGGAAGACTCAAACACCTCGCTCGCTACGCTCTATTATTAGACAAGGTATGCGCTCTCGCAGCTAGAAATCGTCAGTTTCCTTGGCCGTCAAACAACAAAACGAACCAACTGTGGAACTGCTCGTATCAAAATCTGTATGCGACCTTGGTTGCCGCAACGGTGATCTTCCCGGTCGATTGCAACTTCGTTATGAGCGCGGAGACCTCTGTCTCGGTAATCTCATTCAGGAATAGCGCCGAGATCGTGCTACGAAGGGTCTTGATGCTGGCTGGTTTTGCTTTGCCGCGTTGCGCCAGATTTTCGAGCAGCAGTTTGAGCCTATCCTCTTTAACCTGCGTGACCGGGGCAGGTTTTGGCACCACTTTTGGTACGACTGGAGCCGAAGGCTTCGCTGCCCCATTGCCATTCGGGCATTTGAACTGGCCCTTCTGATTCAGCACAACCTGGAATTTTTCCTTGAGCGACATGCTGCCAAAGAGCGCGTTGACAGACTTGCAGCAGGCCACGCAGTTTTCATCATTATTGGCGCCGCCGTTCGTACTGGCGACAAGATGCTCGACGCTGGCTTCTGCTTTTGGCAATGGCTCCTTGCAAAAGAAGCAAAGGCCACCCTGGACGAATGTAAGGCGATCGAGCGGTTTGGTCGGCATCAGTCGTAAGCAAGTGAAAGATGCAACAGCATAAGCTTTCGCATGACGGGCGGGTAGTAGCAGAGCTAAAGGTCCTAACGCTAGGTGCTTTTGCTTCCCCTTGTGGCGCGCCGAGCAGCTCGCCTCGATGTGGGGTTGTCGACGAGTACTGATCGAGTCCCGCAGTGAGGCACGTTGTGTGTGCCTCACCAGGTCGAGTTGCGCAGTCGCCACATCGAGACAGGCAGCACAGGGTGACCCACTGAACAGTGGGCCCGACACCGGGGCGGCCTTCCTTTGGTTACTTTCCTTGGCCGCGCAAGGAAAGTGACCAGCCGCCGGGCTGCCCCCGGCCTATTTCGCGAGTTCACGAGCACCGGTGTGCTTTGTCTTCTTGAAATTCTGCCGAAACAACGTATCGATGCGCCGGGCTCCCAATTTGCGAGACTCACGGGGCACCAGCATTCCTAATTAAACCGGATCGGTAGCGACAACCCGATCCTGAAATCGGGAGCATCGGTGGTAATGCCGATGCCAAGACTGAGATCGATCAAAGTCTTTGCCGAAAGCAGCGTGGACATACCCAGTTCGAGTACGCCGACCACGAGTTCCGAACCGGGCACGCTGGCGCCGTTCAATCGGGTGTTGCCATAGCGGGACAAGTCCAGCGCGGCGCGCAACGAAGTGTCAGGACTCGCGGCCAGAATCGCGCCGAAGCGAAGTCCGACGCCATCGCCCGGTTCGATGTCGTTGCCGTTGTAGTTGTGTGACTGATAGCCGATGTATGAAATGCTACCGAAGAACACGAGCGGATCCTGCCGCTTCACTGCGGTCAATCCGGCCTGGATGCTCGGGAAACCATAGCCCGCGGAAAGGCGGCCCAGTTCAAATTCGCCGGTGTCCGGTTTCCAGTTCACCGAAGCGAGCAAGGCAGGCATCCGCCCGTGCTCGTTCACCAGTTGCTTGGTCAATTGCAGTTGTACATCGCCCCACGCCGAGTGCTGATTCGTTTGCGACAAGCCCAGTGCGGCGGTGGAAGCTTCTTCGCGCGTCCATACGTATGGCATTCTAATTTCCGCTTGCGTGCCCCAAGGCAAACCTGCACGCAAAGTAGCGATGGCCTCGAGCCTGTCTTGCTTGAGATCGTGATCGGCGATTTGCGCACCGGAGGGTAACGATACTAGCCCGAGCCCCCTCGAGCCGCGGAAGGTATACAGCAGGCCGGGTTCTACTTCGAAAACTCCCGGTGCCAATACCAGCCCGCCCTCCCGCACCAGCGTGCGCTCGAGCGCGCGTGCTGTTTCATCTTCTACCGCGCCCGAAGATTCAGGTTGGTCCGGAGACGGCGAAGCCGGTGGAGCAGCAGTGGCACCTGCAGGATTAGCCGCCGCTGCGCGAGTGTCCGGGGTTTGCCCTTGTAATTTTTGTTCCAGCGTTTCCACGCGCCGTTGCAGGTCTTGGATTAACTGATCGCGTTGTTCCAATTGTCGCTGCATTTCTTCCGCCGGATCTGCCTGGGCGCACACCAACGCTGAATGCGCGAGGCACGCAAGCAGAAGAGCGGCGCGCGTATTCATGGATACCTCCTTAACGTAGCGCCCTGCGGACGGCGTCGGATGGTGTTCTCAACAAATCCTGCTGCTGCGCCCCCAGACGATTTGGGGCCGGCCTGGCATCGCGCCTTCTAACCACGAATGCTATATTGCTTTGCCATACGCGCCCAAATTCTTCCTCGCTGATGCTGCGGTTGCCGAATGCCGGGTCCGCCAGCAACACCAAACCGCCGATACGTTGCCGAAACACTACGAAATGCGGATAGCCGTGCGAAATAATGGGCACGATGGCGGGGCCGAATTTTTCCAGATCGGGTAATTGAACTCCTGCATAGGCGGCGGCCTTGAAACCCTTGCTTTCCGCATAGCGCTTCAGGTCCAGTAGTGAAAATCCGCCCCGGTACTTGACGCGCATGGGATCGGTGCGCTGAAGCATGTCTTGTGCGATGTTTCGTTCACTGACCGGATAGCCATGCTGGTAGGTGAGAATGCTCGCCAATGCGGCGGCACCACAACTGACATCCCACTTCTGAATTACTACGTTGGCCTGACGGATCTCCAACAGCGAACGTACCGGTCCGCTGCCCTGCGACGGAGTCTGTTGCGACAAGGCCTGTCCCGCCAGCGAGACCGGGGCAGCCAAAAGACAAAGTGCAAATAAGGCGCGCACGACAAGAACCGCCTACCTTAGGGAGGCAAGCGGTTCGTTCCAGTGTGCTTCAGTTACTGAACAGCGCGCTGGCGCCCAAGCTGCGTCGCCGTGCCTATTGCGCCCCCCAGAACGCCGGCGGCTACCGCGGCATTGACTGGAATCGCGACCTGAATGTTATTGCCGTTCACGTCCGCGACGTCAACCAGAAATACATTGATCAGCGCGCCACCCGTGACGTTGTCCATTTGCGCATCGGTCATTTCAACCGGCGCCTGTGCTTGCCTGCCTTGATCGCCGGTCTGGCCCGCAAAACTGGTTGATGCGGCGGCGAAGCTCAGGACAGTTGCAACTGCGGTAATGATCTTCATGTGGAACCTCTCATGATTGGAAATGGAAAAACTACACAAACCGCCGGGTCGCCCCCGACGGTTGTTCGTCCATCGCAAATAGCATTCCAACGATTTAGCCGCGGCTTAGCGGTGTATTGATTTCAGCGAGTTAGCACGGCATCAAAACCGCGCAAGATTTTGACTGCGGCTAAGTACTCGTACAGCGCGGATAGCGGTTCTGGCGTAACGGCAGTTTTTGAAAACTGTTACCCGCGCCTTGTAAAGGAGGCACAAGCCAGCCGCACGAAGCAGGCGGCACACCGATCCAGTGAACACCGGATGCTGCTGGGCCTATTTTTCGCCAGCTCCTGGCGTGGTTACGCGCAGGTTGATCGGCACGCGCCCACCCTGCGAATCGATGACATACAGCTTTACCTTCGGCAAAATTTTCTCCATCGAATCGAGGTAAAGCCGCGAGCGGGTCACTTCCGGAGCCTTCTGGTACTCATTCAGTAAAGCCCGGAAACGCGTGGTGTTGCCGATCGCTTCGGCGATACGCTGCTGCCTGTAGCTTTTTGCGGCGCTCAGCGTCTGGCTTGCCTCGCCGCGCGCACGCGGAATCTGATCGTTGGCATAGGCGCGCGCCTGGTTCTGAGCTTTTTCGCGGTCCGCCATGGCATCGGCCACATCCTGAAAAGACTGCGCCACGGCGGAATCCAGCGAGATATTCATGATACTGACCGAGGCGATGCGAATGCCGCTGCGATAGCGATCCAGCATTTCCTGTGTCTTCGTCTTGACGCGCGTCTGGATTGCGAGCCGGCCGGTGGTCAATACTTCGTCGATGCCCATGCTGAGCACAGTTTCTGTCAGCACGCTCTCCGCCAAAGTGGATACCAGTGTCTGCGGACGATCGATCTGGAACAGGTAGTCCGCGGGATGAATGATTGCGTACTGCACGACCAGCGCGACATTCAAAATGTTGGTATCGCCAGTGAGCAGCTCCACGCCGGCCGGTGCCGAGGACTCGCCGTCACGCAGCGCAAAGCCCACGCCGACTTTCATGACGCTGGTCGTCTTCAGCACGTCGACCCGATCGATGGGCCAGGGCATGCGGTAGTGCATGCCGGGGCCGACGCGCGCGGCGATCGCGCCGAACCGGCGCACGACGCCATGTTCATCGGCGTTCACCGCGTAAAAGCCGGACAGGAAGTAGGCAGCAACCAAGCCCGCCGCGATCAGCACGGCCCAATAACGGCGCCGCACTTTTGCCAACGCGTCGCTCGAGGGTACGCGAGCGTTCATTGCAATGGCCGCCTTGACACAGACGCACCCGCGACCGGCATGGGGTCGGCCTCGCGGTTGCGCAACGGACCTTTTCCACCCGCAGTCGTTGACTCCAGCGAACGCGCAGGAGCAGACGAACCCTGGCGCGGCAGCGGCGCAATAATCCGCAGTACTTCTGATTGCGCAGGTAGAAACAACGTGGTGCTTTCGTCCATTATTTTTTCGTACGTCTGCAGCGTTCGTACGAATTTATAGAAGCCGGCGTCGCGGCTGAATGCCGCCGAGTACAAGCGCGTCGCCTCGGCATCGCCCTCTGCCCGAATGCGCTGGGCCTCCGCGTAGGCTTCCGCCTCGATACGGGTTTTTTCGCGGTCTGCCTGGGCAATGATCTTGCGGCCAGCCAGTTCACCAGCGGTACGGTATTCCTTAGCCATCTTGCCGCGTTCGGCCTTCATGCGCTCAAAAACCGGCGCGCGATTCTGCTCTGGCAGGCTCAGGCGCACCAGTTGGACATCGAGGATTTCAATGCCATACGCGCCGCGTGCAAAAGCAGCCACCTGTTCGCGAATCTGCGCCACGATGCTGCCAAAGCGTTCGGCATTTCCATCCGGGGCAATGAGTGCAGCGGCAGGATGCGCCCCCAGCACGGCGCCGACTTCTCCAAGCAACACGTCCGCCAGCCGAATGTCCGCCGCGGCGCGCGTGGCGACCGAGACCAGATAGCGCTGCGGTTCGGCAATGCGCCACGTCACGAGCGTCTCGACCATGACGTTCTTCTTGTCGATGCTTAAGTATTCCGCCGGCGCAGGTCGCGAGAACGTCAAGCTTTTGTCGAGCGTCACGATGGTGTCGAAGGGTGCCTTGACATGCAAGCCGGGTTGGTCCAGAACGCGCAGGACCGCACCGAATCGCGTGACCAGCGCGTACTGCGTGACGTCCACGGTGAACACACTCGCGATGAGTGCCCACACCGCGAGCGCGATGAGCGCGAGCACCGCCGCTGCAGTTCGCCAGCGTCGTGTTGGATGGCCGGGGTGAGGGCTGATTGTTCCCATGTTATTTGCCGCGTCCAACGGCAGCCGGCTGCAGCAGCCACATGTCGAAGTCCTTGACGTCGCGCGCATCGGGCATGATGAATTTCTGCAGGCCCGGCAGCGTCTCCTCGATGCTTTCGAGCTGCAGCCGGAACTCGGTGAGTTCCGGCGCGCGCCGATAGGCGCGGAGCTTCAGCTTGAAGTTGTCCGCATCGCCTTTCGCATGCAGTATTTGCTGCTCCTTGAAAGCGAATGCCTGTTCAATCATGGCAGCCGCGTCGGCTTTCGCCTGGTTCACCATTTCGACTGCAAAGATGTTGGCGCGATTGATGGTGCGCTGCTTGTCTTCTTGCGAACTGGCCACATCCCGAAAGGCATCGTGCACTTCTCCCGGCGGGTGCACGTACAGCAACTGGAACGACACCACTTCAATGCCGCTGCCGGCTTCATCCAGGGTCTGCTGCAGCGATTGCTTGACGTGGCGTTCCACAGTGCTGCGTTCGGCGGTATAGATGGCATCGATGCTGGTGCGCGCGGCGATGCTGCGCAAAGCTGCCAGAGCCACGCTGCGCACGAGCGCATCGGGCTCAGCCACGCGATAGGCATACGCCACTGCATCCTTGACGCGAAATTGCACGGCCCAGCGTAAGTCGATCAAATTACCGTCGCCAGTCAGCAGAAACGGTTCTTCTGGGCCTGCATCTTTTTGGAACCACGCACCACCTGTCGTGCCAAGGTCCATCGAGGGATTCCAGCCCGCGGCGCTGGTGGTCCGGACCGCGGCTGCGGTTTGTCCCTTGCCACCGGCGAAGCCAAATTCAATGCGCTGTACTTCATCGTTGCGCACGATGCGGTGCGCTTCGAACGGCCACGGCATCCGGTAATGCAATCCTGGCGCGAGTGCTGGCGAAACGATTTCACCGAAACGCGTGCGAACGCCAACCTCGCCCGGCTGTACGGCGATAAAACCGCTGGCTAAATACAGCACAGCCGCGACGGTCGCAGCAATGCCGGCCAGCTTTGTCGCCGTTATTCGCAATCCGGATACGTGCGCGAACCGGTCACGCAGCCAGACCCATTCGACTGGCACCGGCGCGCGCCGCATGCTAAGCACGAGCAGGACTAGCAGTAGCAGCGCGCCTGTTACTTTCAACCATTCTGGAAGCAAGCCGGTGGCGGTGCCGAACGTCGCGCGCGGATCAATGCCCCAAGTCCGGTAAATCGCATTCAACGCGAAGCCTGCCAGCAAGGCGACGCCGACGATCGCACCGAGGTAAATCGCCATGATCCTGGCACCAAAAAATCGGGTCAGCGGCACAAGACTGCCGATATTAGTCGCGGGACCGACCAGCAGGAACACCAGCGCGGCGCCGGGGTTCAGGCCCTTCAGCACAAGCGCAGCGGCAAGCGGTGTGGCTTCGGAGGCGCACACATAAATCGGCACGCCGACCAGCAGCATCACCAGCATGGATACCAGTTCACTGCCAAGATAACGCTCAAAGAAAGCGGGTGGCAATGCCGCTGCAATGAGCCCGGACAGTATGATGCCCAGCACGATCCAGTAACCAATCTCGTCCAGCAACTCGCGGAACGCGTAATGATTGACACGCTGCAGGACGCGCCATGATCTCACTGCGCGGCTGGAGTCTGAATCGGGCGTGGGCGCAGCAACGGGTGCATGCACATGCCCGTGCGGTCCGTGAGCGTGCAGCGCAGCGGCATCGCTGACGCCTTCCGCGGTGTGCTGGTACTCTTGAGCGTGCGTGCGTTTGCGCTCGCCGAACAGATTGGTCAGCAGGCCGGCTGTCAGGGCGGTAACCACGGCGGCGATCGGACGGAACACTGTGATCAACGGATCCATCAGCGCGTACGTCAGGCTAACGGAGTCCGCGCCGGTTTCAGGCGTTGCGATCAGAAAGGCTACGGTAGCGCCGGGCGTGGCACCCTGACGCTTCAGCGCCAGCGCGGCCGGCACCACACCGCAGGAGCACAGCGGCAACGGTGCGCCGACGGTCGCGGCCCAGAGCACCGACTTGATCTTGCCCGTGCGGAACAGCTTGGACAGCAGCTTTTCCGGAACACATACCGCCAGCAGGCCGGCAACTAAAAACCCAAACAGCAAGAACACGGAGGCCTGCTTGAAAATGATCCAGGTCTCCCATAACCAGCGCAACAGAAATTCCGTCATGGCTTATTCAACCAGGCGACAACAGGCGGTGGCGTGATGCCGCCACCGCCCGCCCGCATAGCGCGCTTGTTTTTATGCGAACCTCACTTCAAATACTTCTTGTCGATGGCGCATGCCACCGAGTACTGCGGATCCACCACGTTGGCGATCTTGATCTGTGCGACCTGACCTAGCAGCTGCAACGCTTCGTATTTGTCGTAACCGTAGTCCTCGACCATCCAGCCGATCAGATCGGAGCAGGCCAGGCGCAAGGCATCCATCAATGGGCGGGTGCTGCCAATCGACATCGCGACTTTGTCGTTAATCAGCCGCGGCCAACCGATTTTCTTGCCTTTGATCAGATTGACGGTAAAGCGCACGTTGAACGATGTTTCAATGGCCGCACCGTCGATCTCGCCGTCGCCCTGTGCCGCATGCCCGTCCCCCAGCATGAACAGCGCACCCGGCTCGTTCACCGGAAAGTACAACGTGGTGCCTTCCACCGTTTCGTTGAAGTCCATGTTGGCGCCGTGCTGACCGGGCACCAGTGAACTGATGCACTCCTTGCCTCCTGGCGCAGTACCGATGGTGCCGAAGAAGGGACGCAGCGCCACTTCCACCTTGCCGATCTTGCTATTTGGCAGGTCCAGGGTCGCCACGCGGCGGCTGCGATCGATCTTCCAGACGAACAGCCGATCGGGCACTGGCGGTGTGATCATCATGGTTTTGTATTCAGGCGCCAGCGCGCCGAAATACGGAATGGAGCCGCCCCAGCCGAACTCGCGGTTGAAGTCGATTTTGTCCAGGTGCACCACCAGCGTGTCGCCAGGCTCTGCACCCTCGATGTAGAACGGTCCGGTCTGAGGATTGACCTTGGTCAGATCCAGTTTCGGGAACAGGGTTTTATCACCGGTGCCGTAGACGTCGTTGGAAGCATCGCGTGTGCTGGTCACCACGCTGTCGCCCGGTTTGATTCGCAATACCGGCTGGTGTGAATAACAATAAGTAAATTTGACGTCATTGCCAGGATCGTATTTGTGTTCCGCGGCAACGGCCGCTCCGCCCAAGACCAATGACCCCGCGGTTGCGAGCAACCAGGCCCGCGCCGAACTGCTATGGACTGAAAGCATGACTCCCCCTCCTTGTTGTTGGTGTTGCTGTTAGCGAACGCGGTGAACGGACAAGTTGCCCTTTCGCCGTGCCTTACTTGCTGGCCCGCCCGGCGCCGGTTCTGCGGTTGGCCCGGTTATGGTCGTAGTGGCTGCTGTCCTGAAGCAGACCGAACAATTCCGAATCGGCCGGCAGCATCAGGGTGGTTCCTTTCGGTACCAGATTGCGCGAAGCCTGCATGGTGCGCACAAATGCGTAGAAATCGGGACCCTTGGCCAGGGACTCGGCATAGATGCGCGCCGCCAGACCTTCGCCTTCGCTGCGCGTCTGCTGCGCCTGCTTCAGCGCTTCGGACAGAATGCGGCTTTTCTCCTGGTCCGCCGCCGCGCGAATCTTGAGGCCTTCCTCTTCGCCTTCCGAACGGAATTTCATGCTCAGCCGGCCGCGCTCGGATTTCATGCGCGAATACAGCGGTGGCCGGTTCTGTTTGGGAAAATCGAAATTGCGCAGTAACACGCCGTTGACGCCAATACCGAAATCGCGCAGCGCAATCTCGCGGCACTTGCGGCCGACTTCGGCAAGGATAGCTTCGGACTTGAAGGAGGCCGGCTCCATGGAAAAAAAAGCGCCTAACGGATTGCGCCCGACGGCCGCGCCCAGCTCGGCAAACAGGATGTCACCCAACCTTGATTCCGCACCGTTGCGGTCGAACACCGTCTGAAAAAATTTCTCCGGGTCGGCGATTTGCCAAAGGATGGTGCTCGCGGCCACCACCGGGGTCTTTTCGACGGTCAGGAATTCAGTCGCGGCCGGGGTATAGACGAACAAGCGGCTGTCGAAGGTGCGCACATTCTGGTAGGGCAATTTGAAGCGCAGCCCGGGACTGGTGATGACCTGCACCGGTTTGCCGAATTCGGTAACCAGCGCATGCTCGCCGGTGTCGACAACAAAGCAACTGAGCTTCGCCGCGGCCAGCGCGCAGCCGACCACCAGCACGATAGAAACGTGCCGCCACCGCCGGTGAGCCGGCTGTCTGCCCCTGTCATCGGTATCCGCCATGACCTCCCCCCGGTCAACTTGCAGCGCGCGACTTTTGTTGGGACTTGCACTTCAAGTCTGCGGCGATTGCGGAAAGTTTACAAGCACCAGTGAATCTGCTGCCTGCTGCGCCGCAATGCCGGGCGCATGACTGGTGTACGAAACGCATGGGGGGTCTGCTACAGTGCCTCACCTCATTATTCCCGGAAGCCGAATGCCTACCCTTGCCTGGATCGTCGCTGCCACGCTGACCAGCGGCATCCTCAGCGTCATCGCCGCCGCCTCGCTCGCATTGCGTGCCAAGCCTGCACAACTGCCGATGCTGATCAGCTATGCGATCGGCGCCCTGCTCGGGGCAGCTTTTCTGGAAATTCTGCCGCACGCAGTGGAGATGGCCGCCAGCGTCAAAGTCGTCACCGGCACTGTGCTGATCGGGATCCTGCTTTTTTTTGTGCTGGAAAAAATGGTGTTGTGGCGGCATGCGCATGAAGGCCAAGCCGAGTCGCATGTCCCAGATCATGATCACGGGCGCATCGCGACAATGGTGATCGTCGGCGACACGTTTCACAATTGCGTGGACGGTGTGATCATCGCCGGCGCATTCCTGGTGGGCCTGGATGTCGGTATCGTGACCGCGCTGGCCATCGTTGCACACGAGGTCCCGCAGGAAGTCAGCGATTTTCTGATCCTGCTGCATTCCGGCTACAGCAAGCGCCTGGCATTTGCGTTCAATATTCTGGCCAGCGCTGCCATGGTGGTGGGCGGCGTGTTCGCTTATTACGCGCTGCAGCTCATGCACAACGCCATACCGCCGCTGCTCGGCATCGCCGCAGCCAGCATGATTTACGTTTCAGTCGCGGACCTCATTCCGGGCTTGCACCGCCGCCGCGATTTTCGCGCGACCCTTCAGCAAGTGACCCTAATTGCGGCGGGCATCGGCACCGTATGGATCGTTGGTTATCTGGCCGGGACACTGGCGAACGTCTGAGCTTGCGCAGCGCCGCCAATTTCGCAAAGAACGCTGGCCAGTTGCCGTTGTCTTCGGTTGATTGCCCTTGGCTGCAAAAGGAGAACTTATGTATCTCTACGCCTGGTGTCTGATCACGCTTGTGACCGCTGCATTGGTGCTCGGTAGCAGCTTCGCGCACATGTTGCAGATCGGCCCGGCGCGGCGCTATGGCGCTAAACAGTGGCTGGAAATGCAGCAGCATTTTTATCCGTCGTATGCCGCCGCCGCTGGAATAGTGGAGCCCCTGGCCATCGTTGCGGCCGCGCTGCTCGCTTTCGTATTGCGCGATTGGCGCCCATCGATGCTCCTCGCGATTGCGGGCACGGCCTGCCTTGCGATCGCTTTTGTGTTGGTGTCGCTATTGCTCGCCAGTCGGATCAACGCGCAAGTTGCGGAGTGGAAACAAGACACGGTTCCGTCGGATTGGGAACACGCGCGAAAGTCTCTGGAGCTTGCCCAGGTGCTGCGTTTCGCGCTTCACCTTGCCGGCTTTGCCCTGTTGGTTGTTGCGACCCTGATTAGTCCGCTATCCGACGAGTGACCGCGGCCAAAGCCCGCGCCCTGGCTCATGAGAACACCATCGGCGCGGCCGTTTCCATCATGACGGTCTCCGCCACACGTGACGCTTCGGCACGAGAGCGCTCCTGCGCGGATTTGAGCTGCGCTTCCATGTACGCGCCGAGATAGCGGCCACGCGCGACAATGGCCTGGCCGATGCGCAAGCGCTGGGTTTCGAACTGCGCCAACCCTTCCAACTCCGTGGCGCCCGTGCGCATCGCCATTATCAATGCCAGCGCGTCGCCCGCACCTTTGGGCACGCCCATGGCCACATGCGGCCGCGCGGTGAATGCCGCATCGCCGACAATGACCACACGCCCGAACACCAGGCGCGGCACCTCGAGGTCGACGATCGGCTGGAAGAAATGTAGCCTGGCGCGCTGCACGGCTTCAGCGAACTGGGGCGCCAGCACTTGCGCGGCCTGATCGATCATCTGCTGGCGGATGCGCGCGCTAAGCAGAGTCGGCGGGATGCCGTTTGCGTGGTAGTGGCCGCTGTCATCAGTCATCAGCGCGCGCAGTCCGGTTTCCGGCACGGGGCAATACCACACCGTATTGAATTGCCTGCGACCGGCTTGCACGCTGTTGCCGGGACCCGGCACCGGGTAGCCAACGCCTTGCTGCCCCGGCGCCACGCACACCGAATAGCGGCTGAACAGTTGCGCATGCGTAGCCGGGGAAAGATCGCGCTCGTCTGTCAGGCAACGCCAGGCAATATAGCCTGCGTAATGTGGTTTGATTTCGGGCAGGAACTGGTTGCGTATTGTGGAGCGCAATCCGTCCGCAGCGACCAACAGATCGGTATCGATACAACTGCCATCAGCGAAACGGGCGGTCACTTTCTGATCATCCTGTTCGACGCTTTGCAGCGTCATGCCGGCCCGGTAGTTCTGCTGCGGAAAGACGCTCTTCAGTTCATCGTATAGCCGTTTCCACGATGTCATGACCTGGGCAAGCGGACGCTCGGCGACAACCTGTCCAGACTTGTCGAGCGCGATTCGCGCTGCCAGTTCGACGCCGAGCGATTGCTCCGAGACCTCAGCACCGGCGGCCTGAAAGCCATCCACCAGCCCCGGAAGAATCGTGATGCCGGCGCCGCGGCCTTCCACATTGCCGGTCACGCGCTCGAACACCTGCACATCCCAGCCCGCGCGGTGAAACAGATTGCCGGTGATAAGACCGACCAGCGAACCACCGATGATCGCCACGCGGCCGCGTGCACCTTTGTTACCGCTCATGCTTGCGCTCGCCGATGGCTTCGCCGGGCAGGCCTGCGCGCTGTTCGGCCAGCTTGACTGCTGCCATGTAATCCTCTTGCGCATAGCGGCCACTGAGCAGGTCCTGCCAAAGCTCGCGCGTGAGTTCGATCGACGGCATGCTTGCGCCGCCGGCCGCCGCCACCGCGATCATCAGGTCCATGTCTTTCAGGATCAGCTGCGGGCTCATGGTCGGCGTGAAATCGCGCGGCTTGAGCAGCGCAATCTTGGCCTTCAGCCAAGGCGAGGCGATGGTGCTCTGCGCGATTGTCTCGAGCATGAGATTCCATTCGAGTCCGACGGTACGCCCCAAGGTCAGTGCTTCCGCCATGGCTTGGGCGGTGCTGACGACCACCGCGTTGATCACCAGCTTCATGTAACGCGCCTGTTCCGCATCACCCAGATACACCTGGTTGCTGCTGAATGTTTCAACCACCGGCTTCACCTTGCGCCAGAGCCGCTCTGACCCCGACACCAGCACGGTGATGTCACCCGTGCGTGCCGAGGCGGCATTGCCAGAGATCGGCATGCGCAGATAACCAATGCCTCGCTCGGCAGCTTCGCGGCCAATGTCCGCCGATACTTGCGGCGATACCGTACTCGTATCCGCGAAGACGGCGCCGGGTTTGGCATGTGCCAGCACACCGTGCGGGCCTAGCGCCACATCACGTAACGCCGCATCGTCCGGCACGGCAGAAAAAACAATTTCGGCGTCGCGCACGCATTCCGCGGTGCTGAGCGCCTCGCGTGCGCCTTGAGTAGCCAGCTGGCTCCGGCTCGTGGCGCTGCGAGAGTAAACACTTAGAGGGTAGCCGGCCTTCAGGATGAAACCGGCCATTGGCACACCCATGCGCCCCGCGCCGATCCAGCCGATGTGCGGCAAAGATGCCATGCTTGCTCCTTGGTGACTTAAGGTCACGCTCCCAGATAACAGGCCTTTACCAGGTCGCTGGCGTGCAGTTCGCTCATGGTGCGGCCTTCGAACGCGATCGCGCCTTGCACGATCAGGTACCCGCGGTCGGCGACGCGGCTGGCCTGATGAAAGTTCTGCTCTGCCATCAACACCGTGAGTCCGATTTGCCGCTTGAGCGAAGCAATCGTATCGATCATCTGCTTCACCAGCATCGGCGACAGACCGACCGAGGGTTCATCGACCAGCAGAAGCTTCGGTGCCGACATGAGCGCGCGTGCGATGGCCAGCATCTGCTGCTGGCCACCGCTCAAGTCGCCCGCACGCTGGGCACTGCGCTGACCCAGCGCCGGGAACGTTTCCTGGCACAGCGCCAGGTTGCGTGCGATGGAAGCTCGCGCGCCATGCCGATACGCGCCTAGCAGCAGATTTTCCGCGACGGTAAGCTTCGGAAACAGCCGGCGCCCCTCCGGAACCAAAGCCACGCCTAGTCCGACAATGTCCTGCGGCGTCTTGCCGACCAGCTCGATGCACGCGCCGCCGGTTTCCAGGATGATGGAGCCGCGCGTGGGCTTGAGCAGCCCCATGATGCATTTCATCAACGTGCTCTTGCCGTTGCCGTTCGTGCCGAGCAACGCCACCGTCTCGCGCTCCCGCACGTTGAGCGAAACGCCGTGCAATACGCGCACAGCTCCGTAACCAGCTTCAATGCCTTCCATTGTCAGACTAATCACCGAGGTAGATCCTCTGGACATCCATGTCTTGCACGATTTGCGTGGGCGTACCCTGGGTCAGAACGCGGCCCGCGTCCAGGCAAATGACGCGTTCGGAGAAGCGCATGATCGCACGCATGATGTGCTCGATCATGACGATGGTCATGCCCTCCCGGTTCAGCGCAAGCAGGATGGACAGCATCTCATCGACTTCGACCGCCGACAGACCGGCCATGACTTCGTCGAGGATCAGCAGCCGTGGGCGCGACGCTAGCGCGCGCGCCAACTCAAGCTTGCGCAAATCCACCTGTGTGAGCGATGCGGGGAACGCATCGGCGCGTCCGCCCAGACCGATGCGCGCCAGGATGGCGCGCGCTTGCGCAGCAACATCAACACTACGCAGTGATCCACGATGCGCCACATATTCGAGCGGCACAGCGATATTTTCAGCGAGCGTCATGCTTGAAAACGGACGCGGCACCTGGAAGCTGCGCGCCACGCCGAGACGGGCACGCTGATGAGCCGGCAACCGCGTCACGTCGGCTCCCGCGATCCAGATGGTTCCGCTATCCGTCACTAATGAGCCGCAGATGCAATTGATGAGGGTGGACTTGCCTGAACCGTTCGGCCCAATGATGCCAAGCCGCTCTCCGGGCCGCACGCTCAAACTGACGTCGGCAAGCGCCACGAAACCACCGAACAGTTTGCTGACCGCGTTGACGACCAGCAACGCAGCGCCGTTCATTTGGTGCGTTCCTTTTTAGACCAACGGCGCATGAGCCCGAGAATACCTTCGGGTGCGGCGACAACGAACGCGACCAGCACCACGCCCAGCACCAGCACGTTCAACTCGGACGACAACGTTACCGTGACCAGTTGCTGGACGGAGCCAAGCAGCACTGCACCGATCACCGGTCCGGCCCAGCTTGCGGTACCACCGATGATCGGCATGGCCAGCGCGGACACCGAGTAGTTCAGGCTGAATGCTGAGGTTGGCTCGATAAAACTCATGTAGAGCGGAAACGGCGCACCCGCAATGCCCATGAGCGCCCCGGACGCCGTTGCGGCAAACAGTTTCAGCTTCAGAGTCGGAACTCCCGCGGCTTCGGCCGCTTCCTCGTCATCGCGCAGCGCCCGCAAGCCGCGGCCGATCCAGGATGTCTCGATGTAGCGCGCCAGCGAGACCGCGATCACGGCTGCCGATGCCATGACAACGAACAACAAGCGCGCGTAAGAAGCAAACAGGGCAGGCGCGGCCGGCTGCAGCACCGTGGCACCTCGCGCCCCGCCGACGAAGCCCCAATTCAGCACGACGGTCTCGCAGATCACCGCGATTGCGACCGTCGCAATGGAAAAGAAAATTCCGCGCAGACGCATGGTCATCGCGCCGACCATCAACCCCATCAGGGCGCTCACCAGCGCGCCACCGGCCAGTTGAATGATCAGCGGCGCCGCAAAAGCCTGCATGAGCGCCAGCGCAGTGTAGGCTCCAGCAGCAAAAAAGGCGCTCGCGCCAAAATTCACATAGCCGGCATAGCCGCCCAGAATGTTCCAGGCCGTGGCGAGGACGATGAATTGCAGCACCACGTAGCTTGCGAAAAAAAAGTACTCGTTGGGGACTATGCGTGCCAGCAGCAGTGCGATCGCAAGCAGCGACACTGCGGTCACACTGAATCTCCAGGATGGACGCACGCCGTGATCAGCGCCCGAACAGCCCGGCCGGCCGGAGCGCCAGCACGAGCAACAGCAGGCCGAACGCCACGGCAGGCGCCCACGACGCGCCCAACGAAGTCAGCACGATACTTTCCGCAACGCCCAGAATAACGCCAGCGGCAAGAGTCCCCGGCATGCTGCCCAGGCCGGCTAGCACCGCCACGCAAAAAGTTCGGCCGATATACAAGCGACCAAGCCCGGGCTCGACCGGCGTGACGATGATCAAGAGCGCACCCGCGATCGCACAGGTTGCGGTCGCAATCGCAAACGCCCACTGCTTGATGCGCACTGGATCGGCACCCATCAGCGCGAGTGCTGTCTGGTCCTGTGCCACGGCCTTGATTGCTCGGCCCAGGAAGCTGCGCGAAAAAAAAACCGTGAGTCCGATGGTCAACACCAGCGCCACACCAAACGCTACCAGCATGCGTAGTGGCAAACGCATTTCCCCCAAAGCGATCGCCTTGCCGATGTACGGCGCCTCGACCATGCGCTGATCGACGCCGAACGCGATTATTAGGGCCACTTCGATGATGAAGGCAAGACCGAAAAAAAATGCCAGCCCGCGCAGTCCGACATCGTTGCCGCGAGCCTCGAAACTAGCGTGATAGAACCGGTACACGGCCAGCCCGCCAACAAAAAATAACGGGGTAAGCACCAGCCCCGCAGCCAACGGATCGACGCCGAAGCCGCCGAGATAATAGGCACCGTAGGCGCCGAGAACAAGAAATGCGGGATGCGCTATCTGCGGCACATCGAGCAGGCCGAACGCGATCGACAGGCCGACGCTGACAGCCGCATAGAAACAGCCAAGCAATACGCCAGCAATAATTGCCTCGCCAAGAAGCTGGATCGACATCTTCTTTTTTTTGCCGTTCCGGCGATTAGTGCTGCGCCTGATTGAACAGCTTCAATTCGCCCGTCTTGAATGCGTCCGGCGCAACGATCACCTGTTTCCCCGGAGCACGGAACTGCTCGAGGTTTCTGTCCGCGATATCCCGGAATTGCACATAGACGATGCGCGGATTGGCCCACTCTCCGCCTGGTCCATAGTGAATGCCGCCGACAATGGTTTTCATCTCGTGTGTACGGATATAGGCCGCCAGCAGCTTATCGTCCAGGCTTTGAGTTGCGGTGACTGCCTGCGCCAGGATCTGGCCAATCGCGTAGTCGAACGGCGGCAGGTAAAAGCCGAGCGGATCGACATTGGCCTGGCTAGCCTTTGCCTGATAGCGCGCCAGAAAATCGCGTATCCCGGCAAAATCCATCGTTTTCTCGGGTGCCCAGGTGTTGTAATTCACCACGCCGTTCAGCGAGGAACCTAGTGCTTGCATGATCGATGCATACTGTAGGCCGACCATGCCGCCGCCGAACAGCTTGACGTTATCGCCGATGCCAATTTCGTTGACTGACCGGATGATTGCACTGGAGTCGGATGGATACGAGGCCACGAATACGACATCTGGATTCTTGGCGCGGATAGCGCGCACCACGGAGGAAAATTCGACGGTGTTGGGCGGGTAGTTCTGATCGTATACGGCTTCAAGTCCGGATTGTTTGAGGCCCGCACGCACACCGCCCGCGAGATTTTGGGCAAACTCCGCATCCGCCGCGATGATCGCAATGGTTTTGGCGCCGACTTTCCTGCACAGCAAGAGAAACGGCGCTGCGGAATCCCGTGCCGAGGCCCAGGGCTGGTTGTTGAAATATTTGTCGTGACCGATTTTCGCATTCGCATCAAGCGCGAAGTTTCCGATCAGCAATCGGTCGCGCTGCTTGACCAGCGGCATGATAGGTGCGGTGGGGTTGGTCGCGTAGGGAGCGATCAGCAGATCGACCTTGTCGACGTCCAGAAGTTTGGAATAGAGCCCCGGCGTCATGGAAGGGTTGCTCTGATCATCGTAGACCACAAGTTCAACCTGGCGCCCAAGCAAGCCACCCGCGGCATTAACGTCGTCGCGCCAGATCTGGAGCGCAAGCAGTCCCGATTTTCCCGCGCCGCTTAAAGGACCAGTTTGCGCAATTGAAAAGCCAACGCGGATCGGCGTTTTAGTTTGCGCATGGCTGCCGGCTAAATAAGTACAGAGCAGCGCGGCAATGAATGCCGCAACACCCGCCACGATTGGTCTGCCTGGCCTTTGCATTGCGCTGCACTCCTCATTGCACCTGGCGCACATTTCTGCGTGTGCGCTCAAATCGTCCCGAACGGGCGACTATAGCAGCTTGCGAATCAATCGCAGAACGACCGCAGCATTATTGGGCATGACGAATGAGGCAAGAAGCGTTGTGCGCTTCAACGGCGCCGAACCGCCGACCTGCGTCTCCAGCGCGTACGGCAAGTTGGACAAATTATTTCCCCGGTTATTTCCAGCAGCGTCAGAGTGCCATTGCGGTCAAACAGGTGCACCGGGGCGCGCAGGGGACCGGCATGCATTTTTTCGCAGGTGCGGCACAGCTGAATCGTAGTGACTTTGCCCATTATGGACGGCAGACCCGCTCGTTTGCGCCGGAGTTCCGCGTAAACAACAAATACGCTCGCCCGACGGCGGGTAAACAACTTACGCGCCTGTCAGCGTAGTCCGACCGGCACGGGGTTTGCAACAAAGTGAAACACAACGCGGGAATACAGTAAGGACACCTTACCTTCCCCCGTAAGGACAGCATCATGAAATTACCGCCAAACAAGCGCCCGCAATTTTGGATACGTGACTTCCAGATCGACGAGATACTGCTGATCGTCGTACTGGCCTCGTTCATCCTGCTGGTGCACTGATCATATCTAGTGGCGTCTCCCGCCACTCTTACGCCGCGCGGCGCGGCTTGTTATAGAGCCCGCGCAACTCTACTCTTTAGCCTGCTGCAGAACGCGCACACGCTTTTTCGGAAGATTGGTCCCGGCACGATTGATATAGAAAGTGAGCATGGACATGGCCGAGCGGTAAGGATCGACCTTGCGCCGGTGACTGGCTTCTGCGGAACGCTGCAGAGAACGCGCGATTGCTTTCGGGCTGTCGTGCTTGAATACACCGTGCTCCAGATCGAGCGCATTGCTGGAATGCGTTACGCGCGCTGACCAGCGCTTCGCCGAATGGCGCGGCTTGCGTTTGCCGGCGGCTGAGCTTTTCCGTGCTGGCAATGTCAACGCCCGTATTTGCCGGTCAAAGTGGCCTTGCCGAGCAAATGATGATGCAAGTTGAATCCAACCATTGCGGCTGTCGCGTTAGCGGGCACGTCAAGCTGCTCCACGTCCAGCGCATGCACGGTGAAGATATAACGATGCGGCGCGTCGCCTGCAGGCGGACACGGCCCTCCGTATCCCGGGTTGCCGAAGTCGGTATTGCCGTGAGTCACGCCGGGCATCCATTCGCGCGCGGGATCTCCTGCACCAGGTGGAAGCTTGCTGACATTCGGCGGGATGTTATACATGACCCAGTGCCACCATCCGCTACCGGTCGGAGCATCCGGATCATAGAGTGTGACCGCAAAACTTTTCGTGGCGGCCGGCGCGCCGCTCCACTCGAGAGCCGGCGAGACGTTCTGACCAGTGCAACCCATGCCGTGAAAAACCTGCGTATTGCCGATTGTTTCGCCTTCGCGCACATCAGCGCTGCGCAGAACAAAAGGCTTTACCGGGGCGGCCCTGCTACCGGAGGCCGGTTTATCAGGGAAGACCGCGGTGCGCGGCGGATCACTATCCTGGTCATGTTCGGGAATGCTCTTTTCCATAGATCGCCTCCGTGTTGATCCAGCACTTTCAAGTGTAGAAGCGCTGGCGCTTGCACGGCATCGTGCAAAGAACATGCAAGCCAATTTGTTCCACGATTATCGTGTTGCAGGTATGCGGTAAAACCCAGGCCCCCAAAAAGTCGCGGCTTCAGTGTCCCATTCCAGGCCGCCGCTGCGAGACCGGCAAACCGCTTCTGTAGAAGTTGCAGCGCCGCTGCATATTCTTCCGTTGTGGGGCGGGCCTTTCGCTAGATTCTGGTGCGTCCGCCATATGCGATCGCTCCTACGATTTTAAGCGAGCGATGCTGGCGCACGGATCCGCCGCCACAGTCCAAAGATCCCGCCGGCTCACCCGTCTTTGCGGTGATCGGCAACCAATATGGCGTAGGCCAGAAGCGGGCAACCGTCTAGGGTTGTGAACACCGTTCGGCCGCAAAGCACAGCCTCCATATGCTAACGGCGTACGATGCGGCAATCGGGCACGCAATTTGTATGTCAGCTGCTGCGGACCGGGACCGGTATTCCAGTTCCGATCTTGAAAGAAGCTTCGATAGGAGCAGGTGCAACCAGTTGCTACTGGGTAAGCGTTCGGCAGGGAGCCAAGAAGCAAGGAGCAAGCATGGAAATAGCGCTGGCAACCGATTCACGAGTGAGCAGTCTGACCAGAACACTCAGTTGCATTGTCCGAGCCATCGTGTTCGGGCCGGTGCTGTTTGGTCTTGCATGTAACACCGTGCATGCTCGCGAGCAAGCGATAGCATTGGAGCACGGCCCCGAGCAGCAGGCGGTCAGTAATTTCGATAGCGTGTTGGGATGGATCAACGGAAGATTTACGTCGGCAGAGATTGAAAAAATGTCACCGGAAGACTTTCGAATTGAACCCCACGCCTGCAGTTGCGCGGATAAACCCGATCCACACTTCCCATACCTGGTTGTGCTGTTCACTACGCCGAAAGGCGATCTGGTGGCAAGGCCCGATGGTCACGAAAACATGACGAAATTTACGCCACTCGCCGTGCGCAGGGGGGAACACTATTGCATGGTAGATTCGGAAGAGCAGTGTTATGGCTCGTTCGCGAACGTGTGCGAGTTCACCGATTTCCGCTACGGATCGATACTGGAACAAGTCTTCCCGACGTGCAAGACCGCAGATAATTGACCACTGCGATGGCCTGTCGCCGTCAGCGCGTGGTTTCGAACGCGAAGTCGCTGATGTGTGAAGCGCCGTCGGACTCCTGCCGGGAAAGCGGGGCGAACCTTGCGCCGACGCCCAGATCCGCCACGTGCGGCGCCGCGTTCAATTTTGGTTCACCCATATTGGTTTCCCAGAGGATGAAGCGGCCCTTGTCTGCGTGCCAGCGCGCTGTGGTCGTCATGTTGTCCAGCAGCCCGTTGTAATAAGCGCCATGGACTAGGGTATTAAGCGCCATGACCTTGCGTTCTTGCAACGACTGCTGCGCTGCGGTAATTTGGGGCTTGTCTTTGGCGAGCGCGTGGTCGCTGGCCGACTTTAACAGTTGCAGCATGTTGGCATCCTTTCGCAAGCCCCCCTTGCCCGGACGTCCCGGTATGTTGCTATTCAACTCCTACATGCGTGTCATGACCAGCGCTATCCGCCGAATGGGCGTAATTGCCCGACAAACGGTTCTTGCCGCTGAACGGCAACGTTGCCGATCGAAATATCCATTTGGGAGGCGGATAGAACCCTTGCTGTAGCGCAGCAAAACAGAATCACTTTCGGGCCTCCTCCTTGCTAAGATCTACCTTGTGGTTTGGGGAGGGTTGAAGCGTTTTTCTGGGCTATGCAAGCGGGTTGCAGTCGCAGTGCTAATCGAATCTCGGTATCGGACCTTAGTGACCGAACACCTTCATGCCGAATTTGATCCACGCGACCAATCGAGATCTCCCGGCCAGCTTGCCAACTCCTATAAATCACAAAGGCTACCAGCCGCCGCTCGCAAGTGCGATTTCTGAGTTCGATGGAAGCCGTTTCTTACTGCGGAACGACAGGGGGTACAGGGCAGCACAAATTGCACAAGAAGCCCAACGCCTTGTACATTCGCGGTTTGGCGATGAGGTAAAGGGCTCCATGGCCATTGCAATATCCAGAAAACTGCGTCCCGACGCGGGTTGCATGCGCTGTGGCACCGCTTACACTGGCTCCGTTGAGCACAGCGCGCTGTGTTTCCGTCTCAACCACGGTGGGATGCCTTGCAACGGCAGAATCACGTGGCGCCCGAATCCTGAAGACTGGACTGAATGCCCGATGTGCGCGGGCACCGGCCAGAACGACCATGGTGCGTGCAATCGCTGCAATGGAGACGGTTGGTTGATGGGAAAACATTGAGCCGTCGCAAGCGGTGTCGGCAATAGCAGTAAAAGACCATGACCATAAAATTTACTTCACCTTCCTTCGTGCACGACGGGGCAATTCCGAAGATTCATACTTGCGAAGGTCAGGACTTGTCGCCGCCGCTTGCATGGGGTCTTATTCCAGCACCGGCAAAAAGTTTGGTGTTGATTCTGGATGATCCCGATGCACCGGATCCCTCCGCTCCAAAGATGACGTGGGTCCACTGGGTGCTCTACAACATTGCACCCTCATCGACAGGACTGCCGCAAGGCGTTTCGCCGGAGCAATTGCCGCCGGGAACGCTGCAAGGCCTCAGCGATTTCGGTCGTACCGGCTATGGTGGACCGTGTCCGCCCATCGGCCGCCATCGCTATTTCCACAAGCTTTACGCGCTAGATGTCGTGCTCCCCAATCTCAACAATCCGAGCAAGTCGGACGTCGAGAAGGCGATGAAAGGGCACATTCTCGAGCAGGCCGTATTGATAGGAACGTATCAGAAAGGGCGCTGAACTTTTGGCGTGATGTGATGGGACTATTCAGTGGCAAACGCCCAGCCGATCTTGGTGTGAATAACGGAGCCCTTAAGGCCGCGCCGTCTTCGCCCAACGCCGTCAGCAGCCAGGCGAAGGGAGGTTACCATCGGATTGCGCCATTGACCTATGAGGGCGCGCAAGAGCAGGCCATCGAAACGCTCAAGGCCATTATCAATAGCACGCCCAAAGCGCGCATCGTTGAAACAAAGTCCGACTACGTGTATGCCGAATATGCCAGTGCTCTGTTGGGCTTTGTGGATGACGTGGAATTTTATTTTCCCCCCGAAACGCACATCATCCACGTGCGTTCCGCCTCGCGCCTGGGGCACAGCGATCTGGGGGTTAATCGCAAACGCATCGAAGCGATTCGTGCACGACTCCTCCAATCAGCGTGAGGAAGTATCCGATTCGGCAATCGACCTGACGGAAGACCTCAGGCCGTGGTGGAAGCGCTCACCGCCGCTTGCAGCGAGCGCCGCCCTTGCGATCGGGCTGGCAACGTTGTGGTTCGCGAATATGTTGGGGCGAGTGCCGCTCGATGGGCACTCCACCTTGGGTTATCTGCTGATGTTGCCACTGCTGCTGATCGTGCCCGCATTCTCGGCAACCGGAATAAGATTGGCCTTCGTAGCATGGCACAGTCGCCCGCTGCGATCTTTGTACAGTGTGCTGGCATTGGCTGCTCTGGCAGCGAATTTGGTGGCGCTTGCCGGCTTCGCAAGCGCATTGTTGCGGATTTTCAGCCGGTAAAGCCGACGGCAGCGTCTGTCGCGCCACATTGCACAAGATTTTTTTGTCGCTTAAACACATGATCGCTAAATCAGTTTTTGGCTCCGGCGGAGCGGAGTCAACAACCTGTAACATATGCCGCCAAACGGTGTGCTAGCGTATGGGCTACTGTAATCGAACACTTTCTAGCCTATGGATAAGAAAACTTCTACACCGCAGCAGACCAAGGTCTCGGATAACAAAGACGCTTCTGCTGGTCGCAGCACCGAGCAACATTCCACCACGCCTCCCATTGAAAACGCAGCCGACTATATCGATGCCCTGACGCGCCCGCGTTCCGAGGATTCATACGTCCATAAAAAAGGCATCGTCGGCCGCCGCATGCGTGACAAGTACAGAATGAATGGCGTGACCGTGACCGAAGTGGTGAAGAAACTCGCCTGAGCCTTGCAGACCTTGAGAGGCTCACTGGGCTGAGCCCTTATTGTTTTGCGCCGTTCTGCTTCCCTGTTTGTGGTTCCCACGCGACATTCGCGCGGCGCTTTCCTGTTGCGCATTCGCCAGTTCGGTGCCACTCTTTGTGCGTTTGGTGCAACTCCGGTATAGCACCTTATTGCAATGGCTGACTCCACCGGCCGGGCACGCGCTTTAATTCATTGCCAATTCGCGCATTAACAGCGATACCATCGATAGCCCACCGTCTTTTTCAGCACTGTCTTCTGCCGGGCACTATCCTAATGACTGATCGTCGCATGATTGCGATGCTGCTTGCGCTGTGCTCCGCGACGTTTTTCGTGACTTCCGCCGGCGCAAGCATGGCGCCTTTTTTGAATCTCATTGCCAGCGACCTCGCCACCACGCTGCCTGATGTTGCACACTTGTTGTCCATGCAGGCGCTGATGTGGGGAATTGCTTCACTCGGCGCAGGCATGGTGTCCGAACGCTTTGGACGCCGCACGATGTTGGTCGGCGGCGTGCTGATCATGGGTACCATGCGGCTGGGATTTGCCACATCGCAAAATTATCCCGCAGCGGTCATGTGGCAGGTACTCAGCGGAGCCGGCGGTGGCATGTTCATGGGCGTGGTGTATGCGGCCGTTTCAGAGCACGCGCCCGCCGGCATGCGTGGTCGAGCGATGAGCTGGGTGATCACCGGGCAATCCCTGTCGCTTGTGCTCGGCGTGCCGCTGGTGACTTTGTTGGGGGCTTTGGGCGGCTGGCGCGGTGCGATCGCGGCGCACGGGACGTTTGTGCTGCTGTGCGCGATTGCAGTGTGGCTCGCCACACCTGCTGATCCACGCCGGCATGAGCGTGCTCGGCACGCCAGTGCGCCATTGGCTGGACTGCTGAAACCACGGCTGATTGCATTGCTTGCCGCCGGCACCACGGAGCGCATGTGCTTTGCGGTCGTTGCCATCTTCTTGCCGGCGTTTCTTCAGAATGCTTATGGCACTTCACTGGGCGCGCTAGCGCTGGTGCTCGCGCTGGTCGCTGCGGGCAATCTGATTGGCAACATTCTCGGCGGCCGTATCGCCGATCGCACGCGTTCACGGGCACGGGTTTTCGCGCTCAGTTCCGTCTTGACCGCGATGCTGGCACTGCCTTTGTTCAGTTGGCATCCGGGCCTTACGCTATCGGTGGTCCTGGGCTTCGTATTTTCTTTCGTCAATGCCGCCGGCCGGCCATCACTGATGGCAACTCTGGCCGAAGTACCCAGCGAATTGCGCAGCGCGCTGTTCGGGCTGAACATCACCATGGCGAGCTTGGGCTGGTTGCTGGCGGGTTCGGTCGGTGCCTGGCTGATCGCCGTCGGTGGATTTGCCGGATTGGGCGCATTCTGCGCGCTGTTCGCCGGGCTCGGATGTGGATTCGCGCTATTCAGCAAGGCACCGCTAAGTGTTGCTGAAAGCGCTGTCGCAAAAAGAAGATAGGGCGCACCGTTATGCGCCCTTTTTTTAATTGCCAGCAACCGGTTCTGCGTTAGTTTTTGTCCACGCTGTACGGACCTGACCCATATGCCATGATGTAGAGCATGCCGCCCATGATTGCCAGATTCTTCATGAACTGAATCTGTTGCATCATCATTTGATCAGGCGGAGAAGCCCAAAAGGCGTGGAAGTAAAGCGCAGCGACAAGCACGAAAACAAACAGCGCGGCCGCGGCCCAGCGCGCCTTCCAGCCTAATACCAGCAGAATGCCGCCACCCAGTTCAACGACAATGGCGGCCATTGCACTGAGTTGCGCGAACGGTAAGCCGGCCGAGCGAATGTAACCAAGTGTCGCGTCGAACCCCATAATCTTGCCGAAACCGGAAATGATAAAAATCAACGCCAGCAGGATTCTCCCCACCAGCGGCCCGAACGTTCTGACAGCATCCATGGCACTTCCCCTTTGGCTGAAAAAAAGTTTCCTATTGCGCCGTCCAGCCGCCGTCGATGGAATAGGCAGCGCCTGTAATTGATGCGGCCAGATCGCCGGCCAAAAATACAGCGAGCGCTGCGATCTCGTCGATTTTCACGAACGCCTTCGACGGCTGGCGCTCGAGAATTACGTTACTGATGGCGTCTTCACGCGCGATGCCTCGCGTCAGCACATGATCTTCGATCTGTTTCTCGACCAGCGGTGTGAGCACATAGCCCGGACAAATCGCATTGCAAGTGATTCCGGTGCCGGCCGTCTCGAGCGCAACCGTCTTGGTCAATCCGACCAGGCCGTGCTTCGCCGCCACGTACGCCGATTTGAATGGCGAGGCAACCAGGCCATGCGCAGACGCAATGTTGACAATGCGGCCCCATTTGCGTTTTTTCATACCGGGCAGCGCGCTGCGAATGGCATGAAATGCAGATGACAAGTTGATCGCAAGGATTTGATCCCACTTCTCGATCGGAAATTCATCGACCGGCGCGACATGCTGTATGCCAGCGTTATTCACCAGCACATCCACTGCACCGAATCGCCGAGCGGCTTGATCCACCATCGCGGCCACTTCCAGCGGTTTACTCATATCAGCTGAAGAATAGAGTGCGACGACTTTGTGTTCGGCAGCCAGCCCGGCACGCAATTTCTCAATCTGGGTCGAATCTCCGAAACCATTCAGCATGACGTTGCAGCCCTGCGCCGCGAGCGCCTGCGCAATGCCGAGCCCGATGCCGCTGGTGGACCCCGTGATAATGACGGATTTTCCCTTCAACATGACTCGAACATCTCTCTCAAATATCAATCCAGTTTAACAGACGCCTCAGGAGCCTTTGCGCAGCCTTGCCACGAATCTTGCAATCGCCGCAATGGTCGCCGCCTTTTGTGGGCTCTGGTGCGGCGAATGCCCGCACTCTGACAGCATAATGATCTCTACCGGTCCCGATACCTGGCGCGCGACCGCGGAAACCTGCGCCGCCGTCCCGTACTGGTCGTCTTGTCCCTGGATCAGCAACACCGGCACGGCGATACCTGGCAAATATTCCTCGATGTTCCAGCGCCGGAAGTCAGGATGTAGCCAAATGTCATTCCAGCCGACGAATGCCGAAACGACATCGTCATGATAGCGGCCGAGCTTTTGCGGCAGGTCGGTACGCTGGAAGGCCGTTTTCGCTTCGGCGATGCTCTTTACGGTCATGTCCTCTACGAACACATGCGGTGCCATGGCCACTACGCCGCTCAGCGGCCTTTTGCCGGCACCGGCATGGATCAGCGCAATGGATGCTCCATCGCTATGACCCACCAGCACCGGAGAATCGATCTTGAATTGGTCCAGCACCTGCGGCAACACTTCGAGCGCTTCCCGGTGCATATAGTCCAGGTTGCGTGAACCCGTCAGAGGGTCGGATTTTCCATAGCCGTAGCGCGAATACACCAGCGCCGGACAACCTGTGGCCGCAACCACTTCGGCTGGAAAATCTTTCCACAGCGCAACCGAGCCCAAGCCTTCGTGCAGGAACACCAGCATCGGTTGGCCGGCCGCTGCCGCGTGTTGCGGTTCAAGCACAACGTACTCGAGACGATGGCCGCCGGCGATAAGCATTCAAAGTCCCAAGTGGCGTTGCAGCGTCGCGGGATCGCGCTGCAGGTCCACGGCGCTGCCTTCCAGGGCGATGCGTCCCTTGACCAGGATAATGTTGCGGTCGGTTAGCGCAGACACTGCCGCAAAGCTTTTGTCCACCACAATGGTAGACAAACCAAGCTCGCGCAGTTGCTTCAGGATCACCCAGATGTCGCGCGCAACCAATGGTGCGAGGCCTTCGGTCGCTTCATCCAGGATCATTACGTCCGGATTGGTCATCAGCGCGCGTCCAATCGTCAGCATCTGCTGCTCGCCGCCTGACAATTGCTGGCCGCCATTTCGCAATCGTGAGCTAAGCGGCGGAAAAACCGACAACACGCGCTCCAGCGTCCAGTCGCGCTGGCCCCGGGAGCCCGGCCTGGCTGCCATGAGCAAATTTTCCTGAACGCTGAGGTTGGCGAAAATGCCACGCCCTTCCGGCACGTATGCGATGCCTAAGCGGGCAATGCGGTGTGGTGCCCAGCCAGACGTATCGGTACCCCGCACTTTTACGCGTCCGGCCTGCAACGGCAGCAGTCCCAGCAAGGCTCGCAACAGCGTGGTCTTGCCCATGCCGTTTCGTCCCATCAGACCAATTGCTTCGCCACGCTTCAGTACTAGATCCACGCCATGCAGTACCCGGCTCGCACCGTAGCCCGCCATGACGCCCCTCGCCTCCAGCAACAGCTCAGGCATCGGCAACGCCCAGATAAGCTTCTTGTACGAGTCGGCTGGAGCGGATTTGTTCTGGCGTTCCGGATGCGAGCACACGCCCGTTGACCATGACCGTCAACGTGTTGGCGATGGCGAATACGGCGTCCATATCGTGCTCGACCAACAGAATGGCATGATGTGCCGCCAGTTCGCGCAGCAAGCTAACGATGCGCATGGATTCTTCCTGGCCCATGCCGGCCAGCGGTTCGTCCAGCAGCAACACGCGCGGCCGGGTGGCGAGAGCCATGGCAATTTCCACCTGACGTTGTTCCCCATGCGAGAGTCTCGATGCGACAGCATCGCCCGCTGCGGCAAGTCCCACCTGCGACAGGGCATGCCGGGCGGCGGCATTGACGTCTGCTCGTGAAGCGGCCGGGCGGAAAAAATGCATGGAGCTCGGCAATCGGGACTGCGCCGCAAGCCGGCAATTCTCGAACACTGTTAAGGACGCAAACAGGTTGGTCTTCTGGTAACTACGCGCGATGCCCAGCTGCGAAATCTGCTCCGAAGACAAGCCAATGACATTGCGTCCCTCAAACTCGACTTGACCCGCATTCGCGGAGAGGTCGCCTGATAGCACGTTAATCAGCGTGCTTTTGCCTGCACCATTGGGACCAATTACCGCATGGACCTGCCCCATTGCGCAGGCGACCGACACATCGCACAGCGCGGCCAAGCCACCGAAATGGCGCGACAAGGCGCGCGCCTGCAAGATCGCTTCACTCATTGGCCTTCCCTAGCCGGTGGACAATGCCGGAAGGGAGAAACAGCGCAACCAGCACGATGGCGATGCCCATCGGCAGCTGCCAGTGCTTGCCGAGATCAAGACCACCGGCGGCCGGCAGCGATTGCAGACCGAGTTCCAGCAGCAGCATCGCCGCGGCACCCAATGCCGGTCCCGCCAGCCTGCTCTTGCCCCCAAGGATGACCATCATCAAAGCAGCACCTGACAGATGCCAACCCAGCATGTCGGGATTGACCACGCCGAATTGGGCCGCTGCGAAATACCCGGCGATGCCCGCCAGCATGCCTGCCAGAACGAAGCAGGCAAGCTTGTAGCGCAGTGTTGCAAACCCGAGCGAGCGCATGCGTTGTTCATTGACACGAATGCCGGCAATGACGCGTCCAAACAGCGAGGCGCGTAATACGTGCAGGAATGCCAGCACGACCAGGAACACGGCGAGGACGACGAAATAAAAATCACGAAATTTCTCGAGATCAAATGGCCGCCAGCCAAGCAGGCTGGCATCGGGACGCACATAAATGTAGATGCCATCCGACCCGCCTGCGATCCCGGTATCGTGC
Organism: Burkholderiales bacterium; assembly: GCA_045810225.1. Taxonomy (GTDB): domain Bacteria; phylum Pseudomonadota; class Gammaproteobacteria; order Burkholderiales; family JACQAP01; genus JACQAP01. Next base: position 29,389 of record JBJMWI010000149.1, read on the forward strand.
AACAGAAAGTACAGCATCTGCGCGAACGCCAGCGTGGCCATGATGAAATAGATGCCGCTCGTGCGAAGCACCAGCGCGCCAATCGCAAGTGCCAGCGCGCCGGCGGCGATCATTGCCAGCGGCAGACTGGTCCATAAATTTGCCCCGTGATCCAGTGGTGAAACCAGCGCCAGACAGTAGCCTGCAATGCCAAAGAACGCAGCATGACCCAGGCTCACCAGTCCAGTGTTTCCGACCAGCAGGTTCAGGCTCATCGCGAACAGCGCCATGATTAAAATGCGGGTGGCGAACTGGACCGTGAATTTCTCGGCCAGCAATGGCAACAGGGCGAGAGAGATGATCACGAGCACACAAACAAGCGCCACAGAACGCGAGCGCGACATCAGCCGGTCTTTATAAACAGCCCGGCCGGCCGCCAGAGCAATACCGCAGCCATGAGCAGATAGACGCTCATACCCGCCAACTGCGGCAACAGCTGAAAGCTGCCGATCTTAAGCTCGATGACTTTGCCGAAGGTATCGACCACGCCAATCATCAGCGCACCGACCAGCGCGCCTCTTACCGAGCCAATGCCGCCGATCACCACAACCACGAAACACAGGATGAGCACTTGGTTGCCCATGCCGGGAAATACGGAAGTCACAGGCGCTGCAATCATGCCGGCGAATGCAGCCAGCGCCACACCAAGCGCGAATACAAACCGGTAGAGCAGATCGACGTCGATGCCCAGTGATTGCACCATCTCGCGATTGCTGGCACCCGCGCGGATCGTCATGCCAAGACGCGTGCGCTGGATCAGGACATACAGCAAAACGGCGAGCAGCAGACATACCGCGGAGATCCATAAGCGATAGACCGGATAGGCGAGCGTATCGGTCAGCGGGAACGATGCCGAAAGCATCGGCGGCACAGTCACGCCGTGGACTTCATCGCCCCAGATGATGCTGCGCAATTCTTCGAAGATCAGAATCAATCCATACGTCAGCAAAACCTGTTGCAGATGACCGAGACGATACAGCCGGCGGATCAGCAGCCATTCCAGCGCAATGCCTAGCAACACTGATAATACGATCCCCGCGGGGATGGCAAGCCAGAGACTGCCAAGTTGCATCGATAGCGACCACGCCAGATACGCGCCGATCATGTAAAAGCTGCCGTGCGCCAGATTGATAATGCCCATGATGCCGAAAATCAGCGTCAATCCTCCGGCAAGCAGAAACAGCAGCAATCCGTACTGGACGGCGTTGAGCAACTGGATCAGGAATGTCGTGAGGTCCATGTGCCTGGCGAGGCGAGAAGGGTGAAGGAGTGAAGGGTAATAGCCTGGAAAGGGTTGAAAGGTGAATGTGTGAAGGGGTGAAGGGGTGAAGGAGTGAAGGGTAATAGCCTAAGAATAAAGATGGCCTAGCTCTTACTCATTCACACATTCACTCCTTCACACATTCACCATTCACGCTCTTACCCGAGGCGGCAGCCTCGCGCGGGATCTTCCAGCGCCTTCCAGGCGATGCCGATTACCTTGTTATCGCCCTTTTCGACACGGCGCAGATAAATATTTTGAATCGGATTGTGCGCTCTGGACATTTTCCATTGACCGCGGGGGCTGTCGATGACAGCCCCTTCCATGGCGGAAATAACGTTGGCAATGTCCCCTTTGCTTTTATCCAGCGCCTGCGCCAGCAGCAGACCGGTGTCAAAACCCTGAACAGCGTAGACATCGGGCTCGGTCTTGTACGACCTCGCGTACGCAGAGCGAAACGCCTTGTTGCGTGCGTTATCCAGCGAGTCAGCGTAATGCAAGGTGGTGAGCAAGCCTTCGGCAGCATCGCCTTGCGCAGTCAATACACCTTCGGTGAGGAAACCCGAACCGTACAGGGGAATTTTTTCCTTCAAGCCTGCTGCCGCGTAGTCCTTGACGAACTTCACCGCGCCACCGCCGGCAAAAAAGCAGGCGACAGCATCCGGCTTCACGGAAGCAATTTCGGTCAACAGCGCCTGGAACTCTGCGTTCGGGAACGGCACGAACAACTCCTTCACCACCGTTCCACCAGCTTGGGCAAAACCTTCGCTGAAGGAAGCCAGCGATTCTTCGCCAGCCGCGTATTTCCACGTTATGAAGACCGCTTTCTTGTGGCCCCGGTCGGCCATGACCTTACCGAGTGGATGCACCGGTTGCCAGTTAGTGAACGAAGTGCGGAACACGTTCGGCGTACACAGCGCACCGGTTGCGGCAGCCGCGCCCGCATTTGGAATTAGCATCAGCGTGCCGCTTTCCTTTGCCACTTTTAACATACCCATGGCCACGCCTGAATGCACCGAGCCGATGAGCACGTCGACCTTGTCGCGCGTGATGAGCCGGTTGGCGTTGTCGGTTGCCTTGGACGGCTCCGACTCATCATCGACCTTGAAAAATTCCACTTCCCTGCCGCCGAGCTTGCCACCCGCCTGCTCCAGCGCAAGCTTCAATCCGTTTTCGATCGCGATGCCAAGCTGGGCGTACGTACCCGTATACGGCAACATCAGACCGAGACGCAACTTCGCGGCTTGCGCACGCGCATGGCCAGGCCAAAGCGATGCTGCTGCCAAAGCGCCCGCGCCGACCAGGAATTGGCGCCGGTCAAATGGGTTGTGGTCCATGATTATTCCCTTCGTTGTTGGTCACGCCTTCACGGCTTCATTGCTCTGAGCTTGAAGCGTTGAATCTTACCGGTTGCGGTCTTCGGGAGTTCGGGCATAAATTCTACCCAGCGCGGATACTTGTAAGGCGCAAGCCGGTTTTTGACATGGCCTTTCAAACTGTCCGCCAGTGCGGGCGAGCCAGCGACGCCCGGCCGCGCTACGATGAATGCCTTCGGCTTGATGAGATCCTGATCGTCAGCAACGCCGATTACTGCTGCTTCCAGTACATCGGGATGCGACATGAGCGCGGCTTCCACCTCGAAAGGGGAAACGTACATGCCGCTTACTTTGAGCATGTCGTCAGAGCGTCCGCCATAGGTATAGAAACCTTCCGCATCCCGGGTGTATTTATCACCCGCGCGCGTCCATGGTCCGACGAAGGTAGTCAACGATCGCGCCCGGTTGTTCCAATAGCACATCGCACTGGTCGGGCCATTGATCTGCAATTCGCCGATTTCGCCGACCGCTGCGTCCGTCCCCTGCTCGTCAACGAGCCGGATCTCGTACCCGGGCACAGGCTTGCCAGTGGTACCGTAGCGCACTTCGCCGGGACGGTTCGAAATGAAAATGTGCAGCATTTCAGTTGACCCGATGCCGTCCAGGATTTCGACGCCGAACTGTTCTGTCCAGCGCTGGCCAAGTTCGGCAGGCAAGGCTTCGCCGGCCGAAGTGCATACGCGCAATGCGAGCTGACTTTTGCCCGGACGTTCGGGATGCGCCAGCAGGGCACCGTAGAGCGTCGGCACGCCGTAGAAAATAGTCGGTCGATGTTCCGTAAGCCGCTTGAATACCGCGGCCGGGGTAGGACGTTCCGCCATCAACACTGCGGTAGCACCCACCGAAAGCGGAAACGTGAGCGCATTGCCCAATCCATAGGCGAAAAATAACTTGGCGGCGGAAAACACCAGGTCGCCTTCACGAATGCCCAGAATCGGCTTGGCATAAAGTTCGGCGCTCTGGATCAGACTTGAGTGTACGTGTACAGCACCTTTCGGCGCGCCTGTAGACCCCGAGGAATACAACCAGAAACAGGCATCGTCGGCTTTGGTGGATGCAGGCTCGTATGTGGTGCTGGCCGCACCCATGAGTTGCGGCAAATGAAGGTGACCGCAGGCATCGCGGCCGGATACGATGACATGCTTCAGCGACGGGACCTTGCCCAGCAACGGTGCGAACGCCGGCAGCAGCGCTTCCGAAACTATCAGCGCGCGGACGCGGCTGTCCTCGAGCATGAATTTGTAATCTGCGGTCGTCAGCAGCGTATTCACCGGCACCGGTATCACGCCAGCTTTGATCGCGCCGAGAAAAACACTCGGAAAATCGATGGTGTCCAGAAGCGCCAGCATCACACGGCTTTCCATTTCCACGCCGAGCGCCCCCAGCACGTTGGCGGCTCGATTCATGCGGTCGCGCAGCTCGACATAGGAGTATTGGCCATGATCGTCGATGTAAACCGTCTTGCTGCCACGTCCAGCAAGCAGATTGCGCTCGATCAGATCGTGCGCGGCGTTGTAGTCGCGCGGAATAGCAATCAACGGCGGGCTGACGCTATGATCGGCCTCGCTTAATGCGGCCATGCTCGCTGCCTCCTGTTCTGGTCAGACATCGCGGTTCTTGCATGCCGGACCAAATATACCAGCCGGCCCGCATTGCAAGACAGACGTCTGCAAATCCGCTGCTGCATCAGCTGGAAGCCGGCACGCCCAGTTCCGCGCGGCACAGTGGGATCCAACTCTGGATCCACTCCGCGGCATCGTCTTCCGGCAAGCCCGTGCTGGAATCGTTGAGCAGCGGTTCACCGATGCGGCGCGCTCCTAATTCCCCGAGAATGCTGTCGAACTTCTTTGCGGCGAAGCAAAAGGTCGCCGTGTGCGTGCTGTTGTCGCCCAGGCCGATGACGCCATAGCGCACGTTGGACAGATCGGGTCGCTGAGCCTGCAAGCCGTCGTACAGCTGCTTGGCGTTGTCCGGCACATCACCCTGGCCGAAGGTTGATGTGCAGATAAGGAACAGTCCGCCGCCAATGAATACCTCTGGACCAAGCTCGTCCATGAGTAGCGTCTTGATGCGGATGTCATCGCCGTCCAGCCGCAACTCGATCTCTTGCGCCACCAACTGCGCAACGCCGGTTTGGGTACCGACCAGAATGGTGAATTCAAGCGCCACTGTTCTCCCCGACGAGGCTGATTATCATATTTTCATCACAAGCTTCATGGTCATGTATTATGATGCTGCAGCTACTTCTTTTCTGCAATATATTGCAGCATAGCCGGGACGACATTGCATGGGCGCGCGCGATCCGAAGTCTCCCAGGGAAGTCCGTGCTGAAGAACAGCGGGACGCCGCTTTTCTGCTGGCGGTGGGCCATCGCGTGCGCGAGTGCCGGGTGCGGCGCAACCTGAGCCGCAAGGGACTTGCGAGCGCCTCCGCCGTGTCCGAACGATATCTTGCCGAACTCGAATCCGGCCGCGGCAATATCTCCATACTTCTGTTGCGCCAGATCAGCATCGCGCTGGAGCTTCCGTTGGCTGACCTGCTGCGCGACACCGAGGAGCAGCCGGTCGAACTGGCGCTGATTCAGGAATTTCTGCAGCGCCTGCCCAAAGCGCGACTGGCCCGCGTGCGCTCTCACTTGCTGCGCGAATTCGGCGGCGACCCGCATGGGCGCAGCAGCCGGATCGCCTTGCTCGGGCTGCGCGGGGCCGGTAAATCGACTCTCGGTGCGGCGCTGGCGACTGAACTCAAGGTTCCATTCGTCGAGCTAGATCGCGAGATAGAACGCGAGGCCGGCACCAGTCTGTCGGAAATATTTTTGATGTACGGCCAGGCCGGCTACCGGCGGCACGAATACCGCTGCCTGGAGAGAATTCTGGAAACGCACGCCCGGTGCGTGATTGCCACTGGGGGCAGCATCGTATCTGAACCGGCCACGTTTGACCTGCTGCTGGCTTCCTGCTTCACCGTCTGGCTCAAAGCGGAACCCGCTGAACACATGGCTCGCGTTGTGGCTCAGGGCGACATGCGGCCCATGGCTGGGAACGCGCAGGCCATGGATGACCTCAAACGCATACTGCAAAGCCGCGCGGCCTTGTACAGTCAGGCCGATACCATCGTGAACACCGCCCGCCGGAGCGCCAGGCAGAGTTTGAAAGAGTTGAGGCGTGCATTGCCACCCGAGGCTAGGAGAGATCCATGAGCGCAGTGCTGGACGAGAACAGCGGTTCTCAGCCGCCCACAACCTACGATACGTATCCCGGGCGCTACCTGCACTGGCGCTTGTCCGTTGATGGCAGCGTTGCGACGCTGGCGATGAACGTCAACGAGGACAAGGGGATCAAGCCGGGCTACAAACTCAAACTTAATTCCTACGATCTGGGCGTCGACATCGAACTCTACGATGCGTTGAACAGAATTCGCTTCGAACACCCGCAGATCCAGTGCGTCGTCATCACCAGCGCGCGCGAGCGCATGTTCTGCTCCGGCGCCAACATCTACATGCTCGGGCTTTCCTCGCATGCGTGGAAAGTCAACTTCTGCAAGTTCACCAATGAAACGCGCAATGGCATGGAGGATTCCAGCCGGCATGACGGTCTCAAATTTCTGGCGGCGGTGAACGGCACGGTAGCAGGTGGCGGCTATGAACTGGCGCTGGCATGCGACGAGATCCTCATGATCGATGACCGCTCGTCCACGGTCAGTCTCCCCGAAGTCCCCCTGCTAGGGGTGCTGCCCGGCACCGGCGGCTTGACGCGCCTGACGGACAAGAAAAAAGTTCGCCGCGATCTGGCAGATGTATTTTGCTCTACTGCGGAAGGCGTGCGCGCGGACCGGGCGAAACAATGGAAGCTGGTGGATCACATCGCGCGGCCACAGCAGTTCGACTCGGCCGTCAAGCAATGCGCGGCCACGCTGTGCGCGCAGAGCGAGCGCGCTGCCACCGGCGCCGGCATTGCGCTGAGGCCGTTAGCTCGCGTAATCGACACAGCGGGATACCACTATGCGCATGTCGACGTCGCTGTCGATCGCAAGACCCGCACTGCAACGATCACGGTCCATGCTCCGAAGGATCCACAGCCGGAAGACATCGCGGGCATTCATGACGCCGGAGCGAATTGGTGGCCGTTGCAGATGACGCGGGAACTGGACGACGCGATCCTGATGTTGCGTACCAATGATCTTGAAATCGGTGTCTGGGTATTGAAGACGCGCGGTGATGTCGGATCGATGCTGGCATGTGACGCAACGCTGGCGAAACATTGTGATGACTGGTTCGTGCGCGAAACCACCGGTTTTTTGCGGCGGACATTGGCGCGGCTGGACGTGTCGGCGCGTACGCTGTTTGCGATCATCGACCAGGGCTCGTGCTTCGCGGGCACACTGGCGGAACTTGCGTTCGCCGCGGATCGCAGCTACATGCTGCAGCAGCAAAGTGACGATGCACCGGCCATGGTGCTCACGCAAATGAATTTCGGCGTTGTGCCGATGGTCAATGGACTGAGCCGCGTCGCCAATCGTTTCTGCGGCGAGGCACACCCGGTTGATGCGGTACGCGCGCACATTGGCGAGCCGCTCGATGCGGCAGTAGCTTCGAAGCTGGGTTTGGTGACCTATGCCCCGGACGACATCGATTGGGACGAAGAAATACGCATCGCGATCGAAGAGCGCACCAGCCTGTCACCGGATGCGCTGACCGGCATGGAAGCGAACTTGCGCTTCACCGGCGCCGAAACCATGGCGACACGCATTTTCGGTCGTCTGAGCGCCTGGCAAAACTGGATTTTCATCCGGCCCAACGCTGTCGGTGAACATGGCGCTCTTAAAGTATTCGGGACCGGCAGCAAGGCAAAGTTCAACTGGGAACGGGTGTAAGTCTGTGAAGGTGTGAACGCGTGAAGGAGTGAAGGGTGAAACGCAACCATCGTTCTCTTAAGGCTTGGCAAAAAGCAATCGAGTTGGTTGAACACGTGTATGCGGAAACTCGAAACTTCCCGAAGGAAGAACTATTCGGTCTTACTTCTCAAATGCGTCGGGCAGCGGTTTCGGTTCCCGCAAATATTGCTGAAGGGGCGGCAAGGTCCGGGACCAAGGAACTTAGTCGTTTCTTGTCGATTGCCGAGGCATCGTTATCGGAACTGGATACGCATGTGGAAATAGCTCATCGACTGGGATTTGTGAAGAACAACCAACTGCAAGATGAAATGGATGCCGTTGCGGGTCTGCTCTTGGGACTTAGTGCATCAATCAGAAGAAAACTGGGGTAATGGTGTCGTTTTTTCTTATTCACACCTTCACACATTCACTCATTCACCCAGCGGAGCGGCCATGAGCATCAACTACAGCGAAAGAATTCCGAACAACGTCGATCTGGCGAACGACCGCACGTTGCAGCGCGCGCTGGAGCACTGGCAACCCAAGTTCCTGCAATGGTGGCGGGAGATGGGACCGTACGATACCGACTCGGTGGAAGTGTATTTGCGCACGGCGGTAGGCGTGGATGCGCAGGGCTGGGCCAGTTACGGTCAAGTCAAAATGCCGGAGTATCGCTGGGGAATATTTCTTGCGGAGCGTATGCCCGATCGCACTATCGGCTTCGGTGATCACTACGGTGAACCCGTGTGGCAACAGGTCCCGGGGGAATTGCGTTCCCAGTTCCGCCGAATCATCGTCACGCAAGGCGACACTGAGCCGGCATCCGTTGAACAGCAGCACCGGCTCGGTTTGACTTGTCCTTCTCTGTACGACCTGCGCAATCTGTTCCAGGTAAACGTCGAAGAAGGACGGCACCTGTGGGCAATGGTCTATCTGCTGCACGCACACTTCGGCCGCGACGGACGCGAGGAAGCCGAAGAGCTGCTGGCGCGGCATTCCGGAGATATTGACAAGCCGCGCATCCTCGGTACGTTCAACGAACCGATCAGCGACTGGCTGTCGTTTTTCATGTTCACGTATTTCACCGACCGCGACGGCAAATTCCAGCTCAAGAGCTTGGCCGAATCCGGATTCGATCCACTGGCGCGCACCTGCCGCTTCATGCTGACGGAGGAAGCCCATCACATGTTCGTCGGGGAAACGGGGGTTGGCCGAATCGTCAAGCGCACGCTGGAGGTCATGAAGGAAATCGGCAGCGATGATGCACAGGCCGTGCGCAATCATGGCGCGGTTGACCTTGCGACCATTCAGCGCTACATGAATTTCTGGTTCACCTCGTCGCTGGACCTGTTCGGGTCGGAAGTTTCCTCAAATGCAGCAAGTTCGTTTGCCAGTGGCATCAAGGGGCGGCCGGACGAAACGCAATACGAAGACCATGTTTGCAGCGACGCCGTAATTGCGCTGGAAACGCCGCAAGGTCAGGAATCGGTGAGCCTGCGCAACGCGATGAATGAAGTCATGCGTCAGTCATATATCAAGGACTGCGAAATCGGCCTTAAGCGGTGGAATATGCAAATCCAGCGCGCGGGGCACGATTTCCGGCTTTCATTGCCGAGCCCGCATTTCCGCCGCAGCATCGGTGCTTGGGCAAACGTGCCTACCGATCCGCAGGGCAGGCCAATCAGTCAGGAGGTATACACGCGGCTGTTACCGCAGTGGCTGCCCAGCGAGGAGGATCGCAACTTTGTGCATAGCCTCATGCAGCGGGTTGTGGCTCCTGGGAAAATGGCCGGATGGATTGCGCCGCCGGAGCGAGGCATCAACAACCTTGGACTGGATTACCAGTACGTCACGTTGAATTGATCGCAGCTCGAAAGCGACAGCGGCAGGCCAAGGCTTGCCGCTGTCATGTTGTCGGGCGCCGCTGAACTACTCCAGATCGAACAACAGCACCTCTGCATCGTTGCCATCGCCGATGACAACCGTGGCTTCGCCATCGACCTTCAACGCGTCACCGGCACCGAGCGGCTGCCCGTTCACGGTGACATTACCGCGCGCCACATGCACGTAGGCGCGGCGCCCGTCCGCAAGCGTATGCGCAACTTTCTCATTGCCATGAATGAGCGCAGCGTAGACGCAAGCATCCTGGTGGATCGACACAGAACCGTTGCGCCCATCCGGCGAGGCTAGCAGGCAAAGCTTGCCGCGCTTTTCCTCAGGGGCAAAATATTTTTGTTCGTAGCTCGGTTTGACGCCAAGCTCGTCCGGCTCAATCCAGATCTGCAGGAAATGCACGCCGTTCTTTGGGGAAGGGTTGTACTCGCTGTGAAAGATCCCGGTCCCCGCGCTCATGCGCTGCACATCCCCGGGACGAATGACCGAACCGGTGCCCATGCTGTCCTTGTGCTCCAGCTCGCCGTCGAGTACATAGCTGATGATCTCCATGTCTCGATGCGGATGTTTGCCGAAGCCCTGCCCTGGGGCAACCCGGTCTTCGTTGATGACGCGCAGCGCTCCATAACCCATCTGGCTCGGGTCGTGATAACCGGCGAATGAGAAGGTATGGAAACTCTTCAGCCAACCGTGGTCGGCAAATCCGCGCTCGCTGCTTTTTCTCAAGGCGTTCATTGATGTCTCCTGTTGAGGCGTCGCCACGCGGCGAAGCCTTGTCAACTATTAATATAGCGATATCCGGGCGAAACTATTAGCGGGAGGATTAGAACCAGTCCTTCGAATTTTTAGTATGAGCCTCAACCAACCTCGCACCAGCCCTCGGACATCAACACCGAGCTGCCGCCGACTCGCACGGCCGTGATTGTCCCGGCCGAAGCGTCGGCCTCGAGCTCGATGCGCGACGGCCGGCCCATTTCAAGTCCCTGCTCCACCAGCCAGCTGCGCGTGCCGTCGCGCGGCTGCAGCGCATGCAGATACCCGGCCAACGCCGCGACTGCACCTCCGGTGGCCGGATCTTCGGCGATGCCCATTGCTGGCGCGAACATGCGGGCGTGAATATCGGCTTCTTGCGCAAGCGTCTCGCTGGTAAACACAAAAACGCTCTTCGCCCACCAGCCAGACAGCAATTTCTCCCACAAGTCGTGGCGCAGCTTGACGCGCGCGATGGCGGCAAGGTCGCGAACCGGCAGAAACAGGAACGGCACACCGCAGGAATAAGCCGCGTGCCCCGGCACCAGATCGGCTTCAGCCAGCGAAAGCATTGCCGCGAGCTCGGCGCACCGTGGCGGCTCCGGTCCGCGCTCTGGCATCTTGGGCACCGACATCCGCGTCGACTGCGGTCCTTGCGCTCCGTACTGGACTGTGACTGGTACGTCGCCAATTCCTTCTTCGAGCACCATGGCAGCGCCGCTCGCATTCAACCCAATGAGATTCAGCTTGGCAAGCAGATAACTGGTACCGATCGTTGGATGTCCCGCAAACGGCAGTTCAGCCTGGGGCGTGAAAATGCGCAACTTCGCGCGACTTACGCCGGCGTTCGCGGGTTTCAATACGAACACCGTTTCTGACAAATTGAACTCAGCTGCGATGCTTTGCATGCGCTCGCCGCTCAGGGCATCTGCATTGAGCACAACGGCAAGCGGATTTCCACCGAACGGCCGATCGGTGAACACATCCAGGGTGTAGAACCGCAAGCGCATCGCCTGCCGTGTCAACCCTTGGCCGCGATCGCTTCGATCTCGACCAGTATCTCCGGCTTTACGAGGCTGGGCACGATAAGCAGCATGGACGCAGGGCGCGCATTGCCAAGATAGCGCGCGCGCACTGCGACGTAGTCCTTGATGTGCTCTTCGTGCACCAGATAATGCGTGACTTTGACCAGATCCTGCACGCCCATCCCGGCTTCACCCAGAATGCGCAGCACGTTTTTCCATGCCTGCTCCGCCTGCGCAACAATGCCCTGCGGATAAGCTCCATCCGCTTGCAATCCCGGCGTTCCGGCCGTGAAGACCCAGCGCGCCGAGGCGGGCGCTTCAACGCCATCGCTATAAGTGCCGATTTGCTTCGCGACGCCAATATCAAGCGCTTTGTTCATCCGTGTCCCTTCGGGTATGGGTTTAAGCCTGCACTATAGCCAAAAAAAAAACGGCGAATGCATTTGCACTCGCCGTTCCCAATTTCTATTGGGCTCTAAAGTCTCGTTACAGCTCCTTGTGAGGCGCGGTTATTGGACCGCTGCCACCGGCGGTAACAGGCACGATGACAACTTCCTCTTCTTCCATGTGTACCTTGCGCATCAGCAGCGTGTAGATGGTCGGGATCACGAACAGGGTCAGTAATGTTCCCACGACCAGGCCGCCGACAATCACCCAGCCGATGGATTGCCTGGATTCGGCGCCGGCCCCATGCGCCAGCGCGAGCGGAATTGCTCCGAGCACCATGGCGCCGGTGGTCATCAGAATAGGACGCAGACGCAAGGTCGCCGCTTCCACCACGGCCTCGAATTTTTCCATGCCCCTGCTGCGAAGCTGATTGGAGAACTCGACGATCAGAATGCCGTGCTTGGTAATCAGGCCCACCAGCATGACGAGCCCGATCTGGCTATACACGTTCAAGGTGCCGCCGTGGCCCAGCATGGCATTGATCCACATCGCCAGCAGCGCGCCCGTCATCGCGAGCGGTACGGTGAACATGATGACCAGCGGTCCAACGAAACTTTCGAATTGCGCCGACAACACCAGGTAAATGAATATTAATGCCAGCACGAACGTCAGGTACAACTGACCGCCCGCTTCCCGAAACTCGCGCGCTTGCCCGTCCAGGTCGGTGATGGTTCCTGCGGGCAATTCCTGCTTCACCGTTGCGTCGATGGTTTCAAGCGCCTGGCCTAGCGTATAACCCGAAGCGACGTTGCCGTTGATTACGGCAGCCCGCAGCTTGTTGAAGTGGTTTAGCTCCTTGGGAGCAACCGCCTCGCTGAGCTTTACCAGGTTGGAAAGCTGCATGAGCTGATCATCCCGGCCGCGCACGTAGATCGAAGTCAAATCGGTCGGCTGCATGCGCTTGTTGTCTTCCAGCTGGACAACAACGTCATATTGCTTGCCCTCATGCTTGTAGCGCGTTACATCGCGACTGCCGAGCAAAGTTTGCAGCGTATGACCAATGACATCCATCGATACGCCCAGATCGGACGCTTTGTCGCGGTTGATTTCGACCACCATCTGCGGCTTGTTCAGCTTCAGGTCCGTGTCGAGCGCGGTGATCCCCGGATACTCACGCAATTTCGCCATGACCAGGTTTACCTGGCCTTGCAATTCTTCGAAACTGTTTCCATAGATCACGTACTCAATTTGCTTGGTCAGCAGGCCTTGTCCCAGCGAAGGTGGATTAAGTGCAAAGGACAGCGCGCCAGGCAGGCCACCGTAGAGTTTCGGCCCGAGTTCCTTCGTAATGGTCAACTGGCTGCGCTCGCGCTCGCTCCAGGGCTTAAGGACGGCAAAAGCCACGCCCAGATTGACCGGATTTGGCCGGTCGAGGCCCGGAGCAACCACGGCGAACATGGTTGTGATTTCCGGAATCTTGGCGGTGATGCCTTCGACAACGTGCATGTAGCCGTCGGTGTAGGACATGGTGGACCCTTCCGGCGCCACCACAAACGCCAGAAACAATCCGCGGTCTTCCACCGGCGAAAGTTCGGCTTTCAACTGTTTGAACAGGAACACCATGCTGCCGAGGACGACGACGAAGATGACTCCGATGACCCAGCGGTGACGCAGTGTGCCGCGCAGAATACGGCGATAGCCGTTGTTCATGCCTTCAAAGAATCGTTCGGTGTAGGTATAGACGCTGCTATGGCCTGACTTCAGCAGCTTGGAACACATCATCGGCGTCAGGGTGAGCGCGACAAATCCGGAAACGATCACGGAGGTTGCAACTGTCAGCGCAAATTCCGTAAACAGCTTCCCGGTATTGCCAGTCATCAGGGCAAGCGGCGTGAACACAGCAGCAAGCGTGATAGTCATGGCAATCACGGCAAAACCGATTTCCTTGCTGCCGAGGAAAGCTGCTTTGAGCGGCTGCATGCCTTCTTCGATATGGCGGTGGATGTTTTCCAGCACGACGATCGCATCGTCAACCACCAGGCCGATCGACAGCACCACGCCGAGTAAAGTCAGCGTATTAATCGAAAAACCAAGGATCTTGAGGAACGTGAAGTGGCCAATCACGGACACGGGAATCGCCACGGCCGGAATTAGCGTTGCGCGCGCACTGCGCAGGAACACGAAGATGACCAGTACCACCAGGATCAGCGCTTCGATCATGGTTTCGTACACGGCCCTGATGGATTCTTCGATGAAGACCGACGTATCGACCGCGATCCAGGCTTTCATGCCGGGCGGCAAGGTTTTTTGCAGGCGCGGCAGCACTTCCTTCACGCCGCGCGCCACTTCGAGTGTGTTTGCGGTCGATTGCTTGACGATACCGAGTCCGATCGCCTCGTTTCCGCTGACCCGCACAATCTTGCGGTTCTCGTAAGGCCCAGGGATTGCGCGGCCGACATCCTTCAGGCGGATCGGATAGCCCACCGTCGAGATGATCATGTTGTTGAAATCTTCGGGCGAGCGCAGATCGGTTCGCGGCTGCACGGTGAACTCGCGCTGCGTGCTCTCGAGGCGCCCGCCCGGTGATTCAACGTTCTGACTGTTGAGCGCGTTCTCGACGTCCTGGACGGTCAACCCCTGCGCTGCCAGTCGCTCGCGGTCGAGCCAGATGCGCATCGCGTACTTGCGCTCGCCACCGATAATGACGGACGACACGCCGGGCAGCGCCTTGAGCGGATCGGTCAGGTAACGATCCGCGAAATCCGTAATCTCCATGGGAGATTGGCGGTCGCTGGTGACGGCGATCCAGATGATGGCTTGCGCATCGGCTTCGATCTTCGATACAACCGGCTCATCGATCGTTGACGGCAGTTGTTTGCGAATCCGCGCGACACGGTCACGGACGTCCGCTGCAGCGGCGTCTACTTCCCGCGTAGTCAGGAAAGTTATCGTAATCTGGCTGACTTCTTCGCGGCTGTTGGACTTGATGGTCTTGATGCCTTCGATGCCTGACAGCGAATCCTCCAGCGGCTGCGTAACCGCGCTTTCGATGACCTGCGCCGTTGCGCCCTTGTACACGGTGCGAACCGAGACGATCGGTGGGTCGATATTGGGATATTCACGCACGGCCATGCGCGAGTAAGAGAGGAACCCCATGAGCACAATGACCAGGCTCATGACCGTCGCCAGAACCGGCCGTTTGATCGAGATTTCGGAGAGAATCATCGCTGCGTTCCTAAGCGAATTGTTACGTGATGCTCAGCTCTTGGCTGCCGGCGCGCCGGGAGCGGGCGGCGCTCCGCCAGGTACCACGGGTGGGACACTCGGCGGCAAGGCAATCACGGATACCGGAGCGCCGTCCTTCAACTTCATCTGACCATCGGTAATCACCATGTCGTTTGCGGCCAGGCCTTTCAGTATTTCCACCGACCCTGGTGCGCGATTGCCGATTGCGACCTTGGTCAGCGCGGCCTTACCGTCTACCACGCGGTACACGAAGCTGTCCTTACCCTGCGGCCAGATCGCCTGCTCTGGAATGACCACCGCGTTTTGACGGCTGTCGAGCGTAACGGCCACGCGAACAAACATGCCCGGCTTGAGCTTGGTCCCTTTGTTCGGGATGCGCGCGCGCATGGCGATGGTCCGCGTGCGTTCGTCCACCACCGGTTCAATCGCATAAACGCGGCCCTTGAATTCCTCTCCGGGGTAGGCATCGAGTTTTACGGAGATGTCCTGATTGGAACGGATCTTGGAGAGGTAATTTTCGGGAATGCGAAAGTCGACTTTGATGGAGCTGACATTCTCCAGACGAACGATGTCCGCACCTGCTTTGACGTAAGCCCCGGGACTCACCTGGCGCAAACCGAGGATGCCGGAAAACGGCGCCCGGATTACTGTCTTCGCTACGCGGGACTCGGCCTCTTCGACATGCGCTTTCAGGCGCGCCACATTACCGACCTGAACATCGAGCGCATCCTTGCTAATGAACTTCTGTTCATGCAGTTCCTTGGTACGGACCAGGCGCTGCTCCTCGGTTTTCAAGTCGGCACGCTGGGCGGCCGCCTGCGCCTCGTACTCGGTGCTATCGATGGTCACCAGTCGGGCGCCTGCATTGACTGCCTGGCCTTCCTGAAAATGCAAACCGACGATGCGGCCGTCGATTTCGGGCCGGATAATCACCGACTCCTCAGCCAAAAGCGAACCGACTGCGGAAACATCATCGGAGACCCGTATGATCTGCACCGGCTCGGCTTTGACCGGCAATCCGGGCTTGGCAGCGGCAGCGGCCGGCGGCGGTGCGGGTTTACCGTCTGCTGGTTTCGGTGAATCGGCCTTGGGCGATTCTGCTTTCTGTGCAGCGGCAGTCGCGTCGCTCTTGGAGCCGCAACCGGCAAGCAGCCCCGCCGTGACCAGAACCGCGAGAATCGTTACATTACGAATGGTCGGCGTATGCACAGCACCCCTCTAGAATTCAAGGTCGACGGCCCCGCACCCAGGCGCTGCGACGAGTAAAAAATTTTAGCCAGCGGAATATCTCGGCTGGCAGCAGACCGTCGGAAAGGTTTATTAATGTGCGAACTTCCCGGCAGCATTTTGCTGACTTGTTAGTCAGTTATTTTTTAATGATAACCGAGTTTTTCAGCGGCCACCATGAGAATTTCACTGGACGCACTGCTGGTTCTGGATTCCATCGCCCGTAACGGCAGTTTTGCTGCCGCAGGCGAGGAATTGCACCGCGTACCGTCGGCTATTACCTACACGATACAGAAGCTCGAGCAGGACCTTGACGTCAAATTGTTCGATCGCAGCGGCCATCGGGCGCGCCTGACCGAAGCCGGCGAAGCCTTGCTGCGGGAAGGACGCCATTTGCTGCGAACGGCGACCGACCTGGAATGCCGCGTGAGACACGTGGCGACCGGATGGGAAAGCGAGTTACGCATCGCCGTGGATGATTTGGTGCCGATCGAGCGTTTATTCCCGCTTTTGAAGGACTTCTACCGGGAGCAAACCGGCACACGCATCCGCTTGACGACTGAAGTACTGGGCGGCTGCTGGGATGCCATCGTTGGTGGACGCGCCGACATGGTCATCGGGGCGCCCGGCGACGCGCCGCCGGAAGGCTTGCTGGCCGTTGAGCCCATTGGCAGTTTCGAATTTATCTTTGTCGTCTCGCCAGACCATCCGCTCGCCGCTGCTCCGAACCCGCTCTCCGCGCAGGAAATCCTGCAACACCGGGCCGTGTCGGCCGCGGATACGTCTCGCACACTGGCGCCGCGCACGTCGGGCCTGCTGGACGGGCAGGATACTTTGACTGTCCCGACCATTCGGGCCAAGGTGGCCGCGCAGATCGCCGGACTGGGCGCTGGTTACCTGCCGGTGCTTTGGGCAGCGCCACATATTGCGGCGGGCCGCTTAGTGAAAAAGGATATCGAAGGCTCGAAAGCCATGACGAACGTCTATCTGGCCTGGCATCCGCGGCAGGCCGGGAAGGCCGGCAAGTGGTTCATCGACCGCCTGCGTGACAAGGCGGTCCAGCGCTACGTGCTGGGCGAATCCGGCACTTATCCGGCCGCGCCGGAATGAATCCCTAAAGCTTTCCGCGCCGCGTAGCCGGACATATTCGATGCACGGCTAATGATTCCCGGGCAGTTTTCTCCTGCGCGAGCTCGTTTCGAACGCGTTCCATGTCGAGCGCCGCGATGGCAGGCAGCAGACGTTCCAACAATTCAGGCGCGGGCAGACCCGGCTCCAGGTACATGCCAACGCGTTGGCGAAAAATAGCGGTAGCGGTTCCGCTGAGTCCGAACGTCTCGAACAAGACCCGGCTGCCGGCTCCCACCTGAGCGAATGCAACAGCGGGATATTTGGCCGTCATCGCGCTTGCGAGTGCAAAGAATTCTGCTGCGTCAGCCTTTTGTTCGACAAACGCAATCACTGCCGTGTCCTGACCGGACAAGAAGCCGTCGAAACTGCTTTCGTCGAGGAACTGCGGCGCCATGCTGCTCCTCAGGTCGGGCTATCGGCTTTCTCGGTGCTCGTAGCGGCTTCCTGCGCCTCGATATCTCGATGTACCTGTGCCATGTCGAGTTCCTTAACTTTCTGGATGAGCGCTTCCAGCCCTGAAGCCGGTAGTGCGCCCGGCTGCGCGAACAACAGCACTTTTTCACGGAACACCATCAGCGTCGGAATGGAGCGGATTTCGAAGTGCCCCGCCAGCTCGGGTTCCTCTTCGGTATTTACTTTGGCGAACACCATGCCTTCGTGTTTTTCGGAGGTTGCTTCGAAGACTGGGGAGAAACTCCGGCAAGGGCCGCACCATGGCGCCCAGAAATCGACGATGACAGTATCGTTGCCGGTCACGACTTGCTCAAAATTGTCCTTGGTCAATGCAATTGTCGACATCGCTGGGCTCTCCTTTGTTGCCCGTTCATCTTAAAGCCTGCTGGCGGATATCAGCGCTATGTGGAGGCTGCTTCCGACAGATCAACCCCGCCCAGGCGCAGCCGGCCCGAACCGGCCAAAATGCAGCAGGATTGCCGGAAGTACCAGCAAATTCAAAAGTGTCGAAGTCGCCAGTCCGCCAACAATAATGGTGGCCATGGGTCCCTCGATCTCGCGTCCCGGTTCGCCGCTGCCCAGTGCCAGCGGCATCAGGCCTAGCGCGGTGACAAGTGCCGTCATGAGAATTGAGGGCAGTCGCTCGGCGGCCCCGCGCAAAGCGGTAGCGGCATTCCACGGCAACCCTTCCACCTGCACCAGATGCTCGTAGTGCGATACCAGCATGATCGAGTTGCGCAGCGTAATGCCGAACAGCGTAACGAACCCGACCAGCGAGCCGAGCGACATCCAGCCGCCGCTGGCTAGCACCGCGATTACGCCGCCGATGAGCGCGAAAGGCAGATTAATTGAGGTAATGAGCAGATTGTGGAGATTGTCGAAGGCGATGAAGAGCAGCAGAAAGATGCCGATGCTGGCCAGTGCCGCGTGCAGCAGCAGGTCCGAGCGCGCCTGGGCTTGCGCCTGCGCAGTTCCGGAAAATACGGCATAGTTTCCGGGCGAGAGCCGGGCTGCGGAAGCGATGCGCGTGCGCGCCTCGCGCTCGAACTGTTCGATGTCGCGGCCCACGACGCCCGCTGTAACGGTCTGGATGCGCCGCCCCGCGTCGTGCAGGATCTTGTAGCGCCCGCTGATGACCTGGATGTCTGCGATATCGCTGAGCCGGACCAGCCTGCCCTCTGGAGTACGCAGCGAAAGCGTGGCCACTTCGTTCATGCGATTGCGGTGCGCGGGATCGAGGATAACAACCAGATCGATGACCTGGCTACCGCGGAAAATTTGCGCCGCTTGCGTGCCTTCGAATGCGGTTTGTACCGCCTCAAGCACCGCGAGCGGTTGCAGTCCCATCGTTGCGATACGTTCGTGCCGCAGGCGTATCGATAACTGCGGCGCACCGGGTTGCGCCTGAATCTGAACGTCATGCGCGCCCGGCACCCCGGCAAGCACTGAAGCCAACGCAAGTGCGTCGGCGTCAAGCAGGTCAAGTGACGACCCGTACAGGTTCACCACGAAAGGGGCCGCATATCCGGTGATCGTTTCTTCAATCCGCTCGGTCAGAAACGTATTGACCGCGAATGTCACTCCCGGGAAGCCGCCGCCGCGCGCGCCGGAAAGCGTCTGGCGAATTTCTTGCAGGATGCGCGCCTGTTCCTTGCCCGGCAAAGGACCGATTTCGACTTCGAACTCACTGTAATGCGTACCGAACGTGTCGGCGCCGTTTTTTGCGCGTCCAACCCACTGCGCAACCGACTGGACCCCTTTGATAGAACCGATCGCCTGCGACACCCTGCGGCCAATGCGCAGCGATTCCGCTTCCGACGTGCCCGGTACCGCGGACATGTGCAAGATGTAATGGCCTTCGCGCAATGCCGGAATGAATTGCCCCGCAAACAGCGGCAAGAACGCGATGCCGATTGCGATGACGATTCCAGTGGCAGTAATTACGCGCCCGGGAAAACGCTCGATGCGGCCGAGCAAGGATAAATATCTTGGCTTCAGCCAACGCACGAACGGCGGATCGTCTGCCTTCAGCTCCGCGCGCGCCAGCAGTAGGTAACATAACGCCGGCGTCAGCGTCACGGCAATCAGCAATGAGGCGAGGATCGCGAAAATGTATGCATACCCTAGCGGCGCAAACAGCTTGCCCGCCACGCCGCCCAGGGTTAGCAGCGGCACGAATACCAGCGCAACGATGAAAGTTGCATAGACCACGGAGCTTCGCACTTCGATGGACGCGGCCAGCACCACTTCCCACACCGGTCGCGGTTGCGGCGAACTGCGATTGAGCCGCAAGCGGCGGAAAATGTTCTCGGTGTCGATGATTGCATCGTCCACGACCTCGCCCAGCGCAATTGCCAGTCCGCCCATCACCATGATGTTGAATGTCACGTTGAAAAAATCCAGAACGAGCACTGCAGTCAGCAAGGAAACCGGGATTGCTGTAGCACAAATGAACGCAGTGCGCGTGTTAAACAGGAACAGGAACAGCACGAGCACTACCAGCAGCGAACCGATCAGAATGTCGCGCCGTACGTTACGCACTGCTGTTTCGATGAAATTGGCGGGACGAAACAGTTGCGGATATAGCTTGACGCCTTCTTTTTCCAGCAGGGGCTTGATCTGGGCCACCGCAGCTTCAAGATCCTGCGTGACAGCATGCGTGTTCGAGCCAAGCTGCCCCTGAACCATCATGAATACGCCCGGCGTACCATCGATGGCGGCGGCTCCAATGGAAGGAGCCGCGCCTTCCACTACTCCGGCCACATCGCCTATGCGCACCGCCCGGCCATCGCGATAGGCAAGCACCGCTTGTGCAACGTCGGTGACGGCATCCGGTTGCACATCGACCTGTAGCAGGATGTGCTGGTTTGGCGTTCTGACAAAGCCGGCACCCGCGACCCCGGTTGACCGGCGCGCGGCGAGGACGACGTCTTCCAGCGCCATCCCGAAGCGATGCATTTTTTCCGGATCGACCTGGACTTGCCACTGGCGCACGTCTCCACCGAATACATTGACTTCGGCGACGCCACGCACCGCGAGCAGATGCGGGCGGATGGTCCAATCGACCAGCGTGCGCAATTCCATGAGGCTGCGCTTGTCCGATGTCACGCCCAGTCCGAGGACCGTGCTGGCGGAGGACGTCAGCGGCGTCATCACCGGCACGATTCCCTTTGGCAGTTGCGTGACGACCGATCCGAGACGCTCGCTCACCACTTGCCGGTTACGATAGATGTCCGAGCCGTCCTGGAAGAAAACATGCACGACGGACAGACCCGGAATCGACTGCGACCGCAAATTTTCCAGCCCGGGAACCCCGGATAGCGCGTTCTCAATGGGCTGGGAGACCTGCGTCTCCACCAATTCGGCGGACAGTCCCGGCCCCTCGGTCTGGATAACCACCTGGCTCGGTGAGAATTCAGGGAACACATCGAGGTGTGCGCGCGACAGCGTAAACAAGCCGTAAACGACGATCGTGAGCGCTAACGCAACCACCACGCCGGGATAGCGGATGGACTGGCGGACAATGGAGGAAATCAATCGCGGCCTGTCCCTGATACGACAGCGGTCATACCGACGTTGTATCAGCCCAAACTGATGCCGTGAGCCGGACTTGCACAGGCATCGGCAGATCAGTCTTCATTCTCATTGCGGATTTGGTATTTGAGTTCTTCAGAAAGCAACAACTGCGCACCGCTGACGACTACCTCATCATCGTCCTCGAAGCCCGCGGCGTTGAACCAGCCACCGTCCATTTCATCGTTGGTCAAAACTTCAAAACGCCCGAAGCTATCGTCGTCATCTTTGACGTAAGCCCAAGCCTTGCCCGCGTGCCAGACTACAGCGGCCGAAGGGACAATCACACCGGTCGCTGGACTGCCTCCCAGGCCGAAACGCGCCACGACGCGCAGTCCGGTGCGCAAGCCGCCCCCATTCACCAGGTAGAAATAGGTTTCGCCAGGAAACGCCGCATCGACTTGCGGGGAAGCGCCCACGAAGCTGGCCGCCCGCGTATTGTTACGCGCGATTGCAGGCGCGATCGCGACCCGGTTGCGCAGTGCCGCACGGGGTAATTGGCTGGGGATAACCAGCTGCACCAGAAACGATGTTTGTTGCAGTAACGAGCGCATGGTCTGCGAGCCAGGATTGACTGCCCACTGCGTTACACTTTCTCCCCACGCACCGCGGATCCCATCGCGGATGCTAGCGGCGGCCTGTTCCGCAGCGCTCACACGCGTTTGCTCCGCGCGATAGCGCGCCAGCGCGGCTTGCATGGCCTGCTCGGAGACATTTCGATCATCGCGAAACAGCAACTGCATGCGCCGGTATTCGGATTCGGCCGCAGTGAGCGTTGCACGCGCCGCGGTTGCCTCGGCGAGCGCAGCCAGATAGCGGCCACGCGATTCCGACAGCGGCTGCAAATTCGCCACGACACCATACGCCTCCAAAGCAGCCTCGTGCTTCGCAGGCTGCAACGCCTGCACCACGATGCCGGCAGCGACCTGGCTTTGTGCCGACAAGCGCACAACCGCGCGTCCGGACTCGATGCCTGCCGCCGAGGCAGACGTGACACGCTCATCGCGCTTTTCCGCCTGCGTACCGAGTTCATCGCGCGAGTAGTACACCAGCGCCCAGGACAGCGCGGCGATCACCAATGCCATCAGCGCGATGATCGCGTGTGCCGCGGGCGCTTTCATAACCGGGAAGCCTGCGGCCGGTCCTGGTGACGAGTTTGGTTCGCTACTCCAGTGCTCATGTCGGGCGGGGCCTGCACCCGCGCAGGCAATAGCATGGAATCGCCCAGTAGCGGACGCTGTACGGCGTCTTCCAGCTGCGCCAGCGCCTGGCGCTCCGCCATCAGTGCCAACTGCTGCGCCGCCTCCGCGGTAATCGTTTCAATACGCGCTGCTAACCGCTGCATCCGGTCCGCCGATCCGGCCGCAAACTGCCGCTCTAAGCGTAACTCCTGTGCGCGTTGCGTTTGCAACTGGCGACCCGCGGCTGCCGCGCGCTCGCGTGCCAGTCGGTACTGCGCGCCGGCACTCGCCGCCATTCCAATCGCTTGTACTTGAACGGCCGCGAATTGCTCGGCTGCAAGTTCGCGCCGCGCGTGCGCTTCCCGGATCATGGCGCGCGCACGGGCTGCTGGCGGCAGAGACATGCCCACTGCAAGCGACCAGATGTTGTCACCTTGGTCCCACATATACCCGGGTCCCAGGGTGATGTCCGGATTCTGAGCCGCGACCGCGGCCTTGACTTCGGCGTCCGCGGCGCCGAACTCCAACAGCTTGCGATGCACATCAAGGCGATTACGCAACGCCATGCTGCGCAAGGCAGCGGTATTCATGTCCATCGACGGCGGCGCGGCCGCATCGAAGCGTAACGGCATGCGGTCGAGGACTTCCATTGGCAATCCAAGCGCGCCCGCCAGCGCAGCAACAGCACGTTGCTCCCGCATCAGTTCCTGATTGCGCGCTTGCTCGATCTGAGTAGAGGCGACGCGTTCAGCCGCGAGATCGGGTGCGGACAGCATGCCGGCTTCAACCCGGCGGTTCACGAGGCCGATCATTTCCTGGCGTGCCGCAAGTTGCGTATCCAGCGAAGCGAGCGCCTCTCGGCTTCCGCGCAGTTCCAGGTACTGGTCGCGCACGCGGCTGCGCGTAAGCCAGACCGTATGGGCGAGATCCAGGTCGGCTGCGTCGGCAAGGAAAGTGCCCCGCTCGGCCTGGGCAGCGCGCTTGCCTTGTGCCACAAGCGGAATCTCAAGTTCTAGACCTAGCGACCACGGGCCATTTTCTTCGGGCAATGTGCGGCTGTGGTGCTCGGGCTTTACGCGTGCCGACCAGGGCTGCGGTTGCACCGCAGAAACCAGCTCCGCATGCGCAACTTGCGCCCGCGCGCGCGCTATGCGCACATCCTGATGGAAGTACAGTGCCAGCAACGTCAGCTCCCCAACGTCCCATTGCTGCGGCGGCCAGGTTTGTTGGGAATAGCCGTTCGCCCGTGCAAATTGCCTGAGTCCATCGAGTTCTGGTGAGCGCGCAAGAAACTCCGCGACTGTGGCGTCCGCATCAATCGGTCGAGGAGAATAGGGAATGGAACTGCAAGCCGCGACCGCAATAGCGGCTAGGCCGGGGAACAGTTTCAGGTAGCCGGGCGGCATCGCGCCATCAATGCAACTTGATATGCGGCTCGGTGCGCCGCGTGAGGACGCGCGCGAGGGTATCGAGGAATACCTTGGTGAAGCCGTGCAGCGCGAGCTCGTGCATCTTGTAGAGCGACAGGTACATTATTTTTGCAAAAAGCCCTTCAATCATGACACTACCGCGGGTGATGGCACCCATCAGGCTACCGACGGTACTGAATTTGCCGAGCGAGATCAGCGAGCCGAAATCCCGGTACTGGAAAGGCTTCAGCGGCTCACCGCGCAAATGGCGTGGCAGCATTTTGCTGAGATGAGTCGCCTGCTGGTGCGCGGCCTGCGCGCGCGGTGGCACGGGCGTCGGTTTGCCTGGCCAAGGGCAGCTGGCGCAGTCGCCAAAGGCAAAAATATTCGGGTCGCGCGTTGTTTGCAGCACTTGCGTCACGATCAGCTGATTGATGCGGTTGGTCTCCAGCCCATCGATGTCCTTGAGAATATCCGGCGCCTTGATGCCGGCCGCCCATACCACCAGCTCTGCTGGAATCTCGCGACCGGTGGCGGTTTTAACGCCGAGCGGCGAAACCTCGGTCACGCGCTCGCCGGTCAGCACTTCGACATTCAATTTTTGCAGCAGCCGGAGGACCGCAGCGGACAGCCGCTCGCTGAGCGCTGGAAGGATTTTGGGGGCCGCCTCAACGATCGTTATTTTGATGTCTTGCTCTGGATTGATGCGGTCGAGACCAAAAGCCAGGAATTCGCGAATTGTGTTATGCAACTCGGCCGCAAGTTCAACTCCAGTCGCACCGGCGCCAATAATTGCGATATGCAGCTGGCCGGCTTGCAATGGACCTCGCTGTGCATTGGCACGCAGGCACGCGTTGAGCAGGCGCTCGTGGAACAACGCAGCCTGCTGCGGGTTGTCCAGTGAAATCGCATAAGCCGCTGCGCCCGGTGTGCCGAAGTCGTTGGTGGTGCTACCCAGGGCAACCACCAGCGTATCGTATGCAATGCTGTGTGCGGGTAGAACTTCGCGGCCGGTGTCGTCAAACGTCGGGGCGAGATGAACTTCTTTTTTGGCTCGGTCGAGGCCGTCCATGCGGCCCAGGCGGAACTGGAAATGATGCCATCGCGCCTGGTACAGGTAATCCAGTTCGTGATCGTTCAGGTCCATGCTGCCTGCAGCAACTTGGTGCAGCAACGGCTTCCACAGGTGCGTGCGCGAACGATCGATCAAGGTAATGCGCGCCCGCTTGCGCCTGCCGAGCGTGCTGCCAAGTTGCGTGGCCAATTCGAGCCCGCCGGCGCCGCCCCCTACTACAACGATTCGATGCAGGTCGCGGTGTGATTTTTGTTCGCTTGCCATTGAATTAATCCGCCAGTGCGGCCGAGATCAGGGAGCATTTTGCTGGCCAGCGTCGAGTTTAGCTGGTTGCCGGCAATAGTGCCCGCGCCAAAACAAAGCCCGCTCTTGCGAGCGGGCTGGCGAACGACCTCGCGTCTGTTTTACATCGCGGCGACGCGCGGGGCCGGGTCTCGCATCGTGATCAACCCCCTCAGCGCCGCGCGGTTTACAGCGGAAAGCACCGCGCGCAGTGTGGCCGTCACGATGTTGCCGTGCATGCCCGCACCGTACAGGGTCTGCTCACGTCCGATGCGGATCTGCACATAGGCCACGGCGGTGGCGTCCTCGCCCCCACCGACGGCATGCTCATGGTAGTTCATGACATGAAACTCTATGCCACAACCTGCGCAAAGCGCACGAACAAACGCATCCACCGGCCCATTGCCTTTGCCGGCGATGGTAATTTCGCGGCCGTTGAACTTTAGCCGGGCCGATACATTCTCCACTTCACCGTGACCGGCTTCATGGGTGATACGGTGCTCGATATAGGAAAGCGGCAGTTCGCTCTTAAGGTACTCCCGATCGAAGGCGGCCTTGATCGCGGGCGCGGATAGCTCCTTGCCGCTGGCGTCGGTAATGGTCTGGATCACCTGGCTGAATTCAATCTGCAGCAGGCGCGGCAGAGACAGGCCGAAATCGCGTTCGAGCAGGTACGCAATGCCGCCTTTGCCCGATTGGCTGTTGACCCGAATTACCGTTTCATACGCACGGCCCAGATCGGCAGGATCGATCGGTAGATACGGGACCTCCCACAAATCGGTTGGATTGCGCGCGGCAAGTCCTTTCTTGATGGCGTCCTGGTGCGAGCCGGAAAAAGCTGTGAATACCAGTTCCCCACCGTATGGATGGCGCGGGTGGACGGGCAGCTGGTTGCAATACTCGACGGTTCGGATCACGGAATTGATGTCCGAAAAATCCAATCCGGGGTTGATACCCTGGCTGTAAAGATTTAGCGCGAGGGTCACCAGGTCCACGTTACCCGTACGCTCCCCGTTGCCGAACAGGCATCCCTCGACGCGGTCCGCGCCCGCCATGACGGCGAGTTCCGCCGCGGCCACGGCACAACCGCGATCGTTATGCGGATGCACCGATAGCACAATGCTGTCGCGGTTCCTGATATGGCGGCCGAACCACTCTATCTGGTCGGCATAGATGTTCGGTGTCGCCATTTCAACCGTCGCCGGCAAGTTAACAATGACGGGCCGCTTTGGTGTCGGCTGCCAGACCGCGTTTACGGCATCACAGATTTCCACGGAGAAATCGAGTTCCGTACCGGTGAAACTTTCCGGGGAATATTGAAATACCCAGTCGGTCTGCGGCTGTGCGCGGGCGCAGTCGAGTACGGCACGGGCGCCTTGCACGGCGATGTCCACGATGCCCGCCTTGTCCAGACCGAACACCACCCGGCGCTGGACCGTTGAAGTTGAGTTGTACAGATGCATTATCGCTCGCTTGGCGCCGCGCAGCGATTCGAAGGTACGACGAATCAACGGCTCGCGTGCCTGGGTCAGGACTTGCACCCTGACATCGTCGGGAATCAAATCTTCATCGATTAGTTTGCGCACGAAATCGAAATCGGTCTGCGACGCGGCCGGAAAACCAATCTCGATCTCCTTAAATCCTGTCTTCACCAGCAACATGAACAGCCGCAGCTTGCGTTCGGCGTCCATCGGTTCAATCAACGCCTGGTTGCCATCGCGCAGATCAACGCTACACCAGACTGGCGGATGTTTGAGGACAGTGTTTGGCCACGTCCGATCGGCCAATGCAATCGGAGCAAACGGACGGTATTTTTGCGACGGGATCTTGATCATGGCTGCGCTCGCACGAAAGAGATTGCCAGATTCCGCCAAATTTTCCTGGCGGGCTTGGGTACTGCGAATGTTGTTTAGGTTATGTGCGCGCGGGGCGCAGCAGCAGGCCGGCCAGCGAAAGGCTGGCGCTAAGAATGTCGGATTGGCCGTGCTGTTGGGAACTCATAGGGCTCGACTATATGCAGATTTTCTGAGCGCCGCAAGCCCTTACGGCATGGCAGGCGGCACCCGCTTCCTGCGCAGGCGTTCCATAACCCACATGACATAGCCGGAAGCCGCGTAACAGCCGAACACACTCAATAGAACCTCGGGAAGGTTATTGACGACTTGCATCAGCGCCACCACGATCAGGGCAATCATGACGACCACTCGAAACGGCACGCTTTTGCGCAGATTGATATCCTTGCCACTGTAGAAGCGTACGCTGCTGACCATGGTAATCCCAGCAAACAGGGTCAATGCCCAGGCTAGCAGCGGAATATCGGCGCGGGCGACGTCGTAGGATTCCATTGCCCATACCAGCCCGGCAATGAGTCCGGCGGCAGCCGGACTCGGCAAGCCCTGGAAAAAGCGTTTGTCGACCACATCGATATTGGTATTGAAACGCGCCAGGCGCAGCGCCGCGCAAGCGCAGTAGACGAATGCGGCGAACCAGCCCACCTTATCCATGCCCTTGAGAGACCATTCGTAAATCACCAGCGCCGGCGCAGCGCCGAAACTCACCATATCCGAAAGACTGTCGTATTCGGCACCAAATTCCGATTGCGTACGCGTCAACCGCGCAACGCGGCCATCGAGGCCGTCGAATACCATCGCCGCGAAGATTCCTTTAGCCGCCAGTTCGAACTGCAAGTTCATCGCTTGCACGATCGCATAGAAGCCGGCGAATAACGCGCAGGTCGTGATGGCATTGGGAAGCCAGTAGATAGTGGTACGGCGGGTTCGGCTGAGCCATCTGGTCTTTGGCACGGTCGGTTTCAAGCGCTGCCTTCAGAACTGGACGACAAGCTGGCTACGATGGTCTCCCCGGCAAATACCTTGTCTCCCACCGCGGCATGGGGCGTGGCATTGGGCGGCAGATACACGTCTACACGCGAGCCGAAGCGAATAAAGCCGAAACGCTGTCCGCGGCGAACCCGTTCATTCGGCTGCACGTAGCACAGAATCCGACGCGCGATAAGGCCGGCCACCTGTACGCAAGTGACATCCGCGCCCTGATCGGTATGGATCCACAAGGCATTCCGCTCATTTTCGAGCGATGATTTGTCAAGCGCTGCATTTAGGAATTTGCCACCAAAATACCAGCCTTTCTTGACTTCGCCATCCACCGGGATGCGGTTGGAATGGACGTTAAACACATTCATAAATACGCTTATTTTCAACGCTTCGCGATCCAGGTAAGGATCTCTGCCCTTTTCCACAGCAACGACACGCCCGTCGGCCGGCGAAATGACCGCATCGGTCTGATCGGGCAAGGAGCGTGGCGGATCGCGGAAAAACTGCAGGATAAACACTGTCAGCAGCCAGAACGGAATAGAGAACCAGCCCCAGCCTGCAGTCACGAAAACTGAAACGATCAGCGCACCCGCCAGAAACGGCCAGCCCTCTTTGGCAATGATGGGGTGGGGATACTCAGCGCGCATGGCAAAGTGTGGAAGGCGTGACTCGGCGGGCCGGACAAACTGATCGCTACGCTTCACCCATTGACCCGTTCACTCATGTACTAGTTCTTCGACTTGTCGACCAGGCGGTTAGCCTTGATCCAGGGCATCATCTCGCGCAGCTTGCCGCCAACGATCTCGATTTGATGCTCGCGGCCGATGCGCCGCATGGCACCTAGCTTGGTTGCGCCGGTCTTGTTCTCCAGCAAAAATTCCTGGGCATATTGCCCGGTCTGGATCTCCTTGAGGATCCGACGCATCTCTTTGCGCGTTTCATCGGTAATGATGCGGGAGCCGCGCGTGAAGTCGCCATACTCCGCATTGTTCGATATCGAATAACGCATGTTGGCGATGCCGCCCTCGTAAATGAGGTCGACGATCAATTTCAGCTCATGCAGGCATTCGAAGTAAGCCATTTCCGGCGCGTACCCGGCCTCGACCAATGTCTCGAACCCGGCTTGTATGAGCGCCGTGGTTCCACCGCACAACACCACTTGTTCCCCGAACAGGTCAGTCTCAGTCTCCTCGCGGAAATTGGTTTCAATGATGCCCGCCTTGCCGCCACCGATTGCGGCGGCATAGGACAGCGCCAGTTCTCGCGCATTTTTGGAAGGATTCTGGTGAATGGCGATCAACATCGGAACGCCGCCTCCTTGTGCATACGTGGAACGCACGGTATGTCCAGGCGCCTTGGGCGCGACCATGACCACATCCAAATCATCTCGCGGGGCAACCTGGCCGAAATGAATATTGAAGCCGTGCGCGAATGCCAGCGCTGCGCCCCTTTTGATGCTGGCTTCGATCTCGCGATATACCTCACCGATGTGCTCGTCCGGCAGCAGAATCATGACGAAATCCGCGCTCTTGACTGCATCGGCCAT
>JBJMWI010000150.1:0-3532 GCA_045810225.1 Burkholderiales bacterium
GAAAATCTATCGATGCAAACTCACGCCTTCAGCGGATGGCAAGACTCTCGACGTTCGTGGCTTCATAGGGGTCTCTTTTATCGGCAGGTCCCAGACCTGGCTGCGTCAGGAATAGTTCACGCCCCGCGCAAGCTTCGCTGAAAGTTGTTTTATTACATGTTGGGGTAGTTGGGTCCGCCTCCGCCTTCCGGGGCGACCCAAACAATGTTCTGCGCCGGATCCTTGATGTCGCACGTTTTGCAGTGAACGCAATTTTGCGCATTAATATGTAATCGAGGTCCGGTAGTTTCCATGACAATCTCATAGACGCCCGCCGGACAGTAACGTTGTTCCGGCGCGTCATAGAGCGCGAGATTGATATCGATCGGCACGCTCGAGTCCTTCAGCGTCAAATGTACCGGCTGGTCTTCGCGGTGATTAGTGTTAGAGATGAACACCGACGACAGCCGGTCGAACGTCAATACGCCATCGGGTTTGGGGTAACTGATGGGGTCGACCTCGTTTCTTTTCCTTAGCGTTTCATGATCGGCATGTCCGTGATGCAACGTCCATGGCGCCTTGCCGCCGAACAGTATCTGATCGATTCCAACCATTGCCGTGCCGGTGTAAAGACCTTTTGACATCCAGGGCTTGAAATTACGCGCTCGATGCAGTTCCTCGTACAGCCAGCTGGAGCGAAATTTTTCCGGATACTCGCGCAATTCATCCCCGGCCCGCCCAGCTGATAATGCATCGCTAGCAGCTTCCGCCGCGAGCATGCCGGATTTGATGGCCGCGTGGCTGCCCTTGATGCGCGAAGCATTCAGGAAGCCCGCGTCGTCCCCAACCAGCGCACCGCCCGGGAACACCAGCTTTGGCAGCGACTGGATGCCTCCCGCCGCGATGGCTCTCGCACCATACGAAATCAGCCGACCGCCCTCTAGAAAAGGGCGGATAGCAGCATGAGTTTTGTAGCGCTGGAATTCCTCATAGGGGTTCAAATAAGGATTGGTGTAACCCAGGCCGACCACGAAGCCGATGCAGACCTGATTGTCTTCAATGTGGTAAAGGAAAGAACCGCCATAAGTCTGCGTATCAAGCGGCCAGCCAGCAGTGTGAATGACGAGGCCACTCTGGTGGTTTGCCGGCGCTATTTCCCAGAGCTCCTTCAGACCAATACCGTACACCTGCGGGTCGCGCCCTTCACCGAGCCGGTATTTTGCGGTGAGTTGCCGCCCGAGTTGGCCTCGGCATCCCTCCGCGAAAACGGTGTATGCGGCACGCAATTCCATCCCGGGTTGGTAGTTCGGCCCATGCTCACCGTCGCGTTCGAGGCCCATGTCCCCGGTTGCCACACCCAGAACAGCACCCGATTCGCTAAACAGCACTTCAGTGGCCGCAAAGCCCGGAAAAATTTCCACGCCAAGCGACTCGGCCTGCTGCGCCAACCAGCGACATACGTTGCCCAGGCTTACGACATAGTTGCCGTGGTTGCGGAAGCATGCGGGCAGCAGAAAATTCGGCACTTTTAATGTGCCGTTTTCCCTTAGGAACAGAAAGCGATCTTCAGTGACGGGTGCGTTCAGCGGCGCGTCTTTTGCCTGCCAATCGGGAAACAGCTCCGCGAGCGCGCGCGGATCCATGACAGCGCCGGAGAGAATATGGGCTCCGACTTCGGACCCTTTCTCGACCACACAAACAGATGTTTCTGTCCCGCGCTCGATGGCAAGCTGTTTAAGACGGATTGCGCAGGCCAATCCCGCCGGTCCCGCGCCGACTACAACTATGTCGTATTGCATCGATTCGCGTTCTGCCAAACCATTCTCCTCACTGTGGGTGGTGTAAGCCCCTGCTGCTAGAATTGCACGCCGTTATGATCATAAACAGTTCCAAGGCCCCAGACGACATGCGGGATGCAATCATGATGAAAAAAGAAGAAGGCAGATTCGTACGAGCCGATCGGCTACCCATGCGCTGGGGAGAAATGGACGCTCTCGGCCACATGAACAATGTTTGCTACTTCCGCTATTTCGAGCAGGCGCGCATTTCTTGGTTCGATTCGCTAAACATCAACTATCGCCCGGGGTCTGAGGGTCCGATCCTGGGCACGATGAGCTGCAAATTTGTCACCCCAGCCGTCTATCCGGTCGACATCGAAGTCACAACCTACGTCGGCAAACCCGGTCGCAGCACCTTCATGATGTTCCATGAAATGTTTCGTACGGGTGAGCCTTCCAAGCTATATGCCGAAGCTCATGCCGTAATGGTATGGATTGACGTGAGCGAGGGGAAATCAAGAATTCTGCCCGAATGGATGCGCAAGGAACTGGGCGGGCGCTAGCAGTGCACTATGGTTCCTGAAACGCCTCGACTATCAGGTCCCATTAAATAGAGGTACGCCGGCATGAAGAGAGCCGGCTGGCGCTGTGATGCGGCAACTTCGCCCGGATGCGTTTTTGCGCGCGACGGTGAAGCGACCGGCCCGGGCAGTACGGCATTGGCGCGCAGATTGGGCGTGGCCTGCCATTCCGCGGCCTGGATTTTCATGAGCGCTTCCAACCCTGCTTTCGCAACCGCATAACTTCCCCAGAACGCGGCCGGCGCAGGCCCGTGAGTCTCCAGAGTAAAAATCATCGCAGCATCGGGAGAAAGCTTCAACAGCCGCACGCATGCCTGCGTCAAGGCGAACGGGGCTACCAAGTTCACTCGGAGTGTCCGATCCCATTCCTCGATACTCTGCTGTTCGAGCGGGCCGATTTTTTCGATATGCGATGCGTTATGCAAGATGCCATCGAGGCGACCCAATTGCGATTCTATGGCCTGCGCCAGGGTCTCATAGTCACGTGATGTTGCCTTGTGCAGATCGAGTGGAACCGCCGCTGGCTGGGCATAACCGCTGTCCTCGATTTCATCGTAAAGCTTCTTGAGGGCTGCCACGTCGCGTCCATGCAATACGACAGTGGCGCCGTGCGCGGCAAACGTCAGCGCCGCAATACGGCCGATGCCTCGAGTGGCGCCGGTTACCATGACCACCCGGTCTTTGAGCAGGCTCGGGCCGGGACGGTACTTCTTGATGTCAACCATTGTGCAATACCAGCTCGGCCGCAGACACGCCGCTGCGCACGGCGGATTCGATGGTGGCCGGATAGTCCGATGCCGTGTAGTCGCCGGCCAAAAATAGGCCGGCCACGGGAGTGCTGTTGTCAGGACGCAGCAGTCCAGGCGTGCAAGAAAACGTTGCGCGCTTTTCCGCAATGACCTGATGCCACAGCGGCTTGCCGAGCGCAGGAAAATATTGTTCAAGTTCTGCATGCACGGCTTGCGCGAGGGTATCGTGGGCGAGTTCCTGGTGTGCCCCGCTGGCGGAAATCACGACGCCTATCAGTCCGTGCTGCCCGCAAAGTTGGCCGCGGTCAAAAAGCCATTGCGCGTACCGGCATTCGAGACCGCCCATGCGAAACGGCAGCGTTGTCTCAGGGGAATATTGCAGGTACACGGAATAGATCGGTTGATGCGTGATTTCGCTAATCATTCGACTAATGTGCGCCAGTTC
>JBJMWI010000151.1:0-9477 GCA_045810225.1 Burkholderiales bacterium
AACAGTCCTTCACCGGTGGGTCCGGCCGCTTGTGGCTGGACCGCATCCCTTCGGCTCATGGCAGCTGCACGCAGCTGCGGTTTCCTGCGATAAAATAAACTGCCAAGGCTATTGTTTTATGACGATGCCCACGGAGCCCATCGGCAGCATCCCGCGACCTATCCGTCTAATAGAGGCGGTGAGGAAGCGTGGGGATGGCGATGACCCGGCGCTCGATGTCCTCTACGAAGCGGCAATCCGGGATACCGTGGAGCGTTTCGAAGCGACCGGTTCACCCGTCATCACAGATGGAGAACAGCGAAAATACCAGAACTTTTGGACGTACTCGGTCCATGGCCTTCGCAATACGGCCCCGGACGGCTTCAAAATTCCATTCTCGGCCGGCCATACCCGGCGGATGCTGCGCCTGACCAAAGGCCCATTTCGCTATAAGCGCTACGCCGACAGCTATCTGGAGGTCGCGCAGCGATACGCCCACGTTCCGGTCAAGCAAGCCGTCATTTCCCCGTCGGCGTTAAGCCTGATGTATCCGGCGGATGGTATTCCGGGCTATTCACGCGACCGGTTCATGCAGGATCTGCTGCTCGAACACGAAACCGAGATACGGCGCTGTTTGCAAAAAGGCGCGTACAAAGTGCAGATCGATTTCACTGAAGGGCGGCTGGCGATGAAGCTTGATCCCTCTGGTCAACTGCTAGCAAGCTTCATCGATCTGAACAATCTCGCACTGTCGCGTTTTTCCGTTGATGAACGCCAGCGACTGGGCGTGCACACGTGCCCAGGCGCAGACTGTGATTCGACCCATAGTGCTGATGTCGACTACGCCGAACTGCTGCCGAGCTTGTTCCAGCTCAAGGTTGGCAATTTCTACGTTGCGCTGGCAGGCGAGCGCGACAAGGAACGCGTGCTCAAAATCATTCGCGAAAACCGAAAGCCCGAGCAACATGTTTTTATCGGCGTGGTTGCACCCATCGATCCACGTATCGAAACGCCGGAAGAAATTCGTGCTCGTGTGCTACAGGCGGCAAAGTACATTCCACTGGATAGACTCGGTACCACCGATGATTGCGGATACTCTCCGTTCAGCGATGATACGTCAACGACGCGTGAGACGGCGTTCGCCAAAATCAAAGCGCGCGTGCTTGGTACCGAACTCGCTACGCAAGAGCTGGGGCACGGTAATGCAGGATAGCAACGATGAAGAGAACCGGTTGCGCTCCGTCGCGCTGCAGAACGCGAGAAGTATCTTCATTGCACGTCAGCGCACCGAGGAAGTAAACGCCCAGGCACAGGAACAATTACGCGAAGCCGCCAGCCGGCTGCAATTGGCCCTGGCGGCTGGGCAGCTTGGCGACTGGAGTTGGGACGCGAGTGCAGACCTGGTCACGCTCGGGCCGCGCGCTGCGGAAATATTCGGGTTACCGCCGGGAAAGCTGGTTACTCGCGCACGCATACGCGAGTCGCTTCATGAAGATGACGTCGAACGCGCTCGACAGACGATCGAGCGGGCGCTGGTTGAACACGCGGTGTACAGCGCAGAGTATCGCGTCAAGCATCCAGTGCGTGGCCTGCGCTGGGTCGCCGCCAGGGGCCTGGGCACCTATGGTCAGGACGGCTCCATCACGGGAATGATTGGCGTATTTCAGGACATCACGGATCGCAAGTGTGCCGAGGACGCGTTGCGGATCACCCAGATGCGTCTGCAAATGGCTATCGAAGCCGGACAGATGGGCCATTGGGAATGGGTCCTTTCTTGCGGAAAAGTGCATTGGTCGCCGGCGCTCCAGGTAATCCATGGATTGGTGCCCGGCACATTCGGTGGAACCTTTGAGGACTACAAGCGGGACATCCATCCCGAGGACCTTGCCAGAGTGCTGGCGAACATTCAGCAGAGCGCTCAAACCGGGTCGGACTACCGTATTGAATATCGCATTATCAAGCCCGACGGAAGTCTTTCGTGGATTGAGGCACGCGGAAAACTATTTTTGGACGCACAGGGCAATCCGGAGCGCATGGCCGGCATCTGCATGGACGTTACCGCACGCAAACAGGCAGAAGAAAAACTGCATGAAGAAACGCGGATGCTCGAGTTGCTCAACCAGACCGGGACGGTTCTTGCGACCAAGCTGCATTTGCAGGCATTGCTGCAGGCGGTGACAGACGCCGCCACGGAATTGAGCGGGGCTAAATTGGGCGCATTCATCTACGTGACGGTCGATGAAAAAGGAGACGATTCCATCCTCTACAGCGTTTGCGGCGCACCTGTCGAAGCCTTCGCTCAGTTCGGACAGCCTCGTGCGACGCCGCTATTTAGCCCCGCCTTCAGAGGTGAAGCCCCGATTCGCAGCGACGATCTTCTGTGTGATCCACGCTATGGAGCATGGGTACAGCAACATGGTGTGCGGGATGGGGAGCTACTACCCTTGCGCAGTTACCTCGGCGTGCCCGTGATTATGAATTCCGGTGAAGTCATTGGCGGGCTTTTTTTCGGGCACCCCGAGACCTGCATTTTCACCGAAAGAACGGAGCAACTCATCATCGGAATTGCCGCGCAGGCCGCCGTCGCCATCGAAAATGCACGTCTTTACGAGGCGACGCAGAAAGCCTCAGAAGACCGCCAGAATCTACTCGAAAGTGAACGGTCGGCGCATGCGGATTCCGAACGCGCGAATGAACTTAAAGATGAGTTCCTCGCCACGCTGTCGCATGAACTGCGCACGCCGCTGAATTCCATCCTGGGGTGGGCTCAGGTTCTCAAATTGAGTGCAACGACGCCGGACTTTCAGCGCGGGCTGGACGCCATTGAACGCAATGCCCGGTTGCAGGCACAATTGATTGAAGATTTGCTGGACATGAGCCGGATAACATCCGGGAAAATGCGTTTGGATATTCAGCCGGTGGAGGTGATTCCGGTCATCGAGGCGGCAATCGAAACGGTCCGGCCTGCAGCAGAGGCGAAACTAGTTCGAATCGAGAAACTGTTCGATGTGCAAGTCGGTTCCATAGTCGGCGATCCGAGCCGGTTGCAGCAGGTCATCTGGAACCTGGTTTCCAATGCAATAAAATTCACGCCAAAAGGCGGCAAGGTCGAGATACTGACCAAGCGAGTGGGCTCCCACATCGAAATAAACGTCGCAGATACCGGAATCGGCATCAAATCCGAATTTCTTCCCTATGTCTTCGAGCGTTTTCGTCAGGCCGACGCTACGACCACACGCGCCTTCGGTGGGCTGGGACTCGGGCTAGCCATTGTGAAACACCTGGTGGAGTTGCATGGCGGTACCGTTCGCGTGAAGAGTGGCGGGCCCGGACAGGGCACTACGTTTGCGGTACATCTGCCGATTACGGTGGTTCACAATAATGAAGATGCGCACGGCAGCGTACACCCGACTCGAACCATCACTTCGGATTTCGAACCGTCGGATCTTGCCGGCGTCAAGGTACTCGTGGTCGATGACGAAGCCGATGCGCGGGAGCTGGTAAAACACGTGCTGGGCGAATGTGAAGCAGAGGTGATAACTGCCAGCACGGCTGCAGAGGCGCTGGCCCTCATCGAGCAGCACAGGCCAGACGTCCTGCTCAGTGACATCGGCATGCCAAACGTGGATGGGTACGAACTGCTCAGGCGCGTGCGCATGCTCGGTGTCAGCAGGGGAGGCCAGTTGCCCGCGATTGCGCTGACGGCCTTTGCCCGCTCCGAGGACCGCACACGTGCCTTGCGGGCGGGCTTTCTGGTGCATGTTGCCAAGCCTGTTGAGCCATCCGAACTGGTTGCGACGGTAGCCAGTGTGACCGGTCGCACCGGAATAAGCTAAACCAAAGAACGCCGCCAACATGCCAGATTTGCAGCATGACGCGGTATAACAATCACA
Source organism: Burkholderiales bacterium (assembly GCA_045810225.1). Classification (GTDB taxonomy): domain Bacteria; phylum Pseudomonadota; class Gammaproteobacteria; order Burkholderiales; family JACQAP01; genus JACQAP01. Next base: position 3,873 of record JBJMWI010000151.1, read on the forward strand.
TATTAGTCAACAAATAAATTAAGCGCGTCTGCACGCGCGATCATTTCCGCTGCGTGTTTTTTTTGGCACTATGTGCCTGCGTTGCCGCGTTCAAGCGGCCGAAACCAAGAGCGGACCTGCATGCTGATTGATACCGATCTGGAAAAAGACATCACGCGCCGATTGATGGCGGCCCTGCAGCAAGACGAATTCCTCCTGTATGCACAAAGCATCGTTCCACTGGTACCGCAACGGCAAGACTTGCCTTTTCAGGAAATTTATATTCGCTTCCAGGAAGAAGACGCGAAACTACTGCCGCCTGGCACCTTCTTTCCGGTGCTGGAAGAGTGCCACATGCTGCCTTATCTGGACCGCTGGGTCGTGAACCGGCTGGCGCGTTGGGTACGCGCCGGGCTCAAACTGAAACCGGACTGGAAAACTCCCCGCTGCAACATCAATCTGGCGGATGAAACCATCGTGGATTCCAAATTCGCCGATTACGTGGCGAAATACGTTGACGATTCCTATCTTGCAAACGGGATACTCGGGTTTGATATCTCGTGCGCAAAGGCGATTGCCAGGCGGGGATCGATGTTGAACCTCATCGGTGCGCTACGGCCGTACGGTTGTACCTTCACCTTTGCGGGTTTTGACGGCAGGGAGTCAACACTAGCGAAGCTTGAGCCGTTCGAGCCCGATTTCATCAAGTTCAGCGCAGCAGGCATCGACCCGGCCAAAGTCTCCGAAATTAACCGCATGTGCCATGGCTTGGGTGCGAAAACCATTGCCGAACACGTAGAACACAACCGGGTGCTCGAGCACTTGCGTCGCTGTAAGGTCGATTTTGGCCAGGGATATTCGATCGCACCGGTTGAAGCGCTTTAAAAAATTCACAAAGACAACGCGGCAAGAGCTACGCCAGTAGCAACCGTCTACAGAACCATGGCCGCGAAAAAAAACGGGAAAGCGACAGAGACCGGGAAAGTGCAAGCGCACAAGATTGCCGCTCAAAGATCAAGATCAACACAACCCAAAGTTGCGCAGAAGGCCTCAGCCCTCGCTTGCGCCATCGGCTGCCACCGGATACACCGAGCACGTGGAGTGGAGCCCCAAACAACCACCTGACCTTCTGTCTCAAAGGACTGTCATGCCTACGCTTCTCTTCTACCAAAAACCGATCGCTTTGAACCGTGAAGCACACCGCAATTTGAAGGTTCGTAGTGTGCCGTCATTCGCTTATGCGGCAAAAACCAATTCCGTACCGCTGACAGGCAATGAATTTCCTGCGGCCGCGCGTCAAATCCCGATTCTTTTCGTGGCTGATGCCAATCAGCAGATCAGTCCAATCGCACTGCTCGGAGTGCGTCAGGATGAGAACCTTTTCGTCGAAGCGGACGGACGGTGGTCCGGTCATTACATACCAGCGTTTGTTCGCCGCTATCCGTTTGTACTGGTCGAAACCGGTAAGCCAGAAGAATTGGCGGTAGGCATCGATGAAGCTTATCCTGGCTTCAATACGCAGGAGGGAGAAGCGATATTCTCTGAAGATGGAAACGATGGAGCGGCACTGAAACGCGCAATCGAATTCCTCAACGCCTATAAGAATGAAGCGGCGCAAACGCGAGCCTTTCTGGCTGAATTGAAGCGCCTGAACCTGCTGGTGCCGCGCGTGCTGAATATCGCATTGAAGGGTGGTCCGCAATTCAAGCTGGACGGGTTCAGTGCCGTGGACGAGGGGTTGCTTGCGAAACTGTCTGACAAGGATGCTGCCAGCCTGCTGCGCAATGGCTACCTGGGCTGGATTTACATGCACCTGCTGTCTATGCACAACGTTGCCGATCTCGCGGTGCGCCTGGAGCCGCGCTTGAAAAACTAGTTTGCCGGCGCGATAGCGCTGCGCATCGCAAACGACGCATTATTCCTGGCGCCAGCAGAGTTGCACTCGCACTTATGATTGCCGTCGCAAGTATGACAACGTCGTTGCTTTGTAAACTTGCAGCACCAACTCCAATAGAAGATTCCACGGCGAAATTCTGAGCGCTGGAACGCGCCGTTTGCCGCCACTCCTGACAAATAGTGCGTGCGACAGCCTAACGCTATGCGAAGGTGCCGCAAAAACGTGTAGACCATCAGTTCTTTAGCGATCTCTTGAAGGGTGCCGTTGAACGGCCCGGATCTTGCGTAATTCCCGCAGGGCCAAGAATGGCGGCAATGAGCCGCATCGTCTCGCCCGTAAATCATGCCCTTTGACTTTTTCTCCAGGCGCCGCCGACCGTACCGCCGGGTTTCCCTCTGGGCCGGCTGGTGGATCAATTTGCAGTTCTTTTGGCACACGCGGAACAAGGGCCCGTGGGTCGTAGCCCTCATCCTGGTGTCGGTTGCGACCATTCTAGGCGGGGCGATGTACAGGATGGACGCGAATCAATCCGAGACCCGCGAACTGGCCTGCCTTGCGCTCAACGTCTATTACGAAGCGCGCGGCGAATCGCCGGCCGGCATGTACGCTGTGGCGGAAGTAACCATGAACCGCGTCACTTCGCATCGCCATCCCGATACCGTATGCGGAGTGGTGTACGAGAAAAGATGGGATCGGCTGCGCAAGCGTTACGTGTCTGCCTTTTCGTGGACGGAATTCGATATCGTCCCGCATCCGGAAGGCAGCCAATGGCATCAGGCGCGCGAAATCGCTAAAGCCGTTTATTTCGGCCGCCAACCTCCTGTGCTCGACGGAGCCATGCATTATCACGCCAGCTACGTGAAGCCCAGCTGGTCGAAAGGCCAGAAACCGATTAGAAGAATTGGCGGCCACATCTTTTACAAGTGAAACGCTGATCGGTTCACACGCGAAGACACGGGAGCTGTGCCGTTCGCACGTTTTTGCTGCACCGTACCTAACTTGTTCGTCCCGCTGTTTCTTTTTTTTACAAACTTTCGCTGGTCGTCTTTACCGCCGCGGTCGTATCGTAGCCCTCATGGGCTACAAGACCATCGTGGTGCACCTTGATTGCGGAAGCCGGCGCAGCGAACGTCTGGATCTGGCACTGGGTTTTGCCAAAGAGTTTGACGCACAGCTCATCGGCTTGTTCGCCTTGGATCTGTATGTCGGGATGCCCAGGACGGCGGATGCCGGATGCATTTTGGTGGAATCCGAATTGCAGCGCAGGGAAGCGTGCATGCGTGAGGCGAAGCAAGAATTCTTCGTCAAATGCGCTATGTGTTGCCCCAAGGCCGAATGGCGTTTCGCCGATGAGGATGCCGTAGCTGAACTGGTGTTTGCAGCAAGGTCCGCCGATCTCATAGTGATTGGTCAGACACATCCTCAAACCTGTGCCGAGGATGGCGTGCGCGCGTCGTTCGCTTCCGAGGTGGTATTGACCGCAGGTAAACCGGTGCTAATCGTCCCTTACGCCGGCCATTTCGAAGGCATTGGCAAACGTACCCTGGTAGCCTGGAACACGGGACGTGAAGCGGGTCTCGCATTGGCGGCTTCTCTACCCGTGCTGGAACGTTCTGCTTCAGTCGATGTGGTTTCGTTCCAGGAAAGTGGTAATCAAATGCCTAGCGATGAAGAAGCCGGTTCTGCCGTGAAAATTTACCTACAGAACCACGGCGTGAAAGCAACAATACGCCGCTGTGGCTGCGAAAACTGCACGGCTGGAGAGCTCATTCTTGCAGAGGCTTATGATGGAAATGCCGACTGCATTGTCATGGGGGCATACGGCAAGTCCCGAATGGACGGCCCAGAGGGCGTGACCCAGACAGTCATGAAGTTCATGACTGTCCCGGTAATCATGTCGCACTGACGCGGCGCCGGGTGCGCGTCCGGCTGCGCGTCGGCTGCGCGCACGTGTGGCTGATGGTTAGTGGCTGGTGGTTAGTGTCTATCGACTCAGTCCTCAGTCCTCACACCTCAGTCTTGACGTTTCATCTTCCCTGCTAAACTTGCGCCCCCAAAAGCTGTCTGTCTTTCCCGAGAAGCCACCCACCCAAGAGGATTTTATGAAGCTCTTCTATGCTCCAAGCGCCTGTTCGATGGCGCCACACATCGTTTCCCGCGAAGCGGGAATCAAGGTTGACCTCGTGAAGGTCGATATCCCGAACAAGAAGACGGAAGCCGGTGATGATTACTGGAAGGTCAACTTCAAGGGCTATGTTCCCACGTTGCAGCTTGACAACGGTGAAGTCCTCACCGAAGTTGGCGTCATCTGCCAATACCTGTCCGACCAGAAGCCCGAATCCGGACTCGCGCCCAAGCCAGGCACGATGGAACGCTACCGGCTCATGGAGTGGCTGAACTTTGTTGCCGCGGAAATGCACAAACAGTTCGGCGCACTATTCAATCCAAAGTACACGCCGGAAATGCGCGAAGTCCAGCTCGCGGTCATTGGCCGCCGTTTGAAGCCACTGGATGCCGCGCTGGCCAACAAGCAATACTTGATGGGCGACAAGTTCACAGCCGCGGATGCGTATGCATTTACCATTTTGAACTGGAGCAAGGCCCTGAAGATCGACCTTTCGCCTTGGCCGAACGTTAAGGCGTACTACGAGCGCCTCGGCAAACGTCCCAAGATCCAGGAAACGATGAAGGCAGAAGGATTGGTGTAAACGTAATGGGCCGTGACGCTGGTGAGGAGGTCACGGCTGCCCGATAGAACGATCAGGCGCTCCGAGATGATTTCGTAAGAGCTTGCGAGCTGATGAAGCGCCGTCACGAAAACAACAATAATCGGCGGCGGCCGGGCACAAACCGGCATTTGCGATGACTGAACTATGGATCACTACCGTCGCCACCTTTGATACTGGAGGAAAATGTGAAATTCATTTTGAGCGTCGCGGCATGGACCTTACTGGCGTTGGCTGCCCACGCGGCCGTTCCGGGCAATGAGGCGGAAGGCAAGCGCCTGCACGATGTCAGCTGCACGGGCTGCCACGATACCGGCGTCTATACCCGCAAAGAGCACCGCGTGAAATCTCTGGCTGGCCTCACGCGGCAAGTCGAAAACTGCACTCACATGTCGCAACAGGAATTCTCGTCAGCCGAAAAGCAGGACATCGTCAAATACCTGAACGACCAGTTTTATAAATTTGAATAGAGCCGTTACGTAGTCGCGACGGTCAAAACCTGTACACCAACCCGATGCTCAGCAGGTCGACGTCGCCCTTGCCGGTTGTATCGTCCTTGCCGAGGTCGAAGTGTCGCTCGTACTCCGCGCGCAGGATGAATTGCCGCGCGATATCGAAGGACGCTCCAAACGCAAGCAGCGGGCCGACGCCGGATTCGCTTTCGGACAACGTCCCCGTGCCGCCAGGTCCATTTCCCGTAAGGTCAAAGTCCAGATTCCAGAAACTGATGCCGGCACGGCCGAATAGGGAAAATTTTTCATTGACCGGCAGGATGCCCACGGCAGAAATATCAATGCTGTAGGCTTTCCACTTGCCATCCAGTGTTCCGCTGCCGCCAGACGTAATCACGGTATGCGACTTTAATTCACCCAAATCGGTATAGCCGGCCTCCAGCGCAAAGTTCTTGTTGAATTGGTATCCGCCGTAGAGTTTGAAACCAAAATCGCTATCATCCACCGACGTGCTGGATCCCAGACCGATTGAAGCCAAAGACGCATCAATT
>JBJMWI010000152.1:0-6570 GCA_045810225.1 Burkholderiales bacterium
CAAGGACGGCTCATCCGGCAACGACGATCGCATCCAGTTCTCCACCAAATACACGTTCTAACCGCTTCTGTTCGGGTTGACTCCGTAACGCCCGGTTAGAACTGAGGTCATCGACTATGCTCGAAGGCAAATTTGCACCGCTGCGTGTACGCGTTCTCGTCATCGACGATGAACTGACGCAGGACACGGCCGAGGGCCGCGCCGCGCGCGGGCTGGTAAGCGGTCTCGAAGTGCGCAATCTCGAGGTCGTGCAGGCCGCTTCGGCGTCCGATGGCATGACGGTCGTTACTTCCGATGCCGCGATCCACTGCGTGCTGATGGACTGGACGCTCGGTGATGACGATGCGACGACTCACGAGAAGGCGAAGGCAGTCTTAAGATACATCCGGGGTCGCAACGAGCGCATACCCATTTTCCTGATGGCCGAGCGCCGGGATTCGGCACGACTGCCTGTCGAAGTGATTCAGCAGGTCGATGAATTCATCTGGACCCTGGAGGATACAGCTGCGTTCGTCAGCGGCCGCGTCGAAGCCGCAGCGCGGCGCTACATCGAGGAGATGTTGCCGCCGTTTGCAGCGGCTCTCGGGCGCTTCGCGCGCGTGCACGAATACTCCTGGCATACGCCGGGGCATACGGGCGGCACGGCATTCCTGAAGTCACCGGCAGGCCGTGTGTTCTATGATTACTTCGGCGAAAATCTGCTGAGATCCGACCTTTCCATCAGCGTCGGGGATCTGGGCTCGCTGCTCGATCACACCGGCCCGATCGGCGAATCCGAAAAGTACGCCGCTCGCGTGTTCGGTGCGCATCGCACGTATTGCGTAACCAACGGCACCTCGACCTCCAACCGCATTATCTTCATGGCCGCCGTGGCGCGCGACCAGATCGCGCTGTGCGATCGCAACTGCCACAAGTCAATCGAGCACGGGCTCACCATGACCGGCGCGATTCCGACGTATTACGTGCCGCTGCGCAATCGCTGGGGCATCATTGGCCCGATCCACCCGGACCAATTTACGAAGGCCTCGCTCAAAAAGGCGATCGCGTCCAATCCCCTGGTACACGAAGGTGTCGATCCGAAACCGGTCTATAGCGTGGTGACGAACTCGACCTATGACGGTCTTTGCTATAACGCGGTGGCGGTCGAAGAGTTGCTGGGCGACAGCGTTGATCGCGTCCACTGGGACGAGGCCTGGTACGGCTACGCGCGCTTCAATCCAATTTATCGCGATCGTTTCGGCATGCGTGGAGCGCCTGCTGACCATACGGGACCGACGGTGTTCGCTACGCACTCCACGCACAAACTGCTCGCCGCACTATCGCAAGCGTCCTATCTGCACATCCGGGACGGGCGCAGTCCGATTTCGCATGCCCGATTCAACGAGGCATTTATGATGCATGCCTCGACCTCGCCGCTGTATACGATCATCGCGTCCAACGACATTACATCGGCCATGATGGATGGTCAGGGCGGTTTGACCTTGACCAACGAGTCGATCGAGGAGGCGGTCGCCTTCAGGCAGACGATGGGCAGAATCCACGCGCATTTTGCGAAAAAGAAGGAGTGGTTCTTCAACACCTGGAACGCCGACGAAGTTGCGCTTCTCGGTAACCGCAAGCGCGTTGCATTCCATGAAGCGCCGCCTGAAGTCCTGGCAAACGAGCCAAACGCATGGGTGATGCATCCGGGCGATGATTGGCATGGATTCGACTCGCTTCCCGACAATTACTGCATGTTGGATCCGGTCAAGGTCTCGATCGTCACGCCGGGGGTGGGTAGGAATGGAAAATTTGAACCGTTCGGCATTCCAGCCACGCTGATTACCGCATACCTCGACCGGCACGGCATACAAGTCGAGAAGACGACCGATTTCACGGTGTTGTTCCTGTTCTCGTTTGGCATTACCAAAGGCAAGTGGGGCACGCTGGTCACCGCGCTGCTGGATTTCAAGCGCGACTACGACGCCAACCTGCCCCTCGAACTCGCGATTCCGCGCTTGTGCGCTTCGCACCCGGCGCGCTACGGCGACATGGGATTGCGGGACCTCGCCACTGAAATGTTCGAGCAATTGAAAAGCGCCCGGCAGACACACTGGCTTGCGCAAGCGTTTTCGACGCTGCCCACGCCGCGCATGACGCCTGCCGACGCGTATCGCGAATTGGTACTGGACAACATCGAGCACGTGGCGCTGGAAGACATGGCCGACAGGGTATTGGCCACCAGCGTGGTGCCGTATCCGCCCGGCATTCCGATGCTGATGCCCGGCGAAAGCGCCGGTGCGACCGATGGCCCGTATCTGAGCTACCTGCGCGCGTTGCAGGGCTGGGATGCGCGCTTTCCCGGATTTGGACATGATACGCACGGCGTTGAAAATAAGGACGGGAGTTTGTATATGCAATGTCTGAGGAAGGACGCAAAGCCAGAACAAACACAACCCACGCCGCGCAAGCGGGGAGGAAAGGGCCGATGATTCCACGCTCAGTTAAATCGCCCACAATACCGATTCCCTTCCACAAACTGCTCAAAGTCGTGGCGATCGTAGACAAGAACGATCCGCAGACCCGGCAGCTGCTCGAGCTTATCGCCGCCGATAATTTCCAGATCGAGATCACTGACAGTTTCGAGCGCGATGTGTCCGATGATGCCGCGGTCGGTGCGTACATTGCGCTCGTGGATGGAGATCGGCGCGAACCTGCGCGAAAGCTCGCGCAGTCGGTGCGCAACATTGGCTTCGCCACGCCGCTATGGGCGCTGGCGGATTCTCATCGCATGTCCGACCTTGCCGTCCTCGGCAATCTCGGCGAAGTGGATGGCTATATTTATCTCGGCCAGCAAACGCCTGCGTTTTATGCGAAGCAGGTCGTGGCAAGCCTGGTCAAGTACGGCAAGAATCTGCTGCCGCCGTTTTTCGGCGGGCTGGTGGCCTATGACGGCGAAGCAAACATTGCGTTCGACTGCCCCGGCCACCAGGGGGGGCAGTTCTACAGCAAGTCTCCGGCGGGCCAGCTGTTCTTCAAGCATTTCGGCGAAAGCGTATTCCGCAATGATCTGTGCAACGCCGACGTCGATCTAGGCGATCTGCTGATCCATGAGGGGCCCGCCGTAGAAGCGCAGCGCTACGCCGCGAAAGTGTTTGGCGCGGACAAGACTTATTTCGTGCTGAACGGCACCAGTACATCAAACAAAGTGGTGACGAATGCGGTGTTGCGCCGGGGCGACCTCGTGCTGTTCGACCGCAACAATCACAAGTCATTGCACCAGGGCGCATTGGTGCAGGCGGGCGCGATTCCGATTTTTTTGCCTACGGCGCGAAATCCATTCGGCATGATCGGTGCAGTAGATTGGAGCGCATGGGACGAAGCCTATCTGCGCGAGCAAATCCGGGCGAACCCGCTGATCAGGGACAAGGAGCGCCACAAGGGCGAGCGCCCGTTCAGGCTGGCATGTATCCAGCTGGCCACCTACGACGGGACTATCTATAACGTACGCAAGGTGATGGAGAAAATCGGACATCTGTGCGATTACGTGCTGTGGGACGAGGCCTGGATTGGATACAACGCGTTTCATCCGCTGTTCGAAGACCATAGCCCGATGCGCATCCAGAACCTGTCGCCGGAAATGCCGGGCTTGTTTTCCACCCAGTCGGTGCACAAGCAAGGTGCGGGTTTTTCGCAGGCCTCCCAGATTCACAAACGCGACGTCCATATCCGGGGCCAGAAGCGCTACGTCGAGCACAAGCGCTTCAACGAATCGTTCCTGATGAACGCGTCGACGTCTCCGTTTTATCCGCTGTTTGCCTCCCTCGACGTCAACGCCAAGATCCACGATGGCAAGGCAGGCGAGATGTTATGGGATCGCTGCATCGAGCTCGGGATCGAAACCCGCAAGAAGCTTCGTGAGTTCGCGCGCTATTACGCGCGCACCGGCCGGGGCAGCGAGGAGCAGTGGTTCTTCGATCCTTTCGTCCCTGATGTGGTGACGCTCCGTGATTCGAAATTCACCAAGGACGTAACTGATGTCGCGTGGGAAGAGCTGCCCACCGAAGTGATCAAGCGCGAGCAGCAGTGCTGGAACTTCCATCCCAAAAGCAGCTGGCACGGTTACGCGGGGTACGGCGATGGATACGCGATGGTGGACCCCAACAAACTTGCACTACTTACACCGGGCATCGACCGCAAGACCGGCGACTATCTAAACTGGGGTGTCCCCGCCACGGTGGTCGCCAATTACTTGCGTGAGGAAAGGGTTGTTCCGGAAAAATGTGATCTGAACAGCATTCTGTTCCTGATGACACCGGCGGAAGACGAAAGCAAGATGAATACGCTCGTCGCGAAGCTCGTCAAGTTTAAAAATCTATGGGACCGTGACGCACCGATCGCCGAAGTGCTGCCGACACTGTACGCAGCGCATGGTGAACGCTACGACGGTTATACGCTGCGCCGGGTCTGCAACGAGATGCACAACTTCTATCGCAAGGCCAACGTCAAAGAATTGCAGCGCCAATCCTTTCGCGCTTCAAGTTTTCCCGAGCTTGCGATGTCTTCGGAAGATGCTTACGCCGCGCTGGTCGCAAACGATGTGGATTACGTTCCGCTCGATCAGATCAAGGGCCGCATCTCGGCGACGCTCGCCCTGATTTATCCGCCCGGCATCGGCGTCGTCGTGCCCGGCGAGCGATGGGATGCAAAAGCGCAGCCCATGCTGGATTATTTTCTTGCCTTTGAGGAGTCGTTCAACCGCTTTCCCGGTTTCAATTATGAAGTGCAGGGCGTGTACCAGGAGCGGGTCGACGGCCGTATCAAGTTCCACACTTACGTAGTCCGAACATAAGAAGTACGACGCAAGAACCAGGAGGAAGCGCCATGCAGCAACCGAAGAAAATGAATTTGATGCAACTGACCTTCGTCGTGGCCGTGAACATGATGGGTTCGGGCATCATCATGCTGCCCTCGAACATGGCGCAGGTCGGCGCCATTTCGTTGCTGTCGTGGATCGTGACGGCGTTGGGATCGATGGCCATCGCGTACGGATTCGCGCAAGCCGGCCTGCTGAACCAGCGTGAAGGCGGCATGTCGGCCTATGCCGAGGATGGGTACGGCAAGCCCGGCTATTTCACGGTGTTCTACCTGTACTTTCTGTCGCTCGCGATCGGCAATGTGGCAATAGCGATTTCCGCGGTTGGCTATCTCGCAGCGTTTTTTCCCTGGTTGTCGTCGACGCCGATCAGCACGACGCTCGGTGTGATCGGGCTGCTCTGGATCACCACGGTAGCGAACTTCGGCGGACCTTCCGTCACCGGACGCATCGGATCCATTACGGTGTGGGGCGTCATTATCCCGGTCGGCGTGCTATCGATCATCGGCTGGTTCTGGTTCAAATCCGATACTTTCGCCGCGGCATGGAATCCGCAGGGCCTCAGCCTGGCACAGGGCATGGGTTCCAGCATTTCGCTCACACTGTGGGCTTTCCTCGGCATGGAATCGGCCGCGCAAAACTCCGCCGCGGTGGAGAATCCGAAGCGCAATGTGCCTCTCGCCTGCATGTTCGGCACCCTCGGGGCCGGCGTGATCTACATCCTGTCCACCTCGGTGATTCAGGGCATTGTGCCGAACGCTGAACTCGCGCAGTCGACAGGCCCGTTCGGACTCGCTTACGCGCATATGTTCAATCCCACGGTCGGCTCGATCATCATGGGGCTTGCGGTCATGGCGTGTCTCGGCTCACTGCTGGGCTGGCAGTTCACGATCGCTCAAACTGGCAAGGCGGCAGCGGACGAGCGCATGTTCCCGGCGTTGTTCGCCAAGGTGAACGGCATGGGTGCGCCGGTCGCCGGAATGATCGTCATGGGTATCGTGCAGTCGCTGCTGGCGTTGTCCACGATTTCGCCCACGCTCAGCGAGCAGTTCAGCGTTCTGGTGAATCTCGCCGTCGTCACCAACGTCATCCCCTACATCATTTCGCTTTCTGCCCTGGTCGTCATGATGAAGATGGCCGGTGTGACCGGGTCGAAGTACAAGGGCAATCTAGCGATCGCGTTGGTCGCAATGCTCTACAGCATCTATGCTATTTATGCATCGGGCAACGATGCGGTGATGGGAGGCATGCTCGCCATGGGAGTTGGCTTTCTGATCTGGGGCTTCATCGCGCCGCGGTTTTTCGTGAAGCCGTTAGGAATGAGGAAAGGGCCTTAGGCCGGATCGCAAGCGAATGCATCAGCTGACAGGAGAAAAAACAATGCAACCCGCAAATTCTCGCAAGCATAAAGTCCGGATCGCAACGGTCGCAATCACATTCTTAAGCATAGTGGTCCAGCCGTACGCGCACGCAGCCACGGAGGCTGCAGGCACCCTGGATCGTGTGCGGCAAACAGGCAAACTCACCTTTGGGTATAACCCCGATGCGCGGCCATTTTCGTATCGCGATGAGAGCGGTAACGCGGCCGGGTTCGCAGTCGCCTTGTGCCAGAAAATCGCCGAGCAGGTCAAGGCGGACCTTGCAGGCAAGGACATCACAGTCGAATGGGTCCCCGTGACCGGATTGAGCGATGTTCAGCAGGGCAAGATCGATCT
>JBJMWI010000153.1:0-14409 GCA_045810225.1 Burkholderiales bacterium
CCATGTGAGACCTAGTGTATTGGCACTTCCTCCGCCTGGTTTGATCTGCGTCAAACCGGCCATTTTTGCGCGATGCCACTGGTGCGCGCACCAGACGGCAGCCGTATAGTGTTAGCATCGACCAAAATAAACAAACCTGTGCTAAAGAGGTTCAGCCAATGCATGCGGTATTGGCACCACGTCGGGAAGTTGCAAACCGCATTGCTTTTGCCGAGAGCCCCGGGCGCATAGCTCCAGAGGGATTGTCTTAATAATTTTCGGCGCGCCGCCCTGGTGTGCCGGTTCGTTGATAACCAAAAGGGGGAGTTGATATGAAGAGGATAGCTGTCGTCGCCGCACTGATTTCCGCGTTGAGCCTGATAAGTGCAGCCAGTGCGCAACAAAAAGCAGGTGTAGTGGTCGCGGATACGGTGGAAACGATCGTCACGGTCGTCGACGTGGACCGGGAGGCACGTACCGTCACGGTGCGCGGAGAAAAAGGCCACATGGCCACAATCAATGTCCCGGAGCAGGCACAGAACCTGGACCAGGTCGTACCAGGCTCGCACTTCAAGGTCCAGTACATGAGGTCCGTCGCGCTGTCGCTGCACAAAGGCGACGGCGTCGCCAGTTCCAACGAGGGCAGCACGGTGCAGCTCGCGGCCAAAGGCGACACTCCGGGCGGTTCAATCGTCACGGTGCACAGGGTTAATGCAGTAGTCGAGGCTTTGGATCGGGATACAAGATCCGTCACGCTACGTGGTCCGGAGGGCGGGCCGTTCGACCTGCAGGTAGGGGAGGACGTCAAGGCTTACGGCGACGTCGAGGTCGGGGACACCGTTGCCGTCGAATATACCGAAGGCCTGGCGATGCGCATGATTCAGCAGTAGCACTGCAGGCGGCTAAGACAGATTGCATGTAAAGCCGCCGTCCGCTTCGGGAACCGCAGTCCCGGCTGAATCGTTGATCAGGTCCGGCAAGAATATGCGCGTCCGTACTCTGCTGCGTCGTATCCTGATTGCGGTAACAGTGATCGTGGTGCTGTTGGTTGTCTTTGCACTGAGCGCTCCGCTATTGCTCGCCGTGCCTTCACTGCACGACCGTCTTGAGCGAGAAGTTTCAGAGGCCGCCGGCGGCCAGATCACCTGGGATGTTTTGTACGTCAGGCTGCTGCCCCGGCCGCGTGCGGTGCTGCGTGGGGTGCACGCAAACGTTCCTGGCAAAGTCAAATTGGCCATGGAAAACGCGGAGGCCTTCGTGCGGTTGTCATCCCTGCTGCGCGGGCGCCTTGAGATTGGCTCTGTGACGCTCAACCATCCAGGGCTTGAGCTGGAGCTGGACTTGCAACTTCCGGGTTCGGGCGGTCAGGACAAGAAGGTGTCCACGCCACTGTCAGACCCGATCAGCATGTATCGCGCCGCCGTGGAGCCCCTGGTGGGGATAGTCCGCAAGTTTGCGCCGGACAGTGTCTGGACCATTGAAGCGGGGAGCATTATCGTGCGGGCGGACGGCCTCCCGCAGACCGAGCTTCGCGATTTATCGCTGCGCGCGCGCACGGGTTACAAGGGTTTCGATCTCGATGTGGCGGCAGCGAGCAATTCCTGGAGCACGCTGCGTTTGACTGCGCGCGTGGAATTCGCCGACCTGTCGGGACATGCAAAACTTGATGTGGCTGGACTCAAGCCTCAGCCGTGGTTGGATTACCTCCAAGGGGCGGACGCTAGTGCGGGAGTTGGGCTGCAGAGTGCCGATTTACGCATAGCGGCGCGCAGCGATGCAAAGACCTCGATCGAGGCCGATATTGATGTCGAAGCGGCTGCGCTGCGCGTCATGTACAGGCAACGGCCCCTCGACATTGGTGGCGCGCATATCAAGGGAAAGGTCATTGCAGGCGCGAAGGATACCCGCGTCGACGTGGCCGAACTGCAATTGGGCGCAGTGGTGCCGTCTGCGCGTGCCGCATTAACCATCGACGCGGAAGGGCAGCACCCCCGCATCAGTGTCGATGTTCCGATGCTAAAAGCGTCCGTCGTGCGCGATGCCGTTCTTGCACTGGCTGGCGATGATCCATTAATCGAGACTTACGCTGGGCGCATCCGGGATGGTGAAATCAGGCAGCTGAATTTGAGTACGCAAGCGGACAGCTGGGCCGGGTTGTCCAGCACGCAGCAACTGCAGGGAAACTTGACTCTCGCAGGCGCGGCGGTGATGTTGCCGTATATCGATCAACTGGCTTCCGGGATTTCCGCCCAGTACGAGTTTGCTGATAATACGCTGCGCATCAATTCGCTAACGGCCGAACTGGGTGCCAGCAAAGTCACCGACGGTGCGATCCGCTATGCGCTGAAAGACGGCTCGCTGACTGCGCAACTGACCTTTGATATCCAGGTTGCGCAGGCCGTGGCGCTCGCTCGCAAGCTGCTGCCGCCAGACCAGCGTACAGCGCTGAACGATTTGCAATCCGCCTCGGGAAGAATTAGTGGTAATGCGCACGCTAGCAGCGCAGGGCGCGACTGGAACGCGACCATCGAGCTCGCAAAATCGGATGCGCAGGTCCGGCTCGCGCAACTCCCCTGGCCAGTCGCGCTGCGATCGGTCCATGTGTCTGCATCGCCTAGACAGATCACTGTGTCGAAGCTGCGTGGCGCAATTGGCGCTTCGACCGTAGACGATGCAGCGGCCCAACTTGAATTGGTCGCTGAGCCGAGGGTGCTCGGTGCAACTGCGCACGTGACGCTTGCATTGGAGCAGTTGTATCCATGGCTGCGATCGCAAAAGGCATTGGCGGCGCCGCTGCAGGAGCTTACGACGGTGTCGGGAACTTCCGCAGTCACGCTGAATAGTTTGACGGGCAGTATCAAGCGGCCCGCTGAGCTTCACTATGATGTGTCCATAGAGCCCAGACAAATCACCGCGACGTACCAGGGCCTCCCAGCGCCGGTGAGCATCGTCGGTGGCTCGGTTCGCATCAATCGGGACAACGTGAAGGTTGACCGTCTCGGCGTCTCGTTCCTGGACGCCAAAGCTACGCTCGCCGCGACGATTGCGAATTATCAAGGCAAGCAACTGCAGGCGACCGCTAGCGTTTCCAATGGCTCGATCGGACAGCAGTCGATGGAGTGGGTGTGGACGCGCACCGGAGCACCGCAGCGCCTGCTGCCGAAGACTCCGTTGCGTTTTCCGACAGCCAAGGTTATTTGGGGTCCGGAGCGCGCGTTGGATGCGCAGCTGGCGCTGCAATTGGAAGGCGAACGTAGCGTAGCAGTAGACCTTTCGTGGCGACCTGATGCGTTGGCTGTGCGACGCGTTCATATCCAGGATGCCCTGAGCAACGCGACGCTGTCATTCGTGCTCAAGGAGCACCTGTTGCAATTTTCTTTCGCCGGCACGCTCAGTGCCGGTAGCGTCGCATCGTTGTTCAATGACCAGGCTACGTATCCCGGCGTAATACAGGGGGATATGCAACTGACCGTGGACCTGGCTCGCCAGGGACGCGCACGCGCGAAGGGTCATCTAGGCGCACAGGGACTGGATCTCACCAGCCTGCTCTCACAGCCGGTGGTAATCGAGCGTCTCGAACTTGAGGCGGACGGTCCGTCCCTGCATATTCGGCAAGCTGCGGTGAACTTGGCGCAGCAACCAATCAATATCAGCGGTGACGTGAAACGTGGAGAACACGGGGCCGTTATCGATGCGCAAATTGATTCGCCTGGCATTGTGCTGGACGCCCTGCTGCCGCAAAAGGCGACTGCAGAAGAGGACCCCAAAGCAGAAACACCGGAACCTCCGGCCGCACAGAACGACGATTTTTTTTCGCAGCTGTGGCCCTTGCCGGTGGTCGGGCAGATCAAAATACATTCCGGATTTATTCAATACCAGAAACGTCGTATTGAGCCCCTGTCCGCGACCATGACACTCGAAGAAAACCGTGCTCAGATCGATGTGAATGAAGCAAACATGTGCGGCATTTCCTTTCCGCTGACGGTTGAGGTATTGCCGGAACAAGTGACGGCGTTAGCCAGAATCCGCGCGCGCAACCAGGAGCTTGGAGACACCATGCGTTGCCTGAGCGACGAGCGCGTACTGATTACCGGCAAGTTCGACGCTCAGGTTGATCTGACGAGCAGCGGCAAGCGCGAAGATTTGCTGCGCAATTTGAAGGGCAACGTGCACGCCGAGGCGCGTAACGGCCGTATCATGAAATTCGGCCTGATCGGCAATATTCTGTCGGTAAAGAGTATCACCAGCCTGTTTGAAAAGGGTGGCCCGCGCTTCGACCGTGAAGGTTTTACCTACCGCAAGCTGGTTACCGGCGCACGTATCGATGCTGGAAAAGTCCTGATTGAGGAGGCAGCGCTGGACAGCGATGCTGTGGGTCTTGCCGCCACCGGATCGATCAACCTGCTGGATCGGCAGTCGAAGCTGACTGTGCTGGTGGCACCGTTCAGCAGTGTCAACCGAATCATGCGCAAAATCCCGATTGTGGGTTATATCCTCGGAGGGCTGTTGACCACGATTCCGGTTGGCGTCAGCGGAGACATTCGCGATCCACTGGTCGTCCCGCTTGGCGCCAGTGCCGTCACGTCAGAACTTACCGGCGTTTTCACCAGAACGCTGCAGATTCCGGAAAAACTGCTTGCACCGGTGACCGGCGGTTCGCAGCAAAAAAAACAACCATGAGTTTCGGTCGCTACTATGCGGCCGACAGCAGTTTCACCGGCACCAGATGCCGCACAAACTGCTCAACGGATACTTGCCAGGAAAATTGCTCCGCGTAGGCACGCGCTTTTTCGCGCGGTATATCCAATGCCTGCATACATGCGACGCGCAGATCCGCGTGCAGCACCCCCGCACCGCTGTTCCCTATCACATCGATCGGTCCCAGCACGGGGAAAGCCGCGACCGGCGTTCCGCAGGCAAGCGCTTCCAGAAGCACGAGGCCAAACGTATCGGTCAGGCTGGGAAATACAAAGACATCGGCCGCGCGATAGATTTTCGCCAATTCCGCAGGGGTCTTGATACCGGCGAAGTAAACGGTAGGATACTTGCGTTCGAGCTGAGCTCGCATCGGCCCTTCACCGACGACCCATTTGCTGCCTGGCAAGTCGAGTTTCAAAAAAACTTCGACATTTTTTTCCACTGCGACGCGCCCGACATAAAGGAAAATGGGACGCCGCCCCGCGAGGCCATCGCGCGCCCCGGGCGAAAAGGTTACGGTGTCCACGCCGCGCGTCCACGCAACCGTATTGTTAAAACCCCGGGTGCGCAATTCACGCTGAACGCTCGGTGTAGGAACCATGAGCGCCTGGGAAGGGGCATGGAAGTTACGCAGCCATTTGTAGGTCAGGTCGACTGGCACGCGTATGCGCGCATGAACATATTCTGCGAATCGGGTATGAAACGCGGAAGTAAAAGGGATCTGTTTACGCAGACAATACCGTCGCGCAGCCATGCCAAGCGGACCTTCTGTAGCGATATGGATGGCATCTGGAGAAAATTCCCGGATCAACCGGGCAACGCCGGCGTAAGGCATGAGGCTCAGCCGGATTTCTGGATACGTCGGGCACGGAATGGACTTAAACAACTGCGGGGTCACGAACCTGACTTCGTGTCCAAGCCGATTCAGGCCTTGGCCAATTTTACCCAGCGTAGTAACCACGCCGTTGACTTGTGGCGACCATGCGTCTGTGACTATCACAACTTTCATACCTCGATGTACTCCTCTTGTTGTTCAATGATCGGATGGGAAGGTGCAGTCCGGCGCAAGTTCTGCCAATGCACAATCTTGAGCTCGCCTTCATAGGTTTCTACCAATGCGGACAGACTTTCCACCCAGTCGCCATCGTTGCAGTAGACGATGCCGTCGATGGTCTTGATCTGCGCCTTGTGAATGTGGCCGCAGACCACGCCGTGGAAAGCGCGCTGACGCGCTTCCCGCGCGACAGCGTGTTCGAAGGCGCTCATGAAGTTCACCGCATTCTTGGCCTTGTGCTTGAGGTATTGCGATAGCGACCAATAACCCAGACCGAGCCGCGCACGGGCACGATTGAACCAGTGGTTCAATTTGAGGATCAGCACGTAAAGTTGGTCGCCCAGCAATGCCAGCCACTTTGCTTGCTGGACCACCGCATCGTAAAGATCCCCGTGTACGACCAGAAATTTGCGGCCGTCCGCCATGGTGTGGACGGCTTCATCACATATTTCGATGTCACCGAATGCCAGTCCGAGAAATTGGCGCAAGACTTCATCGTGGTTACCAGCGATGTAAGTGACTTTTGTGCCCCGGCGGGCCTTCCGCAGCACTTTTTGGACGACGTCGTTGTGGGCCTGGGGCCAGTACCACCCGCGCTTCAGTTGCCAGCCGTCGATGATGTCGCCAACGAGATACAGATGATCGGAATCGTTGTGCCGCAGAAAATCGAGCAGGTATTCGGCTTGGCAGCCGGGCGTTCCCAAGTGGATGTCGGAAATCCAGATTGACCGATACCGGTGCACTCGGGGTGCGGGCGCAGTGCCGGGATTCAGAACGTCAGTCGCTTTGCAATCATGGCGCGCATTGGATCACGCGCGTGTGACATAGATATTGCAAAATGGCTGTAACTGTACTTGGTAAACCATTGAAGGCGTTGTCGACACTGCCCATTCCGTGTGTGGGCCGGGTTGATACGGCGCGGCGCGCCCATTACAATGGCGCGCCACAGCGGGCTTGAACCCTACGCCGGCGCCTGACCAGAGTGCCATTTTGGCAATCCGCCGATGCAAATCCGGGCGGACCAAGTTGTCCCCCCACGATTTTGCGCCTTCGATGCGCAGTTCCGCCTAACAAACCAAGCCTGCCGGCTTGGGCGGCTTCCGGGTTCGCCTCATCGCCCTTTGGGCTCAGTGTTCAAGGCAGCCGGAAAATCAGCCAAAGCGGTCAAAGTGTTGCATTGCCCGCACGCCGTTCCATGCATAACATTGCGTCCCGCCAACGTGCGGCGTAAATTTCCCCGTACGGGGAGTGCGATTTGACAAAAGCAGAGGAAAAACCGGTAAGGGATGGCTGCAGATAACAAAATAGCGATGGATCCTGCGATCTATCGGATGATGGCCGAACAGACGGTGGATTACGCGTTGTTCGCGCTTGATGCCGGAGGCAGGATCGTCACATGGAATCGCGGCGCTGAGCGCATCAAGGGATACACTCCCGAGGAAATCATCGGTCGCCATTTTTCCGTGTTCTATACGCGCGAGGCGATCGACCGCGGCTGGCCGGAGGAAGAGCTCAGAATCGCAGCCCGGGAAGGGCGGTTGGAGGATGAGGGGTGGCGCCTCCGCAAAGATGGTTCTCGATTCTGGGCCAGTGTGGTGATTACCGCGTTACGGGACGAAAACGGCAAGCTGCTCGGGTTTTCAAAGGTTACTCGCGACCTTACCGAACGAAAGAACCAGGAAGAGGCGCTGCGCCAGAGCGAAGAACGGTTCAGGTTGCTCATTGAAGGCGTAACCGACTATGCCGTGTTCATGATTGATTCACAGGGCCTTGTTACCAGCTGGAACACGGGCGCCGAACGCATCAAGGGCTATAGTCGCGATGAGATTCTCGGCAAGCATTTCTCCCGCTTTTATACCGCCCGGGACTTGGAAGCAGGCAAGCCCTGGGAGGAACTTGCCCTCGCGCGCCGAACCGGCCGGGCAGAGGACGAAGGCTGGCGCGTGCGAAAAAACGGCGAACATTTCTGGGCGAGGGTGGTAATAACTGCGTTGTATGACGTCAAAGAGCGTCTGGTTGGATTCGCCAAGGTCACGCAAGACTTGACGGAACGCCGCCATTTGCGCGACATGGAACAAGCCTCCCAGCACGTTAACGAGTTTCTCGGGATGCTTGCACATGAGTTGCGAAACCCGCTGGCGCCGATTCGTTTTGCAGTAAATCTCATGGGCAACAAGCCTGCTACCGATCCGGCGCAGGAGACCATGCGCCAGATGATCGATCGGCAGAGTGCGCATCTGGCCCATATTGTGGAAGACTTGATGGACATATCACGAGTCAGCCGCGGCAAGCTCAGAATCTTGCGGGAGACCGTGGACATGGTGGCTGTACTCCATCAGGCCATAGAAACGGCGATGCCTTCCATCACGTCTGCCCAACACACGATTCAAATCGATGTATTGCAGGATTCATTGCCGGTTTCGGGAGACTTCCACCGCTTGACACAGATCTTGACCAACTTGCTGAATAATGCAGCGCGTTATAGTGCGCCGGGCGGTAAGATTTCAGTCAACGCACGAACGGAAAACAGCTGGGTGGTTGTGGATGTCAGTGATACCGGGCAGGGTATCGAGCCCGAGATGATAGAGCGTATTTTTGACATGTTTGTGCAGGGGCGCTCACCACTGCAACGGGTTGGCAGTGGTCTCGGCGTGGGTCTTGCGCTTGCGCGACGGCTCGCGGAATTGCACGGTGGCTCGCTGGTGGCGCACAGTGACGGCATAAACAAAGGCAGCGTGTTCACGTTCCGCGCTCCGCTTGAAGTCAGGCAATCGGCGGCAGTCGACCAGCCCAGGAGATCAATTAGCCACAACCCTTCGCCGCCCGCACCGCCCCAGCGCATACTTGTCGTCGATGACAACGAGGACGCGGCTGCCTCACTGGGGTTGTTGTTGCAATCGCTCGGACATGAAACATGCGTTGTTTACAATGGCCTCGAGGCAATCAAGATGGCCATCGCGTTTCGTCCGGATGTGGTGCTCCTCGACATCGGCATGCCCGGGATCAGCGGTTACGAGGTGGCGCGGCGACTCCAGGCGCTCAAAGAACAACGTCCATTGCGTATCATTGCAATCACCGGGTGGGGAATGGAAGAAGACAAAGCAAAATCGAAAGAAGCTGGCTTCGATCTGCATCTGGTCAAGCCGGTTGACGCTGAGCAATTGACGCGAGCAATCGGAGAGAGGACCGGCGTCACCCTCCACTAGGCAATGCAGAACGCGACGCGACGCTCGCGACGCGACCGCTGGCTACGCGCTTACGGCTAGCCATAACAACTTCGGGATTCCCCATTTTCAAATACGCCTCTGTATAGATGTTTGTCTTTTTCTTACGTTCTTCAGTAAGGCTGTCCGGATTGATTTTTCTGGTGTTCGCAACGGCATGCTGTGCCGAGGACTCGCTATTCGCATCGCTGAATAGCGAGGGGCCTCCCGAACTACATTCCGCACCATCCTACGAAAGCCGGCTGACGCTGCAGATCAGCCCCTATGTTTATCACGTTCATTCTGGCGCGCATAACGATGTGCCGAGGATGATCGGCCTCGAGTGGGAGCCGGCCGGATCGTTTCTGGAATATGGAGCGACCTATTTCAGGAATTCCTTTTACCAGGATAGCGGCTACGTTTACGCGGGCAAGCGCTGGTTCTTTGAGGACAACCATCAAGGCTTTTACTTCAATGTGAGTGGGGGTCTGATGTACGGCTACCGCGGCGAAAATGCGGACAAGGTGCCTTTCAACCATAACGGTTTTGGCTTGGCCGTCATTCCGGCCGTCGGCTACCAGTACGGATCTTTTAATACCCAACTGGTACTTCTAGGTCTCGCGGGAGTGATGATTACTTTCGGCTTCGATTTACCGCGATAACGCCTCACTACAGACGCGAAAAAGCAGCGACTGGTTCGTTCACCCTAAAGTTAGCATCCCGCAATTGTGCAAGATTCTTACGTACGTCGATATGACATTTGATTTTTATGGCGCGAGCACAAATACCTGCTGATTAGAGATCTGCTGACCCGGAATTAAGCCGGTTTTGTGCGTTGGCGCACAGAAAAACCGGGTATCACAGTGCAGTCTGCATGACAGACACATGTCCTTCTGCCAATTGCCAATGCCTGGGAGGGCAAATGAACAGATTAAAAAACCATGACGGACGAATGAGCTGGGCCGCGGCACTGTTGCTTGGTGCCATGGCCATCGGAGCCGTCGAAACCCGGGACCGAAGCGTTGCGCCCGCCGTCGTTGCGCCGCTTGCAGCGAACCGCAGTTCGTTAGTAGTTCCCGTGGCGACTATGGTGGGCTGTCGATTGCAGAACACCGTCAAACGCCGCGGAACAATGGACGGCAGACCTGCGCTGCGGACAGCACTTTATACCTGGGTTCCGGTTAAGCGCACGCGTGTGCCAGGCGGTTCTGCTAATACGGCCACAGAGGGCGAAAGAATGGAATCAGCGCGTGAGTTATCGGGCAGTTCAAGTGTGCGAGCGGCATTGGCCGGCGGAACGCAGACAAGTAGCCAAGACAAGCGGCCGATGCTGTTTCCGTCCTACGTTGGTCCGGGAGCCGGCTGGTTGCATGCATTGCAGCCAACGGGGACTGTGGTTATTTGCACCAACACAATAGACGCGTAACGGGCGTTAAGACAAAAACGGTTTGAGATTGCGCGCAGCGAAGGTGCGGACGTATGCGATGGCGTGATACAGGAACATCATGATGGCGTCTTCCACTACCCGATCGTTGATTGCAACCGGTCTGACCGTGTGCTGCGCGCTTGCGCCTGTAAGCAACGCACGCGCCGAAGCGCTTGATGGTGACGATTCCGCGGCGGTGGACGTTGCAGAGCTGGTTCAGTGGCATTCTGGCACAAGCGCTTCAAATGATTTCTGCGGTGCGCGCGAGGGCAACGCACTCTATGCAAACTATCGGCACGTTTTTGCGGCATTCCTTGCAATGCATGGTGTACCGGGTGTGCCGGACACCAATGATGCTGACGCTTCACTCGGCTCCATCGATACGCCCGATTTTTCGCGTAACTTCCCACAGGGCTTCTTGCCACGGTGACGTTTTGCGCCGGTCGGCCAGGCTGATAACATATAAACTGCAGTTGCTACGCTGAGGCAGTGTAGCTGTCGCACTGCGCATTCGGTGTGCCGGCCGCGTGCAGCGTGGTTTCCCCATCCCTCCTTCCAGCAAGCATCGCGGGTCACGTTTTTTGTCAAATGTGCGCTAACGCACTGACGAAAATTGCGCGTTGTGCTTGGCCATTCTCCCGCGTAAGCTGCGCCCGCTGTTACTTATATCAAGTAAAAGCCTGAGCAGTCTCCTACGGTACTTAACTGGCCCGAGCAGAAAGGAGCAGGCTGGGCGAGGCAGGGGGATCATTGGATATCGACCACCGCACGCGGCTGGCCCGCATAGTACTCATGCTTGTAATTCTTACCGGCCGCATCGCAGTCGCCGATGACGCGGAACCGGTTGCCGAAATGCCAGGGCTCTCAGCCCCGAAGAATACGGATTCCTGGTTCAATCTGCGCTCGCTGGACATCAATGTGTACGGACTCTCCTACCATCCTGATCGTGAAACGGTACATAAAAAGAATCTGGACAACCAGATCAACCCTGGTCTCGCTCTTCACTATGCATTGACCGACAGCGCGCGGGGCAGCACCTTTCTCGAAGCAGGTGCGTATAAAGATTCCGGCAGCAACTGGGCCAAATTTGCCGGATTAGGCTATCAATTCAAGTTCGGCGACTGGAGAATCGGTGGGGCCGTGGCGGCCGTTAACAGCGCAACCTACAATCGAGGTACGACATTTGTGGGGATGATCCCACTGGTGACTTACGATCTCGGGCGCATCAAGGTGAATGCAACCTATTTTCCAAAGATTGCCAACTATAACGAGGTCGACGCCTTCGGCTTTTACTTGAGCATTCCTCTCGGGGCCTGGATGAACTGATCGCAGGATTACACGGGGTCGATGTGCGAGTTGCGGTTTGCCCGATAGCACGAACACGAGGCGGCCTCGAGCCCGGGTTGATCAACGATGCGGATGTTCCCGCGGCTGTATTCGATGAGTCTGCGCTGCTGCAGATGTCCCGCTGCTTTGGTGACGCCAACGCGCCTCACGCCCAGCATATGGGAAAGAAATTCCTGCGTAAGCCTGAAATCGGTGGACTGCACGCGGTCCCGTGTCATCAGTAACCAGCGCGCCAGGCGTTCCTCGACCACATGGAACCGGTTACACGCGGCGGTTTGGGCAAACTGCGCCATCAGAGTATGCGTGTAGCGCTGGAGCGCACGCTGCAGTGCCGTACTTCGGCGCAGTTCCTTGACGAACCAATTTGATTTCATGCGCATGGCCGTGCCCGCTCCCTGAACCAGCGCGCGAAACGGCGATACGCCAATGCCGAGTGCCACAGGCAGGCCCACCATGCCCTCGCACCCGACCATCCCCACTTCCAAAGTCAGACGGTCATCCACTAACGTCATCAGTGACACCAGTGCAATCCCAGGAAAATAGACATGGCTGATCTGATCTCCTGGCTCATAAAGCACCTCACCAAAAGCCAGATTCACCGGTTCCAAACCTGTCAACATGCGCCGGTAATTGTTACGCGGCAGAGCGTTCAGCAATTTATTGGTAATGAATGCGCGTCGGTCTACGGCCTGACGCTCTCCGGGGATGGTATGAGCCGTGATGTGCGGATCGGACGGCATGGCAATGAGTCGGGCGGGAGTCCCGGTCACGCAGTTTGAGGCGCCGTCATCTGCTTGCGCGGTAGCAATCCATCGAATTCGCCTTTGCCCGTCTGATAACAGTCACACACCCGCAGTTCAAGCTTTGGGCGGTCGAGCGTTATTTTTCCGCCACGATATTGCAGCGCCTGGCTGGCTTGAAGCTGGTTGGCTGCGTCCGTCATGCCCGCGCGGCGCCAGGCAGGCATGTCAGCAATCGAGTCCTGCCTCAGGGATAGCTGGTGGGATGGCAAGCCATCGAGGCATAGCAACAGCCAGCGGCATAGCTGTTGCTCCGTGGAATGATGCTCGCGGCATATTGCACTCTGTGCCATTTGCATGAGCAGCGTTTGCGTGAAACGCAGCAGCAAACGCTGTAATTGTCCGCGACGGTCCAATTCGGTTTTCAGCACAGTGCTGGCCAGGCGATAACCATAGCCCGCGCTCTGCACCACCGCACGGCCCGGAATGCCAAATTCGCCCAGGCAAAGTCCTATTCCTGCCAAACCTTCATTGCCGACCAGCCCGGTTTGGAAATGTGTCCCGTCTTCCATGCGCCACAGCAGCGCGATCAGGCTGCTGGTGGGGAAGAAGACGTAGTCCTGCCTGAAGCCGAATTCGGCCACGGTTTGCCCAGTGGTCAGTTCGATGCCTTCAAGGTGCGGCAGCAGCCGGCTGAAATCGTCCGCCGCAAGTGCGGCCAGAAGATGATTTTGTCCGGGAGGGTCCGGTGTCACCATGGCAAGTTTTCCGTTCCGAGCATCAAGTTGGGGGTGCCAATATGATGAAAGCGTAGTGCAACACGGAGCGCCCGTATGTTCGATGGCGCACGGAACCCATCGGGGTTTGGAGCCGCGCTCCGGTCAATGCACCAGTTGGTTTATTTCAATGATGGGCAGCAGGATAGCGAGCACGATCATGAGCACCACGCCACCCATCACGAGGATCATGACGGGTTCCAACAGTGTCAGGAACACCGCCAGGCGACGCTCCAGGGCCTGCGATTCCAGGTGCGCGGCGCGCTCGAGCATCTGTTCGAGTTTGCCACTGACTTCGCCGCTGGCGATCAGATGGATGAGCAATGGCGGGAACGCATGGGTTTCACCCAGCGCGCGCGCCAGCCCGGCGCCTTCCCGGACGCGCTCGATGGCATGTTCGACCGCTTCACGCATGACCATGTTGGTCATGACGCGCGCACCGGACGCAAGCGCTGATAGCAGCGGTACGCCGCCGCCGACCAGGATCGCCAGCGTGCTGGCGAAGCGCGATGTGTTTACACCGCGAATAAGGGCACCCAACCATGGCAGGCGCAACAGCAGCCCATGCCAGCGGCGCCGCTCCGCGTCCCGTCGCAGCAGCCAGCGCGCGGCCAACGCTGCGCCGATGCCGCCAGCCGCGATGTACGGCCACGCACCGCGCAGGAAATCGCTCACAGCGATCAGCGCGCGCGTCAGCAGCGGGAGACTCTGGCGTGATTGCTGAAATACCTGCACCACTTGCGGCACGACATACACCAGCAGGCCGGTCACAATTGCGAGCGCCACGATACTCACCAGAATGGGATATAACAGCGCCAGGCCGGTTTTCTGTTTCATGGCCTGGCGAGCGTCCAGATAGTCCGCCAGATGTTGCAGCACCACCGGGAGCGCGCCCGACTCCTCGCCACCGTGCACAAGCGCGCGATAGAAGTCGGGGAAACTTTTTTCGTACGCTCCCAGGCTGCCGGCGAGCGACAGGCCCGCCGTTATTTCGGTCTTGACGCCTGTGAGGACTTCACGCGTTACCGGCTCGGTGGCCGCTTCGATCAACGCGTTGAGACACTGCTCCATGGTCAGGCCCGAGGCGAGCAGCGTCGCCATCTGGCGTGTCACCAGGCTCAATTCCGCAGGGGAGATGCCGCGGCTCCAACGTTGGCGCGCGCGCTCGCGCGCGTGCACCGGACCG
>JBJMWI010000154.1:0-31252 GCA_045810225.1 Burkholderiales bacterium
GCTCACAGACATCGAGGCCGGTATAAATGGGATCTTCGACCTTCTTTTTGTCGATCAAGTCCTTCAGCACGAACATCGACTTGTACCCCATATCGAAGGGGCGCTGGCCAACCTGACCATTGCTGTATCCGGCCTTCATCAGATCCATTTGCATCGGCAGCGTATCCGCAACAACCAGGATTGTTTTTTTGCTCTTGATGCGTTCCATGTTCTTATCTACCACCTGCTTGTATGCATTCGGCACGAACTGAGGAAATCCGCCTGTAGGCACGAACGCCGTGAGGTCGGGATATTTGGCGAGGATTTCACCCATCTGCGTTACCGACAACGGGAAATCGTCATTGGTGTACAGCGGACAGCCATCCACTTCCTTCCAGCCGTTCTGGCCGGTCAAACGCTCACCGGGCGGTTCCTTCGATTTTTTGCCAGCGATAGTGTCGCGAATCCCCTGCATGCGTTCATTATGGTTGGCTGCCGCCGCGCCGCCCGACTGGATGCAGATGGTGCCGCCCTTGGGCTTCAGCTTCATTGCGATCTTCGCCAAATTCACACCGATGTCGTAATTTTTGGTACCGACATACGTTGCACGCAGGCCCTTATCCTTCGGCAACAGATCGGAATCCCAGGTGGTTACCGGGATCCCGGCGGCTTTGGCGCGCTCCAGCACCTTTGCCATGGCAGGCGCATTGGACGGCGAGACCGCGATGCCATTGACCTTGGCAGTGATGAGATCCTGCACCACTTTCACTTGCTCATCGCCGCCACCGTGCTCGCCCGGCCCAATGTATCGGCACTCGATTTTTCCACCACTCTCCTTCTCGGCTTTTTTACAGCCGTCCCGCGCCTGGTCGAAAAACGGATTGTTCATGTTTTTGGGAACCAGGGCTAACACCAGCTTGCCATCAGCGGCCATGGCCGCACCCGGCAAGCCGAACAAACCAGCCATTGCTGCCGCTATCAAAGTGCTTTTCATTGCTTCCTCCTTATGTCGTTATCGGCCCGGATTATCCCGAGCGCATACCGCGGAACTTGCTCAACAATACGGCAAATACGATAAAAAGACCTACGAACGTACCTTCCCAGTTTGCATCCACGCCTGCGAGAAGCAAACTGTTCCGGATCACTTCGATCAGGGCCGCGCCGATGAACGAACCGTACGCGCCGCCCGCGCCGCCCATCAAGTCGGCCCCGCCGATTACGGATGAGGCGATTACGCGTAATTCGTAACCGGTGCCCATTGCATTGATCGCGGCCCCTTGCCAGCTGACCAGCAGCACTGCCGAGATTCCAGCCATGAATGAGGAAAGCACATAAACCGAAAGCTTCACGCGGTTCACCGGCACACCGGTCAGGCGCGCGGCGTGCTCGTTGCCGCCGATCGCATAGACCCAGCGCCCCCAGACCGTGTAACGCAACAGAAACATGAACAAAACAGTCAGCAGCACCAGCAGGATGAATGGGTTCGCCAGGCGCAGCAGCATGCCGCCGCCGATCTGGAAAAATATTTTTTCATCGGGACCAAACTCATAAATCATGTGGTTCTCGGACAGCACTTGCGCCAGACTGCGGGCAATGCCGAACATGCCCAGCGTAACGATGAACGATGACAGGCGCACGTACGCGATCAGGATGCCGTTGACCAGCCCGCACAGCAGCGCAACCAGCAGGCCGGCGACAATCCCGGCCCACCAGGAATGGCCGCCATGAAGCACCATTGCGGTGACCATGCCGGAAATGCCGACGACGGACCCAACGGACAAATCAATTCCGCCCGTGATAATGACTGCGGTCATGCCCATGGCAATGATGCCAATGAAGGCAAAGTTGCGCGTGACATTGAAGAAGTTGTCTTCGGTGAAGAATACCGACGACATTTGCGACATGATCAAACACATCACCAGCAGCGCGATGGTGACCCAGAACGGTTGACTGCGCACCATCTGTCGCAGGGCGCCTTTGTCCTTGCGCTGTGCAATCTCGTCTGCCGACTCTTTCATCGGGTGCTTTGGCTTCATGCCGTTTCAATCGCGCCAGTGATCAAGCCGGTCACTTCCTCTGGGGAAGTCTGGCGGATCGGCTTGTCTGCAACGATTTTCCCCCGGCGCATGACCGAGACATGATCGCATACCGCAAATACGTCCGGCATACGGTGGCTGATCAGGATTACTGCAACATTCTGATCGCGCAGACGGCGTATCAAATCAAGCACCTCAGCCACCTGGCGCACGCTGATGGCCGCAGTTGGTTCGTCCATCAGCACGATGTTCGGATTCGACAGCCGCGTGCGCGCAATCGCAACAGCCTGGCGCTGACCGCCGGACATCTGCTTCACCAAATCGCGCGGGCGCGTTTCCGATTTGAGTTCCGCGAAATGGCGCGCGGCTTCGCGGAACATTGCCGAGTAGTGAACCAAGCTGAACGGGCCGAATTTAAATTTGGCTTCGCGCCCAAGAAATACGTTTTCCGCTGCAGTCAAGTTATCGCACAAGGCTAGATCCTGATAAACCACTTCGATGCCCTTGCGGCGCGCGTCCACCGGGTTGTTAAATTCGACTTTCGCGCCTTTGAGCCATATTTCACCGGCGGATGGCGGAAAATTGCCGGCCATGATTTTGATCAGCGTGGATTTTCCGGCGCCGTTGTCCCCCATCAGACCGAGCACTTCACCGGCATCAATCTTCAGATTGACACCGGTCAGGGCCTGGATGGCGCCGAAATTCTTGGAAATCCCACGCAGTTCGAACAGACGCACGTAGCTCCCTTCAGTCGGGCCGGACAATTCCTTTTTTAAGGATCAGGTTGCCGTAGAGGCGGCGTTCACCCGTTGCAACCACGGCGTAACATTGCTTGACCCGCTCATAGAACGCAAAACGTTCGATACCTTCGAGCTTTGCCATTTTTGGTTCGTACTTACGCAGCAGTGATCGGAACTCCTCGAAGATCGGCACCTGGGCGGCCGGATTCTCCACGACCTGCATATGGAAAGCCGCACAAGGCACGAACTCGTCAAGCGGCATTAATGCAAGCACCGCAGATGCGACCTGGGGCACCAGCGCGCCGTCCGCCCGCAGCACCGGACGGCCACTGGACATCGCGGGATAGTTGGCATCGACAATTGCAAGTTCGTCGCCATGTCCCATCGCGCGCAAGGTCGAAAGCAATTCCGGCGACAACAGCGGATCGATGTTCTTCAGCACTGCAGCAGCTCCTGGAGATTCAGGTCTGAATGTTCCGGCAAGCATCCCGCAGTTTCACGCCGGAGAGCAAGCGTATTTCTTGGTTGCGCCGCAAAAAATCCGGGCCGGGCACAGCAGATCAGCGTGCTACCATCCGGCGCACTCGCGGAGGTAAAACATGCTGGAGCGCAAAACACTGGGCCGTTCAAAGCTCGATCTGCCGGTGTTGGGTTTCGGCGGCACCGGGCTCGGCAACATGTACGTCGCCATGTCGGAGCGCAGCGCAATCGACACCCTGTTGGCGGCGTACGCAGCCGGAATTAATTATTTCGATACGGCTCCGCTGTACGGACATGGGCTTTCGGAGAGGCGGTTGGGCTGCGGGCTGCGGCTGTTCGCCGATTCCAGCATCGTCGTATCGACCAAAGTGGGATGGCGGCTTCGCCCTGCGTTCGGCAAGCCGACCGGCGCTGAACTGTTCCGCGATATCACCGACTTCGCGCGCTTCAACGATTACAGCTATGACGGCGCAATGCGTTCGTTCGAGGACAGTCTCAACCGCCTCGGAACGGATCGCATCGATATCCTGCTCATCCATGACGTCGATCATCGCAACCAGGGCGATCGCTATCCCGAGGTGTTCCGCCAGGCGATGGCGGGTACTTACAAAGCTATGCTTTCACTGCGCGAGCAGCACGTCGTCAAGGCCATCGGCTGCGGGCTGAACGAGTGGCAGGCGTGCCAGGCCTTTGCCGAGGCTGGCGATTTCGATTGTTTTTTGCTGGCCGGCCGCTACACGTTGCTCGAACAGGAATCCCTGAGGTCTTTCCTGCCCCTTTGCAGCCAGCGTGGCATCGGCATCATCCTTGGTGGCCCGTACAATTCCGGCATCCTCGCGAGCGGCGCCGTCAAGAATGCCTGGTTCAATTACGCGCCTGCCCCGGCCGAGGTCCTCGCGCGAGTCGGCGCGATCGAAAAAATCTGCTCTGCACACGGCGTGCCCCTCAAAGCCGCTGCGTTGCAATTCCCGCTGCACCATCCGTGCGTTGCAAGCGTAGTGCCGGGTGTGAGCAGCGTGGCTGAACTGGATGAGAATCTGCGCATGCTGAATACGCCGATTGCAGCAAGCCTCTGGCGCGATCTCAAATCGGCCGGACTGATGGATGCGCAAGCACCGACTTCATGATCGACGCCCATCATCACCTGTGGCAGTTGGCGCGAGCCGATTATGGTTGGATCGGCCATCGCACCGACCCGGCGCTGGCGCCAATTGAACGAGACTATCTCGTTGAAGACTTTCGCGGAGTGGCGGAAGCAAACGGCGTGTCCGGCAGCATTGCTGTGCAAGCGGCGCAAACTATAGCCGAGACGCGCTGGCTACTGCAGCAGGCACGCAACAGCGGCGGTTTGATCAAAGGAGTGGTGGGCTGGATTGACATGGCGGCGGCGGACGCCAGCGAAATGCTGCGCGATTTGGCGCGCGATCCCCTCTTGCGCGGAATTCGGCCCATGCTCCAGGAGATTCCGGATACCGAATGGATCTTGCAGCCGAATATCGGCCCGGCGCTGCGCGCTATCATGGAACTCGATCTCTCATTCGACTTGCTGGTGCGTCCGCCCCATCTCAAGGCCGCCCTCACGTTGCTTGGACGGCATCCCGAACTGCGCGCAATTGTGGACCATGGCGGCAAACCGCAAATCGCGCAAGGCATGTGGCAACCCTGGGCCGATAACATGCGGCTTCTGGCGTATGAGACGCCGGTGTACTGCAAACTGTCCGGCCTGGTCACCGAGGCGCGCGCTGGCTGCAAAGCTGCCGAACTGCGCCGGTACGCCGAGCATCTAATTGAGTCTTTTGGCGCGGAGCGCGTGGTCTGGGGCAGCGATTGGCCGGTAATGCTGCTCAATGGCGACTATCATGGCTGGCTTGCCGCCGCGCAGGAATTGATCTCCGGTCAGTCCGCTGAGCAACAATCCGCGATCATGGGCGGCAACGCGATCCGCTTCTATCGACTGCCGGTCACAGAGCCATGAAAAGCAAGTCCGTCATCAGCATATCGGCAGGAAACCTTCACCTGGATATTGCTCCGGCAACAGGCGGCTCGATCGCGCGCTTTTACAGCAAGGAAAAGGCAGAGACCATCGAATGGATGCGCCCCGCTAGTCCGGAAGGACTCGCCGCTGGTGATCCGCTCATGATGTCGAGTTTTCCGCTGGTGCCGTTCAGCGGCCGGGTGCGCGACGGCCGGTTTGTGTTTGCAGGTCGGCATATAACACTACCGCGCAACTTCGGTAGCTCGCCGCACGCCATTCATGGCAACGCGTGGAAGCTGCCATGGAAAGTTACTGCCCACGAGCCCGCTTCGATCAGCCTGGTACTGGACCACGAACGCGGAGATTGGCCGTTCGCGTATCGGGCAGAACAACATTTTTCGCTGACACCGCGCAGCCTCGAAGTC
The DNA here is from genome assembly GCA_045810225.1 of Burkholderiales bacterium. GTDB lineage: Bacteria > Pseudomonadota > Gammaproteobacteria > Burkholderiales > JACQAP01 > JACQAP01. The sequence continues at coordinate 5,636 of JBJMWI010000154.1, forward strand.
GAGCTCATGGTACGCAATACCGATGCCGCCACGATGCCGGTCGGCATCGGCCACCACCCTTACTTCCCGTATACGCCCGGCATGACACTGCACGCAGAAGTAGCGCAAATGTGGGAGGCCGATCATGACATGCCGGTCAAGTTGACACGCAATGAAGTAGTCGAGTCGCTGGCACGTGGACTGAAAATGAGTTCTGCGACGCTGGACAATAATTTCATTGGCTGGAAGCATATCGCCACCTTGCGCTGGCCAGAAACAGGGCGTCGCTTGCGCATGACGGCACAACCACCGCTGTCCTATCTCGTGGTTTACACGCCACCATCGCGTGATTTCCTGTGCGTTGAGCCGGTCAGCAATACAGTGGACTGGCTCAATCTCGGTCACCTCGACTCTGAGCAGATCGGCGGCACTATTCTATCGCCCGGTGCATCGCTGTCCGGTCTGGTGCGTTATGAACCGGACTTCGGCGCAGGTTGAAGCACAGCTAAAGCTTCAACGTACCCTCGTCGGCTGTTTTTGCTCGCAGTATTCCTGGCCGTTTTTTTACGTCCATCCCGCATCGACGACAAAATTTTGCGAGGTAACCATCTTCGCGTCATCGGACGCCAGAAACAGCACCATGTTGGCAATGTCATCGGGCTGCAACCGACCCTTGAGGCATTGCGAGGCCTCCAACTCGCGCTCGCCTTCCGGCGTAAGCCAAAGATTTTTTTGCCGCTCGGTCATGACCCAGCCTGGGGAAACAGTATTGGCGCGAATGTTGAACGGCCCGAAGTCGCGCGCCAGGCCGCGCGTAAGTCCATGAACCGCTGCCTTGCTGGTGGTGTAAGCAGGCATGCCGCCAGTTGCCGTCATCCATGAGATCGATCCGAAATTGATAATGGATCCCCCGCCCAGGCGCTTCATCTGCTCCACTACCGTCTGCGCCGCAAAAAACTGATGGCGCAGGTTGACAGCAAGCCGTTCGTCCCAGTATTCAACGGTCACGCTTTCGACGGCATGACGGTCATCACGTGCTGCATTGTTGACCAGAACCGCGACGTCACCCAGTTCCGATTGCACCACGCCGATGGCGGCGCGCAATTGCCCGATGTCGCGCACGTCGCAGTGCACGAAGCGCAGCGTTGCTTCCGCGCTCTTGAGCTTACGGACCAGCACATCGCTTGCCGTATCGTCGATATCGATAAAGCCAACCCGCGCGCCCTGTCGCACAAAGCCTTCCACGATGGACGCTCCTATTCCGGAACCGCCTCCGCTGACAAATACGACTTTGCCTTTGAGGCTCGGATAGATTGCGCAACTATTATGGGTCATGTCAGTTCCTGTCTATAGAGTTCGGGCTTCTTGCATTTGTGCTTCCCGCATTATGCGTGGCTCGCCGCCCATAGCGAGTGGCCCGGGGACTAAAAGCGCAACCATCGGTTGGATTGTGCTGTGAATGTAAGCCGGTTCAGCCTATTTAGGCCCCACGTTCGGCGCGGGGGGTTTTTCGTCCGCAATAACTCATGCTGCGTTAAGTTCGAAACCGACGATTAACGACGACTGCACCCACTTTAACAACGACGATCCAAGATCGAACGAGGCATCGCGCTCCTGCGCTGCGCTCAATGCGCTTGCCAAGGTGGCGTCGCCGAGCGCCGCGGACAGAAACGCTGCTTCGGCAGCGCTGATGCAGGCCACTTCGGCTCTGAAGCCAGGACGTGACACAAGAACGTAGCTGGGTTCGTGCGCAAAATCTACCTGGAATGTGCCACTGTACTTCGTTTGGTGCACTTCCCAAATGCGTGCTATCGGATAAATAGAATGCATCACACGGCAAGCCGGGTGTACCCGCGGCCGCAGCTCCAAGTGTTGCTGTACAGACACCGAAACCAGACTAGCGGGATCGAACGCCGGCGCATTGGCCGCGTAATGCGCGCGGTGTACATGCCATTCCAACCGTGCCACATCCGGCAAATAAGGAAGGTCCTGCACAGGCGCAAAGCCGGCGAGGAAGTCAGCAAAGCATTCGCCGTATTCATTGAGGTCGCCCGCGCGAGACGCGAAGCGCAAACGGTATTGCCTCGCCAATCCGCCAAAGTATTCATCACCGACAATTTTCGCGACAACGGGATAGGCCGCTTCGATCGCCTTGACCGCATTGGCTAGTGTGTTCGCGCAATAGATTGCGAAGCGCCGTCTGACGTGTTCGGCTTCGCCGAGAAACATATCGAGGATGTCAGCCTTGGCATCGACGGCGTCCAGCCCAGACCCAAATCGCCTCTGCAGACTCGCGAGTTCAGACATATTCAGCTTCGCGCAGCCGCTCCGCTGTGGCGGCTTCGTCAAGCAACACATCGAGCGGCGGAATGGCAGTATCCCATTCGATCAGCGTAGGCACCTGACCCAAGCGACGACAGGCAACCCGGTAGAGATTCCAGACTGCCTCGGCCACGCGGCAACCATGATCATCAATCAACACTTCCGCAGTGGCCGAATGGCCGGCAAGATGGATCTCGCCAATGGTTTCCGGCGCAAGCGCATCCAGCGCCGCAATCGGATCGAATCCGTGGTTAACGGAATTGACGAACAGATTATTGAGATCGAGAAGGATGCCGCAGCCACTACGGTCCGAGAGTTCAGCAAGAAACTGCAATTCCGGCATCTCGGAAGCACGAAACCGCAGGTAGCTGGAAATATTTTCGATGAGTATTGGCCGGCGCAAGATGTCCTGAACTTCCGACACGTGTGCAACCATAACGTCCAGCGCCTCACGGGTATAAGGCATCGGCAGAAGATCGTTGAAATGGTGCGCGCCAAGGGCAGCCCAGCACAGATGTTCCGAGACGAGCGCCGGCTCGATGTATTCGACGAGCCGTTTCAATTTTGCGAGATGGGGCTTTCGAGTGCCGTCGGCGGAGCCCAGTGACAACGCTACGCCGTGCAGGCTGATCGGATAGTGGCAGCGCAACTGATGCAGCACGTGAAGGTCGTAGCCCCCTTCGCCGAAATAGTTCTCGCTGTGTACTTCGAGCCAGCCGACTGCGGGTTTGGAATCGAGCAACGCGCGGTAATGGGTTGCGCGCAGCCCGATGCCGACGCCCTGCGCAATGGGTTTTGCTTCTGGAACGTTAAGCAGACTCATGCGGGATTGCGACCTGCACCAGCCCAAGCTCGGCTCGTGCCGATGAACAATGCTTCTGAACTATTTCTTGAACGAGAGTTTGCCGCCGAGCTGCTCGCAGGTGCCTTTTGCCACGTAATTCCATTCTTCCGGCGCCTTGTTGGTCGTTGCTTGTCCAGCACAAGAATGGGTTCCGGTTGCATTGGCGCAATCGTTCTGACCGGCTTTGGCGACGCCGTAGCATTTTTCTTTGCTCGCGGGCTTGTCCGCGGCAAAGCTATTGCCTGTCGACGCCATGGCGATAAGCCCGGCAAGTGCGGAACTCACGATAAGCTTCTGGTTCATGTAATGTCCTCCTTGATTGGATCAAACGGAAAAACGCTACTATTTTTAATCTGTCCGGCAATTTCGGACGCAAGCCGCAAGGTTGCCGCAACCCTAGATACGGTCCGGCCCCGCTACCGGATGCAGCATGTGCGAGCTCACCATAACTCGAAAAATTCAGTCCTTGCTTCCAGCACAGCTACATCTTACTGCGGCCACTTCCGATGCAATTCCGCGACCTGGTCTTGCGTCAGTATGCTGAGCCGGTTGCCACGCAACATCAGGTAGATTTTCGCGGTTTCCTCCAATTCCTCGGTCGCATAAACCGCGCTTTCCAAATCCTTACCAGCGACAATCGGACCGTGATTTGCCAGCAAAATAGCATGATGCTTTGCCGCCACTTCCTTCACCGCGTTGGCAAGCGCCAAGTCTCCCGGTGCGTAATACGGCAGCAACACCAGGTTGCCGATTTTCATGACGTAATAAGCGGTGATAGGCGGAATTGGCTGCTGTGCATCGACGTCTGCGAGACAGGAGACAGCCACTGAATGCGTTGAATGCAGGTGCACGATGGCTTTCGCCGAAGGACGTTCACCGTACACTGAAAGGTGCAGAAACGACTCCTTGGTCTGCTTTTCGCCGGACAGCAGGAGTCCCTTGCCGTCGACCTTGGAAAGGGAAGCCGGGTCGAGACGGCCCAGGCAGGAATTGGTTGGCGTCATCAGCCAGCCATCGTTCAGGCGCACGCTGATGTTACCCGAGCTGCCGACCGTGAGCCCGCGGTCGAACATGGACTTGCCAAGCCTGCAGATGTCTTCCCGTAGTCTAGCTTCGTTCATTTGCGCATGGGACCTGTCAGTTATCCCCGCATGCAACAGTCGGCAGCTGTCAGGCGGAGTCGCTGGCAGAACTTACGTTGGCTGCAGCCTGAAAGCTTTGGTGAAGAAATCGGGTGTGCCGAAGTTGCCCGACTTCAATGCCAGCGCCAACGACGGTTCGCCGATCGAAAAAGTCCATGGCACGCCCGGATCAATTTCCGGTCCGATAGCGAGACCTTCCACACCTAACGCGCTCACCACTGCGCCGGACGTCTCGCCACCCGCAACCAACAGCCTGCGCACACCTTTGGCGACCAGGCCCTTGGCGATTTTGCCGAACGTCTCTTCCACCATCGTACCCGCGTGCTCGCGTCCGAGCCGATCCTGCACCGCTTTGACTTGTTCGGGTGTTCCGGTGGAGTAGACCAGAATAGGTTTTTCCGAGAGCCTCTGCGCCGCCCAATGTAGAACATCCTGAGTTACGTCGTGACCAGAAGCAATAGCCATCGGGTCGAGTTCGAATGCGTCGTGATCCTTTTTCATCAAGGCGACCTGGCCTTGCGTTGCTATCGAGCAGGAGCCTGCGATCACTGCCGTCGGGCCTTTGACCTTAGGAAGGCTGGCGCGCTGACCGCCCTTCATGAGGCCCTGGCGGATAAAATTTGCCGGCAAGCCCATCGCCATACCGGAACCGCCGGTCACCAATTTTAGGTCTGCACAGGCTTCGCCAAGCGTCATTAAATGCTCATCGGTCAGCGAATCGAGCACAGCATGGCGGACGCCCTGCTTGCGCAGATCGTCCAATGCGGTGCGCGTTGCAGCAGCGCCTTTGACGATGCTGGAGAATTGCACCAAGCCAACTTTATGAGTGGTTTGCCGCTGCAGCACACGCACCAGCGACGGATCCGTCATCGGGGTTAATGGATGGTGCCGCATGCCTGACTCGGAGAGTAATTCATCTCCAACGAACAGGTAGCCCTTATATACAGTGCGCTTGTTGGTGGGAAATGAAGGGTTGAAGACGGTGAAGCCGGCTCCGAGTGCATCCATCATCGCATCTGCCACCGGGCCGATATTGCCCTTATCAGTCGAATCGAATGTCGAACAGTACTTGAAGTAGAACTGCTTGGCATCCTTCTGGCGCAGCCAGTCCAGCGCGGCAACCGACATGGCGACCGCTTCGGCAGCCGGATTACTGCGCGACTTCAGCGCGATGATGATGCAATCGGCATCTGGCAGGGTTAGTGTCCTTCGAGGCACGCCCAGCAGTTGCACGGTACGCATGCCGGCCTTGACCAACGTATTGGCAAGGTCCGTCGCACCGGTGAAATCATCGGCAACGCAGCCCAGCAAGATGCTCATGACGCCGTTACCGGATAATTGACTGCGTTCACGAACGTCGCTTGTCTTTGGTTGCTCATTTGCGCGCTATGTTATCAAACGCAGTTTCTAGCACTCTACCGCCTGATTTTGCCAATGAAGAAGCATAATCTGTCGCGACATGTTCAAGGCAATCACGCAATGCCGGCCCGCTCTTGAACATTGACAGGCAAGTCCAACCAGGCGTCAGCTATTTGCCTTCCAATGCGGAGGATAGGTCTTATCATGAAATGGCAGCGCTCGCATGCGCTTCATCCACGCGCCAATTTTCGGTGGCATGGCTGCGGTCAGGCCGAGATCCGGCTTCTTTTTTTCCATGCGTAAAGACAACGCGAGCATCGGATAGATCGTAAAGTCTGCGGCGGACAAACCGTCTCCGAACCAATCTCCGCGGAGATAACGTTCGAACAGATCAATTTCCTTTGCAAGATCCGCGCGTCCCGCCGCTATCTCTGTCAGGTCCCATTGATCCTGCTTCGTAAACAGCACCTGATCCAGCAGGCGTTCCATGCTATGGGTCAGGTACTGATCCGCTTCGCGCACCAGGCGTCGAATAACCGCTCGCTGGGCGACGTTTCCGGGAAATAGCGTTTTCCCCGATGAATAACGTTCCTCGAGATATTCAAGGATCGCCGCCGATTCGTAGAGAACCAAACCATCGTCCACAATCGTTGGCACTTTATGCCGCGGATTCAGCGCGGCAAATTCAGGTTTTTTTAAGTCGCCGGCCGAGAAAGACATTGTCTTCAGTTCATAGGCGATAGCCTTGTGCTCAAGCGCAAGCCAAACACGCCAGGCATAGGGTGACCCGGAGCCGTAATAGAAAGTCAGCGCCATGAAATTCCTTGATGGTTGGTTGGTTCGTGAACGCTATAAGGGCCGTTTGGTGGACGCTGCAACGCCGTTTGGTGGACCTGCGAGTACAATTTTACCGTGACCATGCTTTGATTGGCGATTTGTCAGGATTCTGAGCCGGATTCTGCGCCCGTTTGCGGGAGCGGCCATACACGTCCGGCGCCACACGTTAGATCAGGTGAATAATTGGACGAGATAGTCATTCGAGCGGTGGGCAAGTGGCAGGATGTCGGGCCGCGACTCGTTAGCGGTACGCCCGTTTGCGGGAGCGGCCATAGACATCCGGCGCCACACGCTTAGATCAGGGGAATAATTGGACGAGATCGTCATGCGAGCCATGGAAATGGCAGGATGTCGGGCCGCGACTCGTTAACGGTACGCCCGGACTCGGCTCTCCGGCGGGCGCAGCTTGGGGCGGAATCGAGTCATCAGCGAGCGTGGATGCGTCCCAATGCCGAGTCGCTCGTGTTCCCGCAGACGGGCGTTCCGATAACGAGTCACGCTCGCGCGGAAGCGTCCATAGACGTCCGGCGCCACACGCTTAGATCAGGGGAATAAGTTGGACGAGATAGTCATGCGAGCCATGGGCAAGTGGCCGGACGTCCCCCACGTCTATGGCTGGCTGCGGCTCGATCGTCGCGGTGATTGGCTGATCAAGGGCGAGCACATTACCAATTCTGGCGTGAAGGCCTTCATCGGCCGCAATTATGGCCCGGACGAGCGAGGACGCTGGTTTTTCCAGAATGGCCCCCAGCGTGTTTTCGTTGCGCTTGATTACACGCCCTATGTGGTTCGCACTCCGGGCGACACATCGTTATCGCTTGAGACACATATTGACCAGCCGATAGGAAAATTGTCAGGCGCGTGGATCGATGAAACGGGTTCGCTGCTGCTGCGCTGGGGCAGTGAAGTGGGTGTCCTGGATGATCGAGACTTGCCAAGGGTTTTGGGTTTGTTCACCGATCTGCACGGTCATCCGATCGACGAACGCCTGCTGGTTCACGCGTTCGACCAAGAATCCCGCCGCCACGCCACCGGCATTTACATCACTTACTCGGGTATCCGCGTGCCGATAGGCCGCATCCGTGCCGGCGAAATCGCACAGAAATTTGGCTTCGACCCGGCGCCGCGCCCAGCCGAGGGAGAACCGGACTGTTGAACGCTACGGGCGGTGACGCGGCTCGCTCAACCTTTTATCCGTCTTCCGGTGAACGATTCTTCGATATTGTCCCTGAAGTAACTCACCATCGAAGGGGCACTCATCAAGCGCCGGTGAAGCTCGGCCGAAACGCCGGAATATTGCATGATCCGGCCGTCGCTGAATTCGACCTCGAGCATGCGATTACGCTCGTCGTACCCGACTGACCGAATCGAACTTGAGCTGACTTTTTTCCTATCCATAAACGTTAGTGCTATTTAAGTTACGGCATAACATTATGTAAAACCGATAGTTTGTGAAATAACAAGCCGGCGAGTAAAGTATTCGACCCCATCGACAAACTATCGGAGACCAATCGTGGCCACTCTTCGTTTGGGCGACATCGCCCCAGACTTCACACAGGAATCCACCCATGGACCTATCAACTTTCACCAATGGGCCGGCAACAATTGGGTGGTGCTGTTCTCGCACCCCAAGGATTTTACGCCCGTCTGCACCACGGAACTTGGCTACACCGCCAAACTGAAGTCAGAGTTTGATAAACGCGGTGTAAAGGCCATAGCGGTGAGTGTCGATCCGCTCGATTCCCACCATAAATGGATCGGGGATATCGAGGAAACACAGAACACCAAGTTGAATTTCCCGATCCTGGCGGACGCCGACAAGAAAGTATCGAACCTGTATGACATGATCCATCCCAATGCAAACGACACTTTGACGGTGCGCTCGGTTTTCATCATCGATCCAAACAAAAAAATCCGCACTACGCTAACTTACCCGGCGAGTACTGGCCGCAACTTCGACGAGATTCTTCGCGTGATCGATTCTCTGCAGCTGACGGACCGCTACAGCGTGGCAACACCGGTAAACTGGAAGGATGGCGATGACGTTGTAATCGTCCCGTCGATACAGGACCCGGAAGTCATCAAGCAGAAATTCCCGAAAGGCTATAAGGCCGTGAAACCGTACTTGCGGATCACCCCTCAACCAAATCGGTAAAAGGGGCGCGATTGCCATCGGGGCCGGCTTGCATCCGGCCCTGATTTCTACAAAATAAAGGTCGCGAGCAGCAGCAGCGCGTACCCGGACATCAGCAACCACTCATGATAGTGGTTGACCAGGGTCAGGCCGGACCCGACATAGGGCAGGTGTCCCATGGGCACGAATGCGCCGACCATCGCAATAACGAACACTACAAGGCATAACAGACCAGTTTTTCGGCTTGGCGCTTTCAAGTGACTCTCCTGTTGATGAACTGAACCCGGCACAGTTCGCGCAACATCGCCCGATGCGATATCGGTGAGTCCCGGAGACTGTTCGAAGCTATGGCGCCCAAACGATGCGCATCATTGAAGCGCTAGGGTTCTGCTTCAATCGCGATGGGAAAGCGTTCTCGTCCCTTATCTGGGGTAAGAACTGTTGTAGAACTCGGTGCGCCATCCGTACCTGGGTTTACGATCCTGACCGGGCTGCACTTGCGCAAGTGCAGCCGTCATTTCTAACTTTGATCCCAAAGCTCGCGGCTCAGTGCCTGGTATCCCTCGCGGATGCAGTTTGCCCGCGAGCATATGGGAAGCTTAGTTAGGCCGGTTGCCTGCTACCGGGAATGGCCAAGCTGCGGGTGCGGACACCGGCTTCGGTGCCGCAGGCGCTGCAGCAGCAGGCGCCTTGGCAGCAGGCTTCTTCTTAGAGGCCTTCTTCGCTTTCTTTTTCGCAGGCTTCTTCGCCTTCTTTTTGGCGGGCTTCTTAGCCTTTTTCTTCGCGGCCTTTTTCTTGGCCGGGCGCTTAGCGGCCTTCTTTGCCGGCCTCTTCGCAGCCTTCTTCGCTACCTTCCGCGCAGGCTTTTTCGCAGACTTTTTCGCAGCCTTTTTGGCGGGCTTCTTCTTGGCTGACGATTTCTTCGCGGTCTTCTTCGTTGCTTTCTTCTTTGCTGCCATTGCTATGTCTCCTAATGAAAGTTAAACAAAAGGCACTACCAGCACTTCAAAGAAGGATTTCTTCTCCGTGCCTACTACCAGCGCCCGCGCGCGCGCTATGCAAGCCGCATGTTCGAACACTTGGCAGTTCTGTTGGCCGGACGCGAGAGTTCCGCGCGCGGCGTAATCTGGGGAGGTATAGGGGAATAGGTCCCGAAACGATGGATAGCCATCGCCGGACGGGGACCGAAAACGAAAAGAAAAAGCAACCTTGGACAGGGAGATCATGGCTCCCAGCCTGGCGCGCCGGCTCCGCAGGAGCCGGCACACAATTCGTGATATAGAGATACAGCTTTGTCCGGTTTACCCATTCAGCCTGTCAAATGCGCTGCCCCTGATGCAATACCGGCAACGCTGGTCTCGCAGAAAGCTTAGTGGCCTTGAACATCAATCCCAATTCAGGGCCCCACCCGTTTGATACTCGATCACGCGGGTCTCAAAAAAGTTTTTTTCCTTCTTCAGATCGACCATCTCGGACATCCACGGGAACGGATTATTCGCTCCCGGATAAAGGGGATCCAAGCCGATCTGCTGTGCGCGGCGATTGGCCACGTAACGCAAATATTCCTTGAACATGGGTGCATTCAGTCCCAGCACTCCACGCGGCATGGTGTCTTCGGCGTAGCGGTATTCCAGTTCCACGCCTTTTTGCATCAAGTCGCGAATTTCATCCCTGAACCCGGGAGTCCAAAGGTGGGGGTTTTCCATTTTGATCTGATTGATCAAATCGATGCCAAAATTGCAGTGCATCGACTCGTCTCGCAAAATGTATTGGTATTGCTCTGCGGCGCCCGTCATCTTGTTCTGGCGGCCGAGTGCAAGAATTTGAGCAAACCCTACATAGAAAAACAGTCCCTCCATGATGCAAGCAAAGACTATCAGGCTCTTCAAGAGCTGCTGGTCGGTCTCCGGAGTACCGGTCCTGAATTCCGGATTCGTCAGAGTTTCGATGAACGGGATCAGGAATTCATCTTTTTCCCGGATGCTGGAAACCTCGTGATAGGCATTGAATATTTCGCCTTCGTCAAGGCCCAGACTCTCGACGATGTACTGATAGGCGTGGGTATGGATGGCCTCTTCGAACGCCTGACGCAACAAATACTGGCGGCATTCGGGAGCGGTGATGTGCCGGTAAGTGCCCAGGACAATATTGTTGGCCGCAAGGCTGTCGGCTGTAACGAAGAATCCCAGATTGCGCTTGACCACCAGACGTTCGTCTTCGGTCAGGCCATTGGGGTCTTTCCACGTGGCGATGTCCCGGCTCATATTGATTTCCTGGGGCATCCAGTGATTGGCGCAGCCGGAAAGATATTTTTCCCAGGCCCATTTGTATTTGAACGGCACAAGCTGGTTCACATCGGCTTTGCCGTTGATGATGCGCTTGTCTTCTACCCGAACACGGCGCAACGCCTCGTCCGCGGACGTGGCGTGGCCGGCGGCGGGGAGGCGCGCTGGCGGAACATTCGCAGCGGGCTGCAGACCTGCACCGCCGGTGTTCGAAATATGATTTTCGAATTGCAACATCAATTGTTCCTTTATAAATGTTATGGGTGGAATGTCAAATACTTCTTGATATTTTGGTCGCGATGCGACGACTTTTTCGGCATTTGTCACGACGAAAAATGCATCGAGCGGTTCATCAACTCAAAAAACGATTTAACTCCTCTTCCAGGATTTTGCTGCGACGACTGGTCGCATCGTTTCTTCCCGCATGCGGCGCAACCAGAATGTCAGCCGGCGCCGAGCGGTCGTGTTAAATGATCGCGAGACTTTCACAGCAACACTTCCTGTCGCAACAAGGTTCGGTACTGACCATTATTGGCAACTTGCCATGTCTGTCTGACCATTCTCGGCAGACTTTCATCTGGAGTGCATTTTCGGTTCAGCCAAGAACCGAACGGCGCAGACAACCAAATGTCATGAAGTATGCAATCCATCAAAATGCAGGAAACACACTGGCGAGCCGCGCATTCTGGATTGTGGCTACGGCCGCGCACTGCGCTTAACTGGGCAATCGCCAAGTTAGCCTGCGCCGCATCAATAACGCCGGCTTCCCGTTCACTGGCAAGCCTCGCATTCTGGATTGTGGCTACGGCCGCGCACCGCGCTTAACTGGGCAATTGCCAAGTTAGCCTGCGCCGCAATGAATAACGCCGGCTTCCCCTTCACTGGCAAGCCTCGCATTCTGGATTGTGGCTACGGCCGCGCACTGCGCTTAACTGGGCAATCGCCAAGTTAGCCTGCGCCGCAATCAATAACGCCGACTTCCCGTTCACTGGCAAGCCTCGCATTCTGGATTGTCAATGGCGCAAAACTTGGCTTCTTCCGTCGCCGCAGGCGTCGCTCCTGCTCCGGAAAGACCGCCATCGGTCGGTACTGCATTCAATTGGCCGCCGCGCACTGTGGATTTTTCGGTAGACGTCGCGCCGAGGGTCCGCAAGTAATAAGTGGTCTTGAGCCCGCTGGTCCAGGCGAGCTTGTACGTTTCGTCCAGCTTTTTGCCGGAAGCGCCGGCCATATAAATATTGAGTGACTGGGCCTGATCGATCCATTTCTGCCGCCGTGATCCGGCTTCCACCACCCAAACCGGATCGATCTCGAAGGCAGTGGCATAGAGGCTGCGTACCTCCTGTGGAATGCGGTCGATCTTGGCAAGGCTGCCATCGAAATATTTCAAATCCGCAATCATGACTTCGTCCCAGACGCCTAGTTTTTTGAGGTCGCGAACCAGGTATTCGTTGGTAACCGTGAATTCGCCTGACAGGTTCGATTTCACGTACAAATTTTGATACGTCGGCTCGATGGAAGCCGACACGCCGACGATATTGGCAATCGTCGCCGTAGGCGCGATGGCCAGACAGTTGGAGTTACGCATCCCGAACTGGCGAATTCGCGCGCGCAGGGGCTCCCAGTTCAGGGCTGAGGAATGCTCGACATCCACGTAGCCGCCGCGCTGCTCAGCCAAAAGCTGGATCGAATCCTGCGGCAGGATTCCCTTGGACCATAACGAGCCATCATAAGTGGAGTAGCGACCGCGCTCATCTGCCAGCTCGGTAGAGGCCCAGTAAGCATAGTAGGCCACCGCCTCCATCGACCGGTCGGCGAATTCCATGGCTTGTTTTGATCCATACGGCAAGCGCATTTCGTGCAGGCAATCCTGGAATCCCATGATCCCCAGCCCGACGGGCCGATGTTTGAAATTGGCGTTGCGCGCTTTGTTGACTGCGTAGTAGTTGATGTCGATTACGTTGTCCAGCATGCGCATGGCGGTCGATATCGTATCTTTCAATTTCTCCTGATCGAGCTGACCGTCTTTCATGTGGGCAAGCAGGTTCACCGAACCAAGGTTGCAGACTGCAATTTCGGTATCGGAAGTGTTCAGCGTGATTTCGGTGCAAAGATTCGAGCTGTGTACCATGCCGACGTGCTGCTGCGGACTGCGGATATTGCAGGGATCCTTGAACGTGATCCATGGATGCCCAGTCTCAAACAACATCGACAGCATCTTCCGCCAGATGGTAAGCGCCGGGACGCGCTTGAACAGCTTGAGTTCGCCCGTCTTGGTGCGGCGCTCATATTCACAATAAGCGGCTTCAAACTCCTTGCCGACCTTCTCATGCAGGTCCGGAGCGTCTGCCGGCGATAACAACGTCCATTCTCCAGCCTCCATAACTCGTTTCATGAACAGGTCCGGAATCCAGTTTGCCGTGTTCATATCGTGCGTGCGTCGACGGTCGTCACCGGTATTTTTTCGTAATTCCAGGAATTCTTCGATGTCCAGGTGCCAGGTCTCAAGGTAGGAACACACCGCGCCTTTGCGCTTGCCTCCCTGGTTCACCGCTACGGCAGTGTCGTTGACCACTTTGAGAAAGGGCACAACTCCCTGCGATTTGCCGTTTGTTCCCTTGATATGGGAACCGAGCGCACGCACCGGAGTCCAGTCGTTGCCCAGCCCACCCGCGAACTTCGACAACAGTGCGTTTTCCTTGATCGCCTCGTAAATGCCTTCCAGGTCGTCCGCGACCGTGGTCAGGTAGCAACTGGACAGCTGCGAGCGCTGAGTACCTGAATTGAACAATGTCGGCGTCGACGACATGAAATCAAAACTCGACAGTACGTTATAGAACTCGATCGCGCGCGCTTCCCGCTCGACTTCGTTAATGGCCAGTCCCATCGCGACCCGCATGAAAAATGCCTGAGGCAATTCGATACGCCGGTCGCTTATATGCAAAAAGTAACGGTCATATAAGGTTTGTAGTCCGAGGTAGCCGAATTTGTAGTCGCGGTTGGCATCCAGCGCCGCGCCCAGCGACTTCAAATCGAACCGGCTCAGCCGCTCGTCCAGCAAGCCGGCTGCTATGCCTTGACTGATGAACTGCGGGAAATATCCGGCATAGCGAGCGTGCATGTCCGTATGGGTGACCTCTTCGCCCAGAACCTCCAGACGCACACTATTAAGTAGCAGGCGCGCGGTTACGTAGCTATACCCGGGATCTTTCTCTATCAGAGATCGGGCGGCAAGAATTGTGCATTTGCGCACTTCGTCCATGGGGACGCCGTCGTACAAATCTTTCAGGGTCATTTGGATAATCAGCCCTGCGTCGACGGCGCGGCCCAGTCCTTCACAGCAATCCCTGATGAGTCCCGTCAGCCGCTCCATTTCCAGGAGCCGGGTTTGGCCCGCTTCGACCACGTTGATTGCCGGCATGGCGGTCGCCGGCTGCGCATCCCGTTTCCGGGCGCGCTCGCGAGCGCGATCTTCCCGGTATAGAACATAGGCTCGCGCCACTTCGTGTTCACCGGAGCGCATCAATGAAAGTTCAACCTGGTCTTGAATATCCTCGATATGAAAAGTGCCGCCGTTGGGCTGGCGGCGCATCAGCGCATTTACCACCGCCTCCGTCAGCTTTTCGACTAATTCACGTACACGCGCCGATGCCGCGCCCTGACCGCCATTGATAGCCAAAAAGGCCTTGGTTACCGCTACGGCTATTTTGCCCGGCTCGAACGAAACCACCGCCCCGTTTCTGCGAATGACTTTGTATTGTTCATAACGCTGCTTTTCCTGGCTGCCGGCGTTATTTTCCGATGAATAATTGCCGGCCGAAGCGGGTGCGGTCAGATTCGTGCCTAGTTGCATATTTTCCCCCAGATGTTTTTGTTGCCTGCAGCAAATTGCGCGGAGCAGGATTCAAAATGGCCCACCAACCACTATATATTGTGTCCACGGCTTATCTTTTCACTAATTGTAGTAGCCTCACTTGCGCTGTCAAGAAAATTCTCGTGTTCCGGAATTGGAATTGATGAGCTCGACAAGAAAACTGATGATGCACCGCAAAGTTGCATTTGCAGGCAGGCGCGCCAATGCGAATCACTCTGCGGTGAATTGCAGACGCAGTGAGTAATTGCCCTTTATGGGATTGTCCGTGGCCTAACGAAACGCTTGGGACCGACAATAAAGGCCCAAAGCTATGACAGCATAAATACCCGCCATGCCAACATGCGGTAGCGGCGAGCCGCTATGGATAACGCTGGCTCAGCATTTCCTGAAAACGCGGCCATTCAAAATGCGGTCCTGGATCGGTTTTGCGCCCTGGTGGCGTGGCGATGTCCGAGTGGCCTATGCATTCCTTGATCGGATACGTATTCAGGAGAACCAAAGCGAGCCTGGCCAGAATTGCATATTGCGCGTCATCGAAATCCTGCTCATCGGTGCCTTCGAGTTCGACTCCGATAGAAAAATCATTGCATCGGGCCCGCCCGCGCCACTCGGATTGCCCGGCATGCCATGCACGTCGATTGCAGGGCACGAACTGTATTAGTTCGCCGTCTCTGCGAATGAGGAAATGGCTGGAAACCTTGGCGTCGGCAATATCACGATAGTAGGGATGTCCATCACGATCGAGCCTGTTGGTGAAAAGATCAACGATGCCGGAACCGCCGAACTGGCCGGGGGGTAAGCTGATGTTATGCACCACCAGTAATTCGATAGCCGAGCCATCGGGCCGGTCATCACAGTTTGAAGAAGGCACATGGCGCGCAGCGGAAAGATACCCAGCGTGATCCAGGACCCATGCCGCTGACCCGGTCATCCTGGGTAATAAAAAACTGATCGGCGGGCGGCGCGAGACAATGCGCAATTGACCAGGCGGGAATGTTCCAGTCCCGCATCGGTGGTGGTGCTTGCCTGCCTCAATTCAACCCCAAACGCTCCATCCGGTAGCGCATGGAACGAAATGTGATACCGAGGACCTTGGCTGCAGCCGTGCGGTTGTAGCGCGTTTTCTCCAAGGCCTCCAGGATCGCCTCCTTCTCCACGCGATCGAGATAATCCTGCAGGGGCGCTTTACTTTCCGTGCCCGAAACGGCGGGTTGACCCGGCAATTCCTGCGGGGTCAGTTGCAAATCTTCGGCCGTAATCTTGCCGTCGCTGCATAAGGCCATCGCTCTTTCGAGCACGTTTTCCAGTTCGCGGACATTGCCGGGAAAATCGTAGCGTTTGAGTTCTTCAAGCGCTTCTGGAGCGACTTCCGGTTTTTTGGAACCCGCATTGCGAGCCAGCTTGTCCAGCAGCGCGACGACGAATTGCGGTATGTCCTCGCGCATCTCACGCAATGCAGGCATGCGCAATTCGATTACGTTGAGCCGGTAATACAGATCGTGGCGAAACTTGCCGGCTTCCACACATTCGCCAAGCTTTTGATGCGTGGCGCTGATGATGCGCACATCCACCGGATCTTCTTGCGTAGCGCCCACTTTACGCACCTTTTTTTCCTGTATTGCCCGCAGCAGCTTGACTTGCATCGGTAGCGGCAGATCGGCGACTTCATCGAGAAACAGCGTGCCCCCATGCGCGGCCTGGAAAAATCCGTCACGGTCGCTGTCGGCGCCGGTGAAGGCCCCCTTTCGATAGCCGAAAAATTCGGACTCCATAAGGTTTTCAGGGATGGCCCCGCAATTCACCGGGACAAATGGTTGCGTGCGGCGGGCTCCTTTTTGATGAATAAGCCGGGCGGCGAGCTCCTTGCCACTGCCCGACTCGCCGGTAATATGCACGGGCGCCTCACTGCGCGCCAGCTTTTCAATGAGCTCGCGTACCTGCTGGATCGCCGCCGAGTCCCCAAGCATCGCTTGTTCGCTCGCAGACTTCGCGGCTGTAGCTTGCGGGAGCGACAGTGCGGATTTGACCAGCGTGCGCAGTTGTTCCAGCGAAACCGGCTTGGCCAGATAATCGAACGCGCCCGCTTTAAGCGCAGCAACAGCATTCTCGGTGTTGCCATGCGCGGTAATTACCGCAACAGGCAGATCCGAAATGTTGTCCGAGATGAACTGCACTAATTCAAGCCCCTCTCCATCGGGCAAACGCATGTCGGTGAGGCAGAGGTCGTAGTCGCCGCCCTGGACCTTTTCGATGGCGGCTTTTACGGTCGTGGCGCGTTCTACGTCCAGCCCCATGCGCAGCAAGGTGAGCTCGATGAGCTCGAGGATATCCTCTTCATCGTCGACGATGAGCACCGAACGCGTTGGTGATCCTGAAGGCTGCTCTTTGCGTTTCACGCTGTCACTCCTCTACAGACCAGACTGAATTGTGCGCCGAGCGGCCGTTCCACATAGTCGAGAGTCGCTGCGTTGGCCTCGCAGATCTCCCGCGCTATATACAGGCCAAGCCCCGTCCCGCTCGAAGCAGTGGTAAAGAACGGCTCGAAAAGATGGCCGCGCAATGATTCGGCTATCCCCATGCCGTCGTCGATGACGCTCAATTCTACCGTACCTTGCCGCGGTCCCGAGCGAACGTTCACCATTATGCTGCCAGTCTTTTTTTGGCAGTACCGCAATGCATTGCGGCAGAGGTTCCACATGACCTGGTTGAGATGGCTTCGATCGAAGTAGATGGTGCATTCAACGTGCATTTCGACGCGAATTGTATCGGCTGGCACCTTTTCTATTTCGCAGAATTCGGCAGCAAAAGTTTCCAGATAATCGCCCAGGTCGAAGTGTTCATGTACGGCGCGGTCGCGCCGGTTTAATTTGAGGACGTCCTGAACCATGCGGTCGAGCCGTTGCGAATTATCATGGATGATCTGAAGCATCCGTGCGTGCGAGGAACCGCTGAGAGCAGACTCTTCGAGCAGCAGCTCAGTGGCATGGTTGATTGCCGACAGCGGATTGCGGATTTCATGCGCGATATTGGCAGTTAGCCTTCCAAGTGAGGCGAGCTTCAGTTGCTGCGCCTGCTGCTGTACCCGCGTGAGGTCCTCCAGGAAGATTACAACCCCGACATTGCGACTGATACCGGCCTGCACGAAACGGGCCGCAGTCGGTTTGTGCGTCTGTACGGTACGCAGTGGATTGAACCCGGCACCCGGATCGCGCCGCCATTGTTCCAGGCGCGCAGCCAGGATAGGCGCGTAGTCCTGCAGAAGAATTTCCCGGTTGGAGCGGCGCAATGGACCAAGAATGGCTTCCGCGCGGCTGTTGATCTGGCGGATCACGCCGCGTTCATCAACCACCAACACGCCATCCAGCATATCCTGGATCACCAGCTGATTTACCTGGGCCAGATTGGCCAGGTCGACTTCACGTTGGGCGGCGATGGCTTCGATCGCGACTGCGCGCTTGGCGAGCGAATGCGCCAGCCAGCCAGTTGCAAAAAAACCGATGCTGAGCAATCCGGCCTGCGCATACTGCGCAATGGAAGCGTCAAGGAACACTACTTGATAGGTGTGCTCGCCTAGTATCGCAATCGTCGCCAGTGCGGCGAAGAAGAGCGTGAGCCGGCCGCGACTGATCAATCCCACCGCAGCAAGCGAAACGAGCAGGAGCAATCCCAGGCCGCTGCTGATGCCGCCGCTGAAATGCATCATCGTCGTCAGAAACAAGATGTCGGCGCATATCTGCACCGCCAGCTGCCCGGTGAAATACGGTCTGCGCGACAGCACAGCACCAAACGCCATTACGCTGAAAACGATGTAGCAGACGTTGCTATAAAGATAGGCCTGACGGCTGTTTGAGCCGAACGGAACTTCGCTTCCCAGCGCCAGGATGGCTGCCAGCAACACCAGCGCCGCACCCAGCCGATAAACGTTGAAATAAAACAGCGAACGCCAGAAAGCGTCGCCGTACTGTCTTCGGTCGACAGAAAAATTTTTGGCTGCAAAAGGAATACTGCTCATTGCCCGGCGTGGAACGGGGCTAACGGCTGTCGCGTTGCCGCACGGCGAGTTGCAAATGCTCTTTGCTGCAGAAAAAGTCGCCGCGCGACGTTATGGCTTCGCTGGTGGGCAGATGCACGCCGCAGATTCCGCACCGAACCATATCTTCAAGTTTCGACGCGCCGTTCTTCGAGGCGCCGCCATTGGAAGCCGGTTCGCGCGCAGCCGCTCCCTTGTTTGCGACATTTCGCACCAGCAGGTAGACGACGATGAATACGGCGATGACGAGGAGGAATTTTGCCACGCGAACCTCGTACGCAGATGGACGTTGGAATGGTCGGGGTGAGAGGATTCGAACCTCCGACTCCTGCGTCCCGAACGCAGTACTCTACCAGGCTGAGCTACACCCCGACGGTGAGTTTCAGTACTTGCGGGTCACCGCAAAGGTCGCCAATTCTAGCAAACTATCCTTGTATTTTGAATCAGTAAGCACTGTGATCGCGTTGCGCGCATGGCGTGCTGATGCCTCCGCCTGCATGCGCGTGTAGTCGAGTGCTCCGGTGTCCAGCATGGCTTGCATGACCGGTGCGAATTCGCTCAGACCGCCGTTGACCAGTGCATTACGGATAAGCGTTTCCTGCTTTGAACTGCCGTGGCGCATCGCATGAATGATGGGAAGCGTCGTCTTGCCTTCGGCGAGATCATCACCGAGATTTTTTCCGGTTTGCGTGAGGTCGCCCGAGTAGTCAAGAATATCGTCCACCAGTTGAAAAGCGGTGCCTAAATGCATCCCATATTCCGCCATGGCATTTTCCTGTGCCGGCGGGACACAGGCCAGAATGGCACCCAGGCGGCCTGCTGCTTCAAATAATTTAGCGGTTTTCGCGCGTATCACGCGCAGGTAATCGTGCTCATTTACATTGGCATTGCGAACATGCAATAGCTGCATGACTTCGCCTTCGGCAATAGTGTTGGTAGCATCGGACAATACTTCCATGACGCGCATGCTTTGCACGCCGACCATCATTTGGAACGCGCGGGAATAAAGAAAATCACCGACCAGTACTGCGGCGGCATTGCCGAACATTGAATTCGCCGTCGACCGGCCGCGGCGCATCTGGGAATCGTCCACGACATCATCGTGCAGTAATGTAGCGGTATGAATGAACTCCACGACTGCTGCAAGTTCGTGATGATGTGTTCCCTGATAGCCACACGCTTTGGCAGACAGGATAAGCAGGGCCGGGCGTAGTCGTTTTCCCCCGCTTGCTATGATGTAGTCAGCAACTTGGCGGATCAGCACGACGTCGGAACTCAGGCGATGAGCAATGACAGCGTCGACCTGCTTCAGGTCGTCAGCGATAAGGCTGTTGATGTTTTCAGGACTCAATTGCGCGTGAATGCGGTGCGAAGGACAAAACAGTCGATGGTAGGAAGCGTGTCAGGGGCGTGTCAAGGAAACCAGCCGTAACTTCAGCGTGCCCTGCGCAACATTGCGGCTGGCCATGCTATTCCAATTTGGCTTTACTACGCCTTTCTTTTTTTGTAGTATGCCCGGCTTTCCCGAAAAGCCTACCGAGGGCTCCAAATCATGTATGCGGTCATCAAAACCGGCGGCAAGCAGTACCGGGTGTCTCCAGGTGAGAAAATAAAAGTAGAACAGCTACCTGCTGGTATCGGCAGTCAGATAAACCTGGAAGTTCTGATGATCGCCGATGGTGAAAAGGTATCTATCGGGACCCCGTTCGTGGCTGGCGCTACCGTGCAGGCAACAGTGGTTTCCCACGGTCGGCACGACAAGGTCCATATCTTCAAGATGCGCAGGCGCAAGCATTACCAGCGCCACGGTGGACACCGGCAGAATTACACCGAGATTCAGATCGGCGCGATGTCGGCATAAGGAAACGACCATGGCACACAAAAAGGCAGGCGGCAGTTCCCGTAACGGACGAGACTCTCAGTCCAAACGGCTGGGCGTGAAACGTTATGGCGGCGAGGTTATCTCCGCAGGCAGCATCATTGTTCGCCAGCGCGGCACACAGGTGCATCCTGGAGAAAATGTCGGTATCGGTAAGGACCACACCCTGTTTGCCAAGATCACTGGGACGGTCGCTTTCACAACCAAAGGGCCATTCAAAAAGAAGACGGTCAGCGTTTTACCGGCCTGAGGGGACTTCGCCCGGCAACAAGCCCTATCGCAATCGGTAGGGCTTTTTTATTTCCCGGTCCAGCTTGATAAAGCGACATTGGTTACCAATCGGGGATGCTGTCCATTCACAATAAGGGTTCCCCACTCTTCTGGCGCACCATGAAATTCATCGACGAAGCCATTATCGAAGTCCACGCCGGGAAAGGCGGAGATGGCAGCGCCAGTTTCCGGCGCGAGAAGTTCATACCTAGAGGGGGCCCGGACGGCGGAGATGGGGGGCGTGGCGGTTCTATCGTCGCAGTCGCCGATCGCAATATTAATACGCTGGTCGAATTTCGCTATGCCCGTATTCACCGCGCGCGTAATGGCGAAAAAGGCCGTGGATCCGATTGTTACGGCAAGGCAGCGGATGATGTCACATTGCGTTTACCGGTCGGTACTGTAGTGACCGATCTGGAATCCGGTGAAGTGCTCGCAGATCTTGCTGCTCACGGTCAAACCGCTGTGCTGGCCAAAGGCGGACAAGGAGGCTTGGGCAACATCCATTTCAAATCCAGCACCAATCGCTCGCCCCGTCAGTTTACGCCTGGCACCATCGGCGAAAACCGCCGCTTGAAGCTGGAGCTGAAAGTCCTCGCGGACGTAGGCCTGCTCGGCATGCCCAACGCCGGGAAATCCACGTATATCCGCTCCGTCTCCGCGGCGCGGCCAAAAGTCGCCGACTATCCGTTCACCACATTGCATCCGAATCTCGGCGTGGTGCGTGTGGACGAGAACCGCAGCTTCGTGATTGCTGACATACCGGGGCTTATCGAGGGCGCCTCGGAAGGTGCGGGGCTCGGCCATCAGTTCTTGCGTCATCTGCAACGTACACGGCTGCTACTACATCTTGTCGACCTGGCGCCTTTCGATGAGACGGCAAATCCAGCTGAGGATGCGCGCGCAATTGTCGAAGAACTCCGCAAATACGATGACGCCTTATTCCAGAAGCCACGCTGGTTGGTATTGAATAAGGTCGATCTGATCGAAGCACAGGACCGCGACAGCAAAATCCAGGCATTCCTGTCGGCGTATGCGCGCCTGGTTTCCGAACCCGAAAAAACCTTTATCATCTCGGCGCTCACTGGTGAGGGAGGACGCAAACTGACGTTCGCGATCATGGAGCATCTGGAACGCAACGTCAGGCCGGAAAGCGAAGCCCAGCTTGCAAGCGGCTCCGAACACCACACCGGTCAATGAAAGCCGCGCCATGAAATCCATCGCGACAAATGCGGTACGCCTGGTCGTCAAAGTCGGTAGCAGCCTGGTCACAAACGAAGGCCAGGGACTCGACCATGCCGCCCTTGCACGCTGGGCGGAGCAAATCGCCGAATTAACGCGTCGAAAAAAGCAAGTCGTTTTAGTATCCAGCGGTGCCGTCGCCGAAGGCATGCAACGACTGGGATGGAAGCGGCGGCCAAATGCACTTCACGAATTACAGGCTGCCGCAGCAGTCGGGCAGATGGGCTTAGTGGAAGCTTACGAATCCTGCTTTCGTCAACATGGCTTGCATACCGCTCAAGTACTGCTGACCCATGAAGACCTGGCCGACCGCAAGCGCTATCTGAATGCCCGTTCGACATTGCGAACATTGCTTGATCTCGGCGTCATCCCGGTCATCAACGAAAACGACACCGTAGCCACTGATGAGATTAGGTTCGGTGACAATGACACTTTGGCAGCGCTGGTTACAAACCTGATCGAGGCCGATGCGCTGGTGATTCTGACGGACCAGCGCGGTCTTTACACCAAGGATCCGCGCCGCTATGACGATGCGAAACTCATCACCGAGGCTCGGGCAGGAGACACGCAACTGGAAAAGATGGCGGGCGGCGTCGGAAGCCATCTGGGTAGTGGTGGGATGCTGACTAAAGTCCTAGCCGCGAAACGCGCAGCGCGTAGCGGCGCATCGACGGTCATTGCGTCGGGACGCGAACCCGATGTCTTGATCAGACTTGCTTCCGGCGAGTTAATCGGTACGCAACTCGTCGCGGAAACCATGACGCTTGCCGCGCGTAAGCAATGGATGGCGGATCACCTTCAGGTGCGCGGCAAACTCAAGCTGGACGACGGCGCCATCCGGGCGCTCCGGTCCGGAGGCAAGAGCCTGCTACCGATTGGCGTCGTGGACGCGGCTGGCGATTTCGAGCGTGGCGAAATGGTAAGTTGCCTGGACGCAAACGATTGCGAAATTGCACGCGGCCTGGTGAATTACAGCTCGGTCGAAACGCGCAAAATTTTAAGGCTGCCCAGCCATGAAATTGAAGCCCGGCTGGGCTATGTCGACGAACCCGAATTGATCCATCGCGATAATCTGGTCTTGCTGTGACACGTTCGCTGTGAGCGCGGTGGTCCCAGCCAGGGGTTACCGATTCTTATCGGTAACGTTGTTCAGTGGATTACCGGTGAGGTTGGCGATAAGGTCTCTTTCGTCGCGGCCGGCAATCGCCTCAAGGTCACAGAAGTAGTCCTTGTACAACGCAAAACGGAAATCGCTCGCTGTCTTCGGTATGCTGCGCCATTCCGAATTGCGCGCCTTCGTCCATTCTCCGCTGGTCATAGGGAATCCATACTGCTTGTACTCGGAGGTCTTGCAGCGCAGCCCCTCGTAACTTATGGTACGTGCTCCGGATGGAGATTTGACAACCAGGCTATAGCGTATGACCCGGTCGGGCCCGATGGACAATGCGTTCGGGTCGACATAAAAACGATTCTGCGACCTTTGTCGCGGATAGAACTCGAGAAGACCGGAATCCGGCGGATACGCTGGAAAATCGGATTCCACTTCCTTGAAATCTTTTTCCTCGGGCACGCCGCCAATATCTTTGGTCATACCCCGCTGCGACGACTTGCCGCTCGGAGCGGTCGAACCGGCGCATGCCGCTAACGCAAGCCCAAGCACCGCCGCGAAGACGGTCAACCGCATTGCTGCATGTAATGGATAACCGGGTTCATCTGTAAACATGCTCGCGTGTCAGCGGATAGGGTACCGAACCGTCCGACAAGGCTTTCGTACCGAGTATCTGAAAAATCGAAATCCAGCCCCGATCAAACGCGTGGGCCGAGCCCGCCATGTAGATGCGCCAGATCCGGTACAACTTCTCGCCAACGATTCTGCGGGCTTCTTCCTGCTTCGATTCCAGCCGCCCGACCCATTCCCACAGCGTCCTCGCATAATGCGGCCTGAGGCATTCGGCATCCCACGGCTCCAAACCCTGCTGCGACATTTCCGAAAGAACGCGCGAAACATGCACCAGCTCGCCACCGGGAAATACATACTCGTCGACAAATTCGCTAATCCCGCTTCCTAGCGCGGCATCTTCCAGTGAATTTGTAGTGATGCCATGGTTCATGACCATGCCGCCCGGCTTCAGCAGACGGTAGATTTTGCCAAAATAGGCCTTCAAATTGCGTTTACCCACGTGCTCGAACATGCCCACACTGGCTATCTTGTCAAAAGGCCTCCCCTCCTCCACGTCGCGGTAGTCCATCAGGCGGGCTTCGCAACGGCCTTCCAACCCGGATTCCCGTATCTGCTGTGTGACGTAGGCGTGTTGTTCTTCGGACAGCGTGATCCCAAGCGCGCTAACGTTGTAATTCTTGGCGGCCCATAGGATAAGCCCGCCCCAGCCGCAACCGATATCAAGCAAACGCTCGCCCGGCTGGAGTTGGAGCTTACGGCAGATGTGTTCCAGTTTCTGCTCTTGGGCCTTGTCCAGCGTATCTTCCGGCGTTTTGTAATAGGCGCATGAGTAGACGCGATTGCGGTCTAGCCATAAGCCATAGAAATCATTACCAACGTCGTAATGGTGCTGGACGTTTTTGCGGTCCGCAGGACGGGTATGCCGCCACCATTTCCAGACATTTGAACGGTTTTGGTAGGTCGCCGACTCTCCGGACACCAGTCCCTCGCCTATTCGCATGGTCTCTCGAATATCACCGTCCAGATCGAGCTGGTCTTCAACATAGGCGCGCGCGATCCCGCCAAGACTGGGGTTCGCAAGGGACATGAGGGCCTGTGGTGATTTAACCGTAAGGCGCAGGTTCGCGCTTGGTCCGGAACGAATGGTATCGCCGTTCCAAAGGGTCATGCTGATAGGCAGCCCCACTCGCTTCAGGCGGTTCTCAAGCATACCGATCATGCGTGATTCCAGCATCGCAATCCTCGAAAATCCGGTTTCCAAAGCGAAAGCGACCCCCGTGGGTCGGGGGGTTATTGTACTGGTAGACCGACGAACCGGAAAACTGGTTCAGAAAACCAGGTCTTTTAGCAGGCAGTTGACCGTCGCAGCCTCTGCCTTTTCTATCGATTCCGAATAGTCCGGATGATCCACACCGAAAGACAGTGCCGCTCCAGCCCGCAGGGCCTGTTTAGCCGGTGCGGGTAACTCGAAACGCAGGAAATGCACGGCAGACGTCTTGTCGCTGTTTTCCCGATCGATGTCCTCGTCTGCAATCGCGTAAATGCGCGGTTGGCCCTGCACTTCAACCCACACGCGATCTTCGATCCCGATCAATCTGGAAAGCGCCAGCCGGCGCTCCTCACTATCCGGATATTCGATGAGCATTGTTGCTTTCCAGTTACTGCCGTCGGGCACAAGCGGATTGTATGCATCGAGTTCTTCTCGTATGCCGTCTTCTTCGAAAATGCGCTCCACACGC
>JBJMWI010000155.1:0-38737 GCA_045810225.1 Burkholderiales bacterium
CGGATTGTGCGAAGCCGATATGACAATGCCGGCCTGCAGGCGAAGCGCTCGGGTGAGATACGCGACCGCGGGCGTAGGCATTGGGCCGGCGAGATAGATGTCCACACCAGCTGCCGACAGGCCCGCCTGCAAAGCAGATTCCAGCATGTAGCCGGAAATGCGCGTGTCCTTGCCGATCAGAACGGAAGCATGATCGCCACCCGGCAGATCCTGCTCCCCCGCGAGCACCTTGCCGGCAGCGTAACCGAGGCGCATGACAAACTCTGGCGTGATCGGTGATTCACCAACCCGCCCGCGCACGCCATCCGTACCAAAATATTTTCTGGGTTTATTCATTTCAGTGAAAACGTCAAGTCTTCTATCGCCCGCAACACCAGCAGACTATCGCGCGTCGCGGCGACATCGTGCACGCGGACAATAGATGCACCTCTCTGGGCTGCCAATAGCGCCCCCGCGGCGCTCGCATGTACCCGCTGCGCGGCCTCGCGCCCGACGATTTTACCGAATAGACCCTTACGTGACAGGCCTGCCAATATCGGAAATCCGGTAGCACGCAGCCGGGACAACGCCCTGATCAACTCGAGATTGTGCTGCGGCGTCTTGCCGAACCCGAATCCCGGATCCAGAACGATGCATTCGTGCCGGATGCCATGATTCAGCACCGCGGTGGCTCGTTCAAGCAAAAACTGCTCTACTTCGCTGACCACATCCGCGTAATACGGCGACGTCTGCATGGTCGCCGGTTCGCCCTGCATGTGCATCAGGCACACCGCCACGTCGGAGCCCACTACCGCATCAAGCGCCCCTGGTGCGCGCAATGCACGAATGTCATTGATCATCGCCGCTCCAGTGGCAATCGCCCGGCTCATGACTTCGGGTTTGCACGTATCCACGGAAATCGGCACCGGCAATTCAACGACGCGTTCCAATACCGGCAGCACACGCCTCAATTCTTCCTGCGTGTCGATGGGTTGGGCGCCGGGGCGTGAAGATTCCCCGCCCAGGTCCAGGATATCTGCGCCTTCTTCAAGCAATCGTGTTGCATGTTCCAACGCACGTGCGGGAGAGACAAACTGACCGCCATCAGAAAAAGAATCGGGCGTTACATTGACGATGCCCATAATGAGAGGCCGCTCCAGCGATAGGGAAAAGCGGCCGGCTTTAAGCACCTTGAGCGGCGCAAGCCGTGAGGCAGACGAGGCGGTCATTGCGTGCTAACGCTTTAGAAAAAGGAAAGGGCGAGGTCTAAGCCTCACCCTTTCGCTGTTTTCCCAATCCGCATGCGTGCTGGTGCTAGTAATTGGCGCGTCAGTTGACCCCGATTTTCATTTCGCTTCCCGCGCCGGCGTCGCGGTAACCGGCGCCGGTGCGCTGCCCTGGGACGGTGGGGGCACTTGCGTGTTAGTGGGTGGCTTGGGGGCACGCGGCGGACGGCCTTCCATAATATCGCCCACTTGATCAGCGTCGATGGTTTCCCACTCCATCAGCGCTTTTGCCATGGTTTCGACCTTTTCGCGGTTATCTTCAATCAGCTTGCGGGCCAGCGCGTATTGACTGTCGATGATGCGCCGAATTTCCGCATCGACCTGTTGCATGGTCGCCTCGGAAACGTTTTTGTGCGTGGTGATCGATCGGCCGAGAAATACTTCTCCTTCGTTTTCACCGTAAATCATCGGCCCCAGGTGGTCGCTCATCCCCCACTGGGTAACCATGCGCCGCGCCATTTCGGTGGCTCGCTCAAAATCGTTGGAGGCGCCTGTAGTCATCTGCTTCATGAAAATCTCTTCAGCAATACGTCCGCCGAACAACACCGAAATATTCTGCAGAATCTGTTCACGATCCATGCTGTAGCGATCCTCTGCCGGCAGCTGCATGGTCACGCCAAGTGCTCTACCACGCGGAATGATCGTGACCTTGTGTACCGGGTCGGTCCGCGGCAGCAACCTTGCAACGACCGCGTGGCCGGATTCGTGATAAGCAGTATTACGGCGCTCATGCTCCGGCATGACCATGGACTTGCGCTCGGCGCCCATCATTATTTTGTCTTTCGCGCGTTCAAAATCGTCCATGTCCACCAGGCGCTTATTGCCGCGTGCCGCGAATAGCGCAGCCTCGTTCACGAGATTGGCAAGATCGGCACCGGAAAAGCCCGGCGTGCCACGGGCCAGGATATCCGGACGCACATCAGGCGCGAGCGGAACCTTACGCATGTGCACCATGAGGATTTGCTCGCGTCCCCGGATATCAGGCAACGGAACTACGACCTGACGATCGAAGCGGCCCGGTCGCAGCAAAGCCGGATCCAGGACGTCGGGGCGGTTTGTCGCAGCGATCACGATAACGCCCACGCCGGTTTCGAACCCGTCCATCTCCACCAGCAACTGGTTAAGCGTTTGTTCACGTTCGTCATTGCCACCGCCCAAGCCGGCCCCACGCTGGCGACCCACCGCGTCAATTTCGTCAATGAACACAATGCAAGGCGCGTGCTTTTTGGCTTGTTCGAACATGTCGCGCACGCGCGCGGCTCCCACGCCAACGAACATTTCGACAAAATCTGAACCGGAAATCGAAAAAAACGGCACTTTCGCCTCTCCAGCGATCGCCCGCGCCAGCAAGGTCTTGCCGGTACCCGGTGAGCCGACCATCAGTACGCCGCGCGGAATGCGACCGCCGAGCTTCTGGAATTTGCTCGGGTCGCGCAGGAAATCGACCAGTTCAGAGACTTCCTCCTTGGCTTCTTCGCAGCCAGCCACGTCTGCGAAGGTTACCGGATTGGTCGATTCGTCCAACATGCGGGCCCGGCTTTTGCCAAATGAAAATGCCCCGCCACGGCCCCCCCCTTGCATCTGGCGCATGAAGAAAATCCATACCCCGATCAACAACAGCATCGGGAACCAGGACACAAAGATATTCATCAGCAGGGACGGCTCTTCCTCTGGCTTGGCCTCGATGATTACGCCGGCCTTGAGCAAATCGGACACGAGCCATGGGTCAGAGGGCGAATAGGTCGTGAACTTGGTTCCGTTGCTCTTCACGCCCTTCAGCACGCGGCCTTCGATCGTAACCTTGGCCACATTGCCCTGCTTCACCTCCTCGATGAATTGAGAATATTCCACGGAGGCGTTCTGTTGCTGGCGGGCACTGAACTGGTTAAACACCGTCATCAGTACCAAGGCGATGACAAGCCAGATCGCTACGTTCTTGATAAGGTTATTCAAGGTTTCTCCTTGCAGCGGCGACTGTCGAGCCGCCAATCCATGAGGTCATTCTAAACCCATTCCTGCGCCCTAGCCCTGTGAATGCACTTCAACCGTCTTGCCGCGAGCGAGAAGGTAAAATTCACTGGACCGGTCTCGTGAAGCTTTGGGCTTGCGCACCGCCACCGAGCGGAAAACACTGGAAAGCAGCTTGCGAAATTCGTCCAGACCCGAGCCCTGAAAGACTTTGACTAGCAGGTCACCCCCTGGTTTCAGCCGCACGCGGGCAAATTCCAACGCCAGCTCTGCGAGGTAAATGGAACGCGCCTGATCCACGAGGCCTACTCCGCTGATATTGGGCGCCATGTCCGAAACAACAAGGTCTATCTGACGATCCTGCAGCTGCTGCTCAATCAGTGTCAAAGTGGAGCTTTCCAAAAAATCTCCGCGAATCACCTGGACGCCTCGCACCGGTTGCATTTCCAGGATATCCACGGCGATCACGCGGCCGTGGGTCCCGACCAGCGGGGCGAGGACCTGAGACCAGCCGCCGGGCGCAGCGCCAAGGTCGACCACGGTCATGCCAGGCCGCACTAGTTTGTCCTTCTCCTGTATTTCGACCAGCTTGTATGCCGAACGGGAACGGTAACCCGCCTGCTTTGCCCGTTGCACGTAAACATCGTTCACATGCTCGCGCATCCAGGCCTTGCTGGTCTTGGTACGTGCCATTGCCTAGAATGCCTTTTTGAGGAGCGTACGGTGTCGCCACAATTGTCGCCCGCAGATCGTCGAAGCCTGAAAGCCCGCGCGCATGCCCTGCAACCAACTGTATTGGTGGGGCGTGGCGGCATGACACCAGCGGTGCAAGCCGAAATGGAACGCAGTCTTAGTGCCCACGAACTGATCAAGGTACGTGTCCTGGACGACGATCGCGCAGCGCGCGACGCCATTGTGAAACGAGTCTGCGAGCATCTAAGCGCTGCGTTGATTCAGCATATTGGCAAAATCCTTGTCGTTTACAGGCCCAAGCCGGAAGAAAAATCAAAAGCGAAGAAGACCAAAACAAAAAGAAAGGCGCCCAGAGCACTCAAGCGAACTTTCCAGAATCGCCCCTAACGGCTAGCGTCCACGCCCATGTTGCAGCACCATGACCAGGCCGAGGAAGCACTGGATCAGGTACAGCACACTTGAGACCCCGTGCCAAGCCGCAAAGCGGTCGCGAAAGATACTCTGCATGACCTCGGTTGGCAGCGCCTGTTGCTTCAAACTTGCCATGAGCGGCTGAATACCGAACTGACCTGCGGCGGCCAATGCCGTCGTCAGCAATACCGCCCAAAAAAACAATTGACCGAAAACCTCCGTCCCGAAGCGTGCCAGTCTGAACAAAAGCAAATACACACCACAACCGAGTCCGATGTAACCAAGAACGGTAAAAAAGTGACTCGCAAGCAGGCCAGCCTGGGAGCGGTCACTCAGGGTATGGAATAGTGCGGGCGCCACAATGAGTCCGAGTACCCAGAGGCCGCCGACCCAAAAGGTAATGGCGATGGACTGCAGCGCTTCGGTGATGGTTCTCACGGGTACAGCTGAGTTAGGCTACGACAAAAAATCTGTTGCGCAGCGTAGCGTTTGCGGCCACTTACAACTCACAAGTATTTGACATCCAGAATTTCGTATTCCTTGATGCCTCCGGGTGCTTTTACTTCCGCGACGTCGCCGGAATATTTGCCGATCAGCGCACGCGCAATGGGTGAACTGATGGAGATCTTGTTGCTCTTAATGTCTGCCTCATCATCTCCGACGATCTGGTAAGTCACGGCCTCCCGGCTGTCTACCTCTTCGAGATCCACAGTAGCGCCGAATACGCATCGTCCATCCGCGTCCAAGTGAGCCGGATCGATAATCTGCGCGTTGGCAAGTTTGCTTTCCACTTCAACAATGCGCCCCTCAATGAAGCTTTGCTTTTCTTTGGCGGCATCGTATTCGGCGTTTTCCGACAAGTCGCCGTGCGACCGTGCCTCCTGGATTGCTGCAATTACCTTTGGCCTTTCCACCGTCTTGAGTTGATGCAATTCGCTGCGCAGCAATTCGGCGCCTTTCACGGTCAATGGAACTTTTGTCATGGTTCGTGCCCTTGAGAGTTGATGGATCGTCTGCCCATGGCGGACGACGTGGCTTCAGTGCAGCCGGGCGTGCAGGCCCTGCACCGAATAAACATTAAGTTCCTGCATATGTTGCATGCCGGTGCAGGCGGCGCGCGCGCCGGCGATGGTTGTGAAATAAGTCACCCGCGCCTGCAAGGCGGAGCGCCTGATCGAATAGGAGTCCTGAATGGCACTGCGGCGGTCTTCCACCGTGTTCACGATCATTGCGACCTCCCCGTTCTTAATCATATCGACAATATGCGGGCGGCCTTCGGCCACTTTGTTCACCGGTGCCACCTGCAATCCGCCTTCTGCCAATGCGCTCGCCGTCCCTCGCGTCGCGAGCAGACTGAAGCCGAGCTTCACCAGTGTGCGTGCGATTTCGACCACTTTCGGCTTATCGGAATTGCGTACGCTGATGAAGACGTTGCCGCTGGACGGCAACTTGACGCCCGCAGCAAGCTGGGATTTGACGAAGGCCTCCGCGAATGTGGTGCCTACCCCCATGACTTCACCCGTTGATTTCATTTCCGGTCCCAGAATGGTGTCGACGCCGGGAAATTTTATGAATGGAAATACCGCCTCTTTGACGCAGTAATACGGCGGAATGATTTCAACACCAACACCCTGGTCTTTCAAGGTCTGTCCAACCATGCAGCGCGCCGCAATTTTGGCCAACGCAAGGCCGGTAGCTTTGGAGACATACGGTACGGTACGCGACGCGCGCGGATTGACTTCCAGCACGAACACCACGTCATTCTGAATGGCGAATTGCACATTCATCAGTCCCGTAACCTGCAGCGCCTTGGCCATCAAAACGGTTTGCCGCCGCAGCTCATCCTGTACGGCTGGCGACAAGCCGAACGGCGGCAGAGAGCATGCCGAATCGCCGGAATGTACGCCTGCCTGCTCGATATGCTCCATGATGCCGCCGATCAGCACGTGCTCACCATCGCAAATGGCATCCACGTCAACCTCGCACGCATCATTCAGGAAATGGTCTAGCAACACCGGAGAATCGTTGGAAACCTTCACCGCCTCGCGCATGTAGCGTTCCAGATCGCGCTGTTCATGCACGATCTCCATGGCCCGCCCACCCAGCACGTAGGACGGCCGCACCACCAACGGATAGCCAATCTCCTGCGCTAGCACAAGCGCGGCTTCCGGATTGCGTGCGGTACGATTTGATGGTTGCCGCAAACCGAGCGTTTGCAACATTTTTTGAAATCGTTCCCGATCCTCGGCACAGTCGATCATATCCGGATTAGTGCCGATGATCGGCACGCCATTCGCGTCAAGGTCTTGTGCAAGCTTGAGTGGTGTTTGTCCGCCGTACTGGACGATGACACCCAACGGCTTCTCGACGGCAACAATTTCCAGCACGTCCTCGAGCGTCAACGGTTCAAAATAAAGACGGTCGGACGTGTCGTAATCAGTGGACACGGTTTCCGGATTACAGTTGACCATGATGGTCTCGTAACCATCCTCGCGCAGCGCCAGTGCCGCGTGCACGCAACAGTAATCGAACTCTATGCCCTGGCCAATCCGGTTCGGCCCGCCACCCAGGACCATAATTTTTTTTTGGCCGGTCGGGCGGGATTCGCACTCTTCCTCATAGGTTGAGTACATGTAAGCAGTCCGGGTATCGAACTCCGCGGCGCAGGTATCCACCCGCTTGAATACCGGCCGGACATTGAGTTCCCAGCGTTTTCCCCGGACGGCATCTTGTGTTGCATTCAACAGCTTCGCCAATCTCCGATCGGAAAATCCGGCTCGCTTCAGGTGCAGCAACGACTTACGGTCCAGGTCTCCGACGCGTTTGCCCGCCAGCGCTCTCTCCTGGCGAATGATGTCTTCGATCTGTGCCAGAAACCACGGGTCGATGTGGGTGAGTTGTTGCACTTGTTCCAGGCTCATGCCGATGCGGAAAGCGTCGGCCACGAACAGAATACGATCCGGTCCGGCATCGGCCAATTCGGCTTCGATGACTTCGCTGTCGCTGGTCTTTTCGTCGAATCCATCAATACCGGTTTCCAGTCCGCGCAAAGCTTTTTGCATCGATTCCTGGAACGTGCGGCCGATGGCCATGACTTCGCCCACTGATTTCATCTGCGTGGTCAGACGTGAATCTGCCTGCGGAAATTTCTCGAACGCAAAGCGCGGGATCTTGGTAACGACATAGTCAATGGCCGGCTCAAAAGAGGCTGGTGTCATGCCGCCCGTTATATCGTTCCTGAGCTCATCTAACGTGTAGCCAACTGCCAGTTTGGCGGCCACCTTTGCGATCGGGAACCCGGTGGCCTTGGAGGCAAGCGCCGAGGAGCGAGAAACGCGTGGATTCATCTCGATGACGACCATGCGCCCATCCTTGGGATGGATTCCGAACTGAACATTCGAGCCGCCTGTGTCTACTCCGATTTCACGCAGGCATGCGATGGAGGCATTGCGCATGATCTGATATTCCTTGTCAGTCAGCGTCTGCGCAGGTGCGACAGTGATGGAATCACCGGTATGGATGCCCATTGGATCGAGATTTTCAATCGAGCAGATGATGATGCAGTTGTCCTTGTGGTCGCGAACGACTTCCATCTCGAACTCTTTCCAGCCGATAACGGATTCCTCTATGAGAAGTTCGTGTGTCGGAGAAACATCGAGCCCGCGTTCGCAGATAGCGAGGAACTCCTCCTTGTTGTAAGCGATGCCGCCGCCGGTTCCGCCGAGCGTGAACGATGGCCGGATGATGGTCGGGAAACCCACCATGGATTGCACCTGCAGCGCCTCTTCCAGACTATGCGCGATGGACGAACGCGGGCTGGCGAGGCCAATTCGCGTCATCGCCTTCTTGAATTTTTCACGATCCTCTGCTTTGTCAATAGCATCCTTGGATGCTCCGATCAACTCCACGCCGTAAGCTTTCAAAACCCCATGCTTAGCCAGATCGAGCGCGCAATTCAGCGCGGTCTGGCCACCCATGGTTGGTAACAGGGCCTCGGGGCGCTCCACCGCGATGATTTTTTCAATTGTTTGCCAGTTGATTGGCTCGATGTAGGTGACATCCGCCATCTCCGGATCGGTCATGATGGTTGCTGGATTCGAGTTCACCAAAATGACGCGGTAGCCCTCTTCACGTAGCGCCTTGCAGGCCTGCGCGCCGGAATAGTCAAATTCGCACGCTTGCCCGATGATGATCGGACCCGCTCCAATGATAAGTACGCTTTTTATGTCGGTTCGCTTTGGCACAGGTTGGTATGGCCTTTTAGCGATGCTTTCTGCGCTGTTCCATCAGTCCGATGAAACGATCGAACAAGTAGCCAATGTCGTGCGGACCGGGACTCGCCTCGGGATGCCCCTGGAAGCAGAACGCTGGTCTATCGGTGCGGGTGAAACCCTGCAAGCTGCCGTCGAACAGCGAGACGTGCGTGACTTTCACGTTTTGGGGCAAAGTCGTTGCGTCGACGGCGAATCCGTGATTCTGGCTGGTGATCATCACGCGCCCCGTTTCAACGTCCTGTACCGGATGATTCGCGCCATGATGGCCGAACTTCATTTTCACCGTGCGCGCGCCACTGGCGAGGCCCAGTAACTGGTGCCCCAAGCAAATGCCAAATGTCGGTATGCCGGCTTCAACCAGTTTGCCAATCGCCTGGATTGCGTAATCGCACGGTTGCGGATCGCCCGGGCCGTTGGACAGGAAGATCCCGTCGGGCTTCAGCGCCAACGCCTCTTCAGCGCAACTTTGCGCTGGCAGCACAGTAAGCTTGCAGTCGCGCCCTGAAAGCATACGCAGGATATTGCGCTTCACACCATAGTCATAGGCCACGACGTGATATCGCAAGTTTTCCGCCGTGCGATATCCCTGGCCCAACGCCCACTCCGATTCATTCCATTGGTAGGGTTTTTGGCAACTGACGACTTTGGCGAGATCCATGCCGGTCAAGCCGGGGAACGCGCGCGCCTGTTCCAACGCGAAATTTTCGTCGACCTTGCCGCCCATGAGACAACCGCTTTGCGCGCCTTTTTCACGCAAAATTCGCGTGAGCTTGCGCGTGTCTATCCCACTAATCGCCGGGATATTCTGGTCGTTCAGATACGCCGAAAGATGCTGGCTCAGACGGAAGTTGCTGGCACGAATCGGCAGGTCGCGCACGACGAGTCCGGCCGCAAATACTTTGCCGGACTCGGTATCCTCGGGATTGACGCCGACATTACCGATATGCGGATAGGTCAGCGTAACGATTTGCCTGCAATAAGACGGATCAGTCAGGATTTCCTGATATCCGGTCATCGCGGTGTTGAACACTACCTCGCCGGCACAATATGTTTGCGCTCCGATTGATGCTCCGCGAAATACCGTGCCGTCTGCGAGCACGAGTACGGCGGGCTGACAATCGAGGGCAGGCAAGAGGACTCCTGGAAGCGCGTTTCAAAAGTACACATGGAAAGCGGGAGAGGCAGCGCCTCTCCCGCTTTTTGTTGGTCGGGCATTATAGTGGATCGACCACGATGATTCAATGCGCGTTACGCGTAGCGCTCTTACTTCAAACCGAGCACGTCCTGCATGTCGTAAAGGCCCGAGGTTTTGCCCAGCAGATAGCGTCCAGCGCGCAGTGCGCCCTGGGCAAACGTCGCACGGCTTGCAGCCCTGTGTGTGATCTCAACCCGCTCACCAGTTCCCGCGAACAGTGCAGTGTGATCGCCCACGATGTCTCCGCCCCGAACCGTGGCGAACCCGATCGTCGACTGCTTTCGCTCGCCAGTGACACCCTCACGGCCGAATATTGCGTCTTTCGCCAAGTCGCGCCCCAGCGCAGCTGCAATGACTTCTCCCAGACGCAACGCCGTACCGGACGGTGCATCGATCTTGAGCCGATGATGCGCTTCGATAATCTCGACGTCGTAGTCATCTTTGAGCACCTTTGCAGCAATTTCAGCAAGCTTGAAGGTCAGATTGACGCCGATGCTCATGTTGGGCGCCATCACGATTGGAATGGTTTTCGCCGCATCGCTAATGACGGCCTTTTGCGCAGGCTGCAAACCCGTTGTGCCAATGACCATGCTTATGCCCAGCCTGCGGCACAGACCGACATGAATTAACGTCCCTTCGGGGCGCGTGAAATCTACCAGCAGGTCGCAACCGGGTAGTGCTTCGTCGATGTCTGCAGTCACAAGCACTCCGCACGCCCTTCCCACCAGTTCGCCCGCGTCCCTGCCAAGACTGTCACTGCCGGGGATTTCAAGTGCCGCCTTCAGGCGAAAGTCGCGTGACTGCGCAATCGCCTCGATCAGCGCGCGTCCCATACGCCCGGAACTGCCGGCAACTGCAATCTGTTGTACGGTCATGTCAAGCGCTGGTGTGCGAGCGATTCCGGTGGGCGCCCATTTCAGGGATGAGACGCAGGGGAATTTGCCTGCGAAAGCGTATCTGCAGGCACGAGGTCGCCTTCAACACGTTTGAGCTTGTCGCCCTCAAACACCACGCTGATCTTGTGTTGCGCATGAACATTGTTCGCCTTGCCGGTCAAGAACACATAATCCCAGCGCGACGTGTGGAACGGATCAGCAATCAGCGCAGTGCCGAGAATGAAGCGCACTTGCGAACGCGTCATTTCCGGCTTCAGCTTTGCGATCATGGCCTGATCGACGTAATTGCCCTGTTGAATGTCTATCTTATGCGGTGCAAGCATGCACCCGGCCAGCGCTGGTAATACGAACAGAAGACGCATTGATTTTCTTGAGATCGCGCCTTGGGACAAGCCCTGGCTCGGTTTTCAAGCACATTGAAAGCCGCTATGATAATTGACTCCCTGCTCCCTGTCAGTCCCGCCATGACTACGCCGCACAATCTGAAGACGATCGGGCTGAAAGCGACTCTGCCGCGACTCAAGATTCTCAACCTGTTCGAGAACAGTGATGTGCGCCATCTGACGGCGGAAGACGTGTACAAAATCCTGCTCGGTGAGGGCATGGAGATTGGGCTAGCGACCATTTATCGCGTGCTGACACAGTTTGAGCAGGCCGGCATCCTGATCCGGCACCATTTCGAATCCGGCAAGGCCGTGTTCGAACTGAACCAGGGCGGCCATCATGATCATCTGGTGTGCCTGCAGTGCGGGCACGTGGAAGAATTTCTGGACACCGAAATTGAGCGGCGCCAGATGAAGATAGCCAAGGAGCGCGGCTTTTCCATTCACGAGCACTCGCTGCAGATTTACGCCGACTGCATTCGGGTCGACTGTCCAAACAAGCCCAAGTCCTGAAATGCCGTCTCACTGCTGTAGCAACCTCAAGTCAAAGTTTACTGGCCAGTGATGTGCCGACCGTTTGAAGCATTTCGGCCGCATGTTTGCGCGTAGTCGCAGTAATGTCTACGCCACCCAACATGCGCGCGATCTCTTCTACTCTGGCCTGCCGGTCCAGCGCGGACACTGCACTTATCGCTCGTCCATTCGCGGCTGTCTTGCTGACCCGCCATTGTTGATCGCCCGCCGCAGCAACCTGAGCTAAATGTGTTACGCACATGACCTGATGTTTGCGACCCAGTGTCCTGAGCATGACTCCAACGATCTCCGCAACCCGCCCACCGATGCCGGCGTCAACTTCGTCGAAAATCAGAGTTGGAATTGCGGTTACCTGACTGGTGACGGTCTGAATCGCGAGACTCACGCGCGACAATTCGCCTCCTGATGCAACCTTGGCCAAGGGACGCGGAATCGCGCCCGCGTGGCCGGCAACCAGGAATTCGATTTCCTCAAGTCCATGCGCGTTGCCTTCGGCCAGCTCGGCAAACGCGATGTCGAAGGCGCTTCCGGCCATCGCCAGTTTCTGCATTGATAAGCTGACCTGCTTTGTAAGTTCAGAAGCCGCCGTCCTGCGCGCGGCAGAGAGTTTTCCGGCAACATCCCGATAAGTCCTCAGAGCATCAAGTTCACGTTTCCGTAATGCCTCAGCATCGAAGCCGGCATCCAATTCGTTGAGCCGTGTTTGGATCATCAACAAGTGCTGCGGAATGTCCGCTATCTGCAGTTTTAGTTTGCGCGCCGTGGTGTGCACGGCATCCAGTCGTGCCTCTACTTCGCGCAGTCGCTGCGGATCCAATTCGAGCCGTTGCTGATAGTGGCGCAGCGCGTAGACGGTCTCCTGCAACTGGATCTGCGCGGGCTCCAGCAAGCCTACTATCTCCTGCAATGCAGGATCAAACTCCACCATGCCATCCAGGCGAGCATTGACCGAGCCCACGGCTGAAAGCGTCGATACGTCTCCCTCCGACAATACATCCAGGCTGAATTGCACGGCTTCGATGAGACTGACGGCGTGCGCAAGCCGCTTGTGTTCGGCCTGCAGCTCCTCCCACTCCTCTGGACGGAAGGCCAATGCGGCTAGTTCCCGGGCTTGCCAGTCAAGGTGCTCGCGTTCTACGACCAACGCTTTTGCATCCGTTTCAAGGGCTGCGCGCTGCCGTTGAAGGTCGTGCCATTTTCGGTAAGCGCCGGTCACGACGTCAGCCAGGTCGGACGCGCCGGCGTAGCCGTCAAGCAGCTCGCGCTGCGCAGCTGTTCGCAGCAGCGACTGGTGCGCGTGCTGACCATGGATGTCGATCAGATGCTCGCCGATGTCCCGTAATTGCTGCACGGTTGCGGGACGCCCGTTGACGTAGGCGCGAGAGCGACCGGATGCTTCGATGACTCTACGCAGCAGGCACTCGCCGTGGTCGCCCGATAGATCGTTTTCACGAAGGTATTCCGCCAGCGCAGGAATATTTGCCGCCGTAAACTCGGCGCTAACTTCAGCTTTTTCCGCGCCTTCGCGTACCAGCCCTGACTCGGCGCGCTCGCCAAGCACCGCAGCCAGTGCGTCGATGAGGATGGATTTGCCGGCCCCTGTCTCTCCCGTCAGAACCGTGAAACCTGGTTCGAATTCCAGGTTGAGCCGGTCGACGATGACAAAATCCCGGATGCTCAGATTGCGTAACATGAGACTGACTTGGAAGCCGGCTGCGACACGCTAAAGCGTTTCACTCCAATGCAGTTTTTCGCGCAGCATATGATAATAATTGTGCCCTAGCGGATGCAGCAGCCGGATGGAATGCGGACAGCGTCGCACAACAATCTGGTCACGTTCCTTCAGTTCGTAATGGGAATGGCTGTCGAAATGCGCGCGCGCATCGGCGGCTCTGAGAATCATGATTTGAATCTCCGATTCACTGGACACCACGATTGGCCGGTTCGATAAGGTGTGCGGACACACCGGTACCAAGCCGATTACGCTCAGACTGGGATGCAAGATGGGACCACCCGAAGATAGCGCATACGCCGTCGAGCCGGTAGGTGAGGTCACGATCAAACCGTCCGAGCGTAAATTGTAGACAAACTTTCCATCAATGCGTACTTCCAGTTCGATCAGGCTGCCTTCCGCGCCCTTGTTAACAGAGATGTCATTGAATGCGACCACATCAAAAACTTGCTTATCGGCGCTCCAGACCCCGGCCTGGAGAAGCATTCTGGATTCCGCGACGAATTTGCCGTCGAGCATGGCAGCCATTGTGTCGAACATCCCGTCCATGGACAGATCGGTGAGGAAGCCCAGACGCCCCTGGTTGATACCGACCAGAGCCACATCGAATGGTGCGAACGTGCGGGCGATATTTAGCATGGTGCCGTCGCCGCCAATAACGATGGCCAGCTCGGCAGCCCGCCCAACCTCTTCCAGCGGCAATACGGCATAACTGTTTGCGGGGAGATGGGTAGCGGTCAACGGATCGAGCAATACTTTTATGCCGCGCTCGTGCAGGAATTTGGCGAGCCGCAGCACGGGCTCGGCTATCTCAGGGCTTTTATATTTCCCGATCAGCGCGATGGTCTTGAAAGGACTTTGCATGTGCCGATTAAAGCACATTTGACTTTGGCTGCGTGCGCAGGCGACAGCGAGTTACCTTGGCACGGTAGAATGGCGCCATGGCAGCAAATGATGCTTTCCCAAGCGAACGCGCGCAGCTCTTGCTGAAGATGCTGATCGAGCGTTACATTTCCGACGGGCAACCGGTCGGTTCCCGAGCACTCGCGCGCTTCTCAGGGCTGGAGTTGAGCGCGGCCAGCGTGCGCAACGTCATGGCGGATCTGGAAGAACTCGGGTTCATTTCAAGCCCGCACACCTCTGCGGGAAGGGTTCCGACGCCGCGCGGTTACCGGTTCTTTGTCGATACGCTACTCAAGGTCCGGCCGCTCGATCAAGTTGAGATCAACCAGCTGGAAGGGCAGCTGCAGCCTGACAACACCCAGAAACTTGTCGCGCAAGCTTCACACTTGCTCTCCGATCTGACCCGCTTCGCGGGAGTGGTAATGACCCCGAAACGCCGGACGGCGGCCTTTCGCCACATCGAGTTCCTGAGCTTGGCCGAGAAACGGATTCTGTTGATCATCGTCGCTCCGGACGGTGATGTCCAGAATCGGATTATCATTACTGACAAGGCCTACAAGGCCTCAGAGTTGAATGAAGCGGGTAACTTCCTGAACCAGAATTTCGCTGGCCAGACCTTCGAGGAAATCAAACGGCGCCTGCATGAAGAACTGCGGCAGCTGCGAGAGGACATGACGCTGCTCATGACCATGGCACTGGATGCAGGCAATGAAGCAATGGGGCAGCATGCCGAGGATTACATTTTATCTGGCGGCCACAATCTGCTGCACGTGCAGGATTTGTCGTCAAACATGGCAAACCTGAGGAAGCTTTTTGACATGTTCGAGCAGAAAACCAGTTTGCTGCAGCTGCTTGACACCAGCAGTCGCGCAGAAGGCGTGCAGATTTTCATTGGCGGCGAATCCGGATTGCTGCCGCTGGACGAATGCAGCGTGGTGACTGCGCCCTACGAGGTGGACGGCCAGGTGGTCGGCACCGTTGGTGTCGTAGGCCCGACCCGCATGTCATACGAACGGGTCATTCCGATTGTTGACATTACCGCCAAACTGCTTTCGAGCGCACTGTCGCAACATTGAATAATGCGGCAGGGAGCGCAATGCGCCGGCCGTTTTGTCGTCTGATATAGCAGACTGCATTCTTTCCGGCCAGACAGGCACATGCCCTACCGTCCCGAACCAGAGCATACGCATGGCAGTATTGCCCGAACCGGCATTCTGCTAATCAACCTCGGGACCCCAGAGGCACCGACGACGCGTGCAGTACGAGAATACCTGGCTGAATTCCTGTCCGATCGGCGCGTCGTTGAAATCGCGCGGCCGCTGTGGTGGCTCATATTGAACGGAATCGTGCTGCGCACGCGTCCGCGCCAGTCGGCCGCGAAGTACGCGCTGATCTGGACCAAAG
Source organism: Burkholderiales bacterium (assembly GCA_045810225.1). Taxonomy (GTDB): domain Bacteria; phylum Pseudomonadota; class Gammaproteobacteria; order Burkholderiales; family JACQAP01; genus JACQAP01. The sequence goes on from JBJMWI010000155.1 coordinate 15,659, forward strand.
ACGGTTCGCCGCTTGCCGTGCATACCGCGCGACAGGCAATGCTGCTGAAGGGCTACCTTGGCGAGCAAATCAAGACACCCCATACCGTGGCGTGGGCAATGCGCTACGGCCGCCCGTCGATTGAAAGCGTATTGCTCGAACTCCGCCAGCAAGGTTGCAATCGCATTCTGGTGTTACCGCTGTATCCGCAGTACGCGGCCAGCACGACAGCCAGCGCATTCGACGCCGTGTTCGATACGGTCAAGCAGCTACGCAATGTGCCCGCATTGCGATTCGTTAAGCACTATCATGATCACGCCGCTTACATTGCGGCGTTGGCGAAAAACGTCAACGACTACTGGATGAGCAACGGACGTCCGGACAAGCTGCTGATGAGTTTTCACGGGCTCCCCCGTTTCACACTCGACCGGGGCGATCCCTATCATTGCGAATGCCGGAAGACCGCCCGCTTGCTGGGGGACGAACTTGGGCTAGCGCCGGACCGCTATCAGGTCTCGTTCCAATCGCGCTTCGGACGAGCGCAATGGTTGCAGCCCTACACAATGCAGACCGTGAAGGATTTAGGCAAACGAAAAACCGGCCGGCTGGACGTGGTTTGCCCTGGATTCGTTACCGATTGCCTTGAAACGCTGGAAGAGATCGCCGTGGAGAACAAGGCCGCGTATCTCAACGCAGGCGGCAGGGAATTTCATTACATCCCTTGCCTCAATGAACGACATGAGTGGATTCAGGCGCTGTCGCGCATCGCCGCTGAAAATTTGCACGGCTGGGCCTCGACCGACTGGGATGCCGGTGCCGCGATGCAGCTTGCCAATGCCGGGCGCGAACGTGCTCTAGCCATGGGCGCGCAAAAGTAGCCAAGCAGCTACAGCAAAGTGCCTCCTTCGGTTCGTCCATAAGCAGTCTCGCGGTCATATGCCTCGTCCAGCTTCTGGTATTTCGAAACAATTTCCTGCGCAGCCTGATCGGCGCGCGACTCCAGAGCTTCGCAATTACTGGACGGCTCTACCGCGCGCAGCGCTGCCTCGATATCCCTGCCGGCCTGCATGCCATGCTGTTTGTGTACTTGCTCGTGGCGTTGCAGCGACTCAATAAACTTGCCCCATCGCGCCTTCAGACTGGCTGGTCCCTTGTCTTCGCCCCGCCACTTCGGCAAAGTCTGGGCGATCCCGACGACTACCGCGACTGCATCCATGGCGCAAGTGGTTCCATGCTGCGCTGGCTGGAGCTTCCATTTAATGTCCCACCGCGTTCGCGCCGGATGGCGATTACCATCCGTGCCCACCGGGCCGTTCTTGTTCAGTTGGGCGGAAAGCACGGTGGCGGACGGGCCATCGATGTAGTAGTAACTGGTGTGCAAGCGCACCAGGGGTTCCGCTGTAACGGTACCAGCCAGCAGGGCGACCGGCAGGCCAAATACAAACATGAATTTGCGCATGCGCAAGCGTGGTCCTTTCAGAGCGGTACGGCACACAACAGCCGTTTTGGGCAGGCCGCTAGTATAGCGTTCGCTTATTTCGCTTCTCCGAGGGGTTGAAACCAGGGCACATGCCCCAACGTCAGTCCGGAATTCGTTCAGGAGACCTATGATGCAGGACCACAACAAGGCTTCGGCCGAGGAACCCAACCTCGCGGACGTTGACCCAGCGCGTCCGGCGGCAAACGATCCCGCGCAGGAGGAGCCCGCGCTCGAAGCTTTGCTCGAGAAGGCGGAAAACGCCGCTCAAGAGCATCGCGAGGCCTGGCTGCGCGCCAAGGCCGATGCAGACAATATTCGCAAACGCGCGCAAACCGACCTGGTGAACGCGCATAAATATGCGCTGGAGAATTTTTCCTCGGAGCTACTTCCGGTGCGCGATAGCCTGGAAGCTGCCCTGGCAAGCGAGAACGCGACTCCGGAAGCCCTGAGAAGCGGCGTGGAACTCACGTTGAAACAGCTAACGGCCGCGTTTGAGAAATATTCAATCCGAGAGATCAATCCTTTAGGCGAGAAATTTGACCCTTACAGGCATCAGAGCATCAGTATGGTGGAATCGACCGCTGAGCCGAATACCGTGGTCCACGTCCTGCAAAAAGGCTACAGCTTGAATGATCGGATCCTGCGGCCGGCGCTGGTAAGCATCGCAAAACCAAGGACTGAAGCTTGATTTTCCGGCTTCCAGACCAGATTTTCGGGATCACAAGTATTTTTATTTTTGAGCAAAGGAACCATCATGGCAAAAATTATCGGTATTGACTTGGGTACCACGAATTCGTGTGTGGCCGTCATGGAAAGCGGCCAGCCAAAAGTCATAGAAAACTCCGAAGGTGCACGCACGACGCCTTCCATCGTCGCGTACATGGACGACGGAGAAGTGCTGGTGGGTGCGCCGGCCAAGCGCCAGGCCGTCACCAATCCGAAGAACACCCTGTTCGCAGTGAAGCGCCTCATCGGCCGACGCTTCACTGAAAAAGAAGTTCAAAAAGACATCGACCTGATGCCTTACAAAATCGTGCAGAACAGTAATGGCGACGCATGGATCGAGGTGCGCGGCAAGAGAATTGCCCCGCCCGAAGTTTCCGCGCAGGTTTTGATCAAAATGAAGAAAACCGCCGAGGATTATCTTGGCGAACCGGTTACCGAAGCGGTGATCACGGTGCCCGCTTACTTCAACGATTCCCAGCGCCAGGCGACGAAAGACGCCGGCCGCATCGCCGGACTTGAAGTCAAACGCATTATCAATGAGCCGACTGCGGCCGCGCTTGCCTTTGGTATGGACAAGAAGGAAGGTGATCGCAAGATTGCGGTTTATGATTTGGGTGGCGGAACCTTCGATATCTCGATCATCGAAATTGCGGTAGTAGACAAGGAACATCAGTTCGAGGTGCTCTCCACCAACGGTGACACGTTCCTGGGCGGCGAGGATTTCGACCAACGACTGATGGACTATCTGGCCGACGAGTTCAAGAAAGATCAGGGCATCGATTTGCGCAACGACGTACTTGCGCTCCAGCGCCTTAAAGAAGCCGCCGAAAAAGCCAAGATCGAATTGTCGTCCAGCCAGCAGACGGAAGTGAATCTACCGTACATCACTGCCGATGCATCCGGACCGAAACATCTGGCGATCAAGATAACGCGCGCCAAGTTTGAGAGCCTCGTTGAGGAACTGATCCAGAAAACCATGGAGCCGTGCCGTATCGCCATCAAGGATGCGGGGGTAAAGCTCGACGATATTTCCGATGTGATTCTGGTGGGTGGCATGACTCGCATGCCGAAGGTGCAGGAAAAGGTCAAGGAAATCTTTGGCAAGGAGCCGCGCAAAGACGTAAATCCGGACGAAGCAGTGGCAATCGGCGCAGCGATCCAGGCCGGCGTGCTACAAGGTGACGTCAAGGATGTTCTCTTGCTCGATGTTACGCCGCTGTCCCTGGGTATCGAGACGCTCGGCGGTGTCATGACTAAATTGATCCAGAAGAACACCACCATTCCGACCAAAGCTCAGCAAGTGTTCTCCACGGCGGACGACAATCAGACGGCCGTGACGATCCATGTGTTGCAGGGAGAACGCGAGATGGCTGGAGGCAACAAGAGCCTGGGTCAATTCAACCTGGCCGACATTCCACCCGCACCGCGTGGATTGCCGCAGATCGAAGTCACGTTCGACATTGACGCGAACGGTATCCTGCATGTTTCAGCCAAAGACAAGGCAACCGGCAAGGAAAACAAGATAAAAATCCAGGCGAACTCCGGTCTGAAGGAAGACGAAATCAAGCGCATGGTCAAGGATGCAGAAGAGCATGCGGATGAAGACCGCAGGACGCGTGAACTGGTTGACGCCCGCAATCAGGCTGATACGCTCATCCATTCGGCCAAGAAGTCCCTCGCTGAGCACGGAGAAAAGGTAGATGCGGCGGAGAAGTCGAGGATAGAAGCTGCCATCAAGGACGCCGAAGAAGCGATCAAGGGATCCGACAAGGATGCAATTGAGGCCAAAACCAAGGCGCTTGGGGAAGCCTCTCATAAGCTTGCCGAAAAAATGTACGCTCAGCAGTCGGGCGCAGGCGCAGGTCCCGAGCCGCAACCACAAGGGGGCAACGGCAAGGCTGATGAAGGCAACGTTGTGGATGCAGAATTCGAGGAAGTGAAAGATAAGAAGTCAGCCTGACGGTCAGGCAGGCGTGAGTTTGAGGGGTGAGCCGGTCGTCCGGCCCACCCCTTTGTGTCGTCTGGAAGCTTAAGTTAGTGACGTTGAAAGAGAACTGAATAAAATGGCGAAACGCGATTATTACGAAATACTTGGCGTCAACCGCGACGCTCCTGAAGACGAAATCAAGAAAGCGTATCGCAAACTGGCGATGAAATATCATCCGGATCGCAATCCGGATAATCCGAAAGCGGAAGACTCGTTCAAGGAAGCCAAGGAAGCATACGAAGTTCTTTGTGACGCAGCCAAACGGGCCGCCTACGACCAGTACGGCCACGCTGGCGTTGATCCGCAGGCCGGCATGGGTGCCGGCGCTGCCGGGTTTGGTGGTTTTGCCGATGCGTTTGGCGACATTTTCGGCGACATTTTTGGCAGTGGTCGCACCCGCTCCAATGTGTATCGCGGGGCGGATCTGCGCTACAACCTCGAAATTTCACTGGAAGAGGCCGCCAGGGGTACTGAAACCCGCATTCGCATCCCCACGCTGGAGCAGTGCGACACGTGCAAGGGTAGCGGTGCGAAGCCCGGCAGCCAGCCGGTCACCTGCTCCACATGCAACGGCCAGGGCCAGGTGCGCATGACGCAAGGGTTCTTTTCCATCCAGCAAACCTGTCCAAAATGCCAAGGGAGTGGCAAAGTCGTGCAAAGCCCGTGTGCAACCTGCAGCGGTGCGGGACGCCTGAAAAAGCAGAAAACACTTTCCGTGAAGATTCCACCTGGCGTAGACGAGGGGGATCGCATCCGTCTGACCGGGGAGGGTGAAGCCGGGGTCAATAGCGGTCCACCGGGCGATCTGTATGTCGTGATGCATATACGCCCGCACGAGGTTTTTACACGCGAAGAAAACGATTTGCACTGCGAAATGCCAGTTAGCTTCAGCAAGGCGGCACTCGGGGGCGAAATCGAAATTCCGACGCTGGACGGTCATGCCAAGATCAAGATACCGGCCGAAACCCAATCAGGGAAAGTGTTCAGATTGCGGGGTAAAGGCATCAAGGGAGTGCGCAGCCAGTCATTCGGCGATCTGCTTTGCCATGTGGTAGTGGAGACACCCGTCAATCTAACGGCGAGGCAAAAAGAATTACTACACGAACTGGAGCAGATTAACGAACGTGACAGCGGTCGCCATAACCCACGCGCCAAAAGCTGGATGGACAAAGTGCGCGAATTCTTCGAAGCCTAGTCCTTTACAAGAAGAACTGCGGTCTACTGCAGTTGCCTCCGGTGTTCAGGGTCCTGATCGAGTAGCGGCGGTCCACTGATGGCCGATCGGCCCTGTGCACCATGGTTTACTCGGCTATAGCCCAAGCCGGCTATTGCGCGCTCAAGCGCCTCTACTGGCTGGGCCTGGTCCGGCTCTTCTTGCATCCATAGTCTCGCCGCTGCTTCCATTTCGGTCCAATTACCGTCCGCTTCGTAACTCGCTACCTGCAGAAATCTTGGCTGATCGTTCTGCGAACGCATCCAGAAGGGGCTCGAGTCGTATGCGACAGAGGCGTCGGAAGCCGATAGGCTTTCGACCCATTCAACCGGTATCGCAAAATAGGCCGACTGCGCTCCGTTGCGCCTGAAGAAAGTAGTAATGCCGACCAGATTTCCATCACGATCGAACAAACCTCCACCAGACGCGCCGGGGCGGAAAGCCGCGTCCGTTTGAATAACACGTCCATTGTGATAGGGGTATAACGCAGTCACATGTCCTGACGACATGCTGCGTCCAGCGCCTCCACCGAAACCGATTGCGACGACCTCATCGCCGACTTTCAGCTTTTGCGCTGCCGCCGTTTGTGCGCGCGGAGCATTAAGGCCCAGGGGGTTAAGTACGCATAGGTCGTCACCAGGGTCACTCGGTCCTCGCTCGCTTTCTGTGCCGGCCGCCCCTTCCATGATCATGACGTTTCCGGTACCCGGTATGACGTGGCAATTCGTCGCGATTCGACCATCCGGCAATACGACCCCCGAGCCGAACGAGGTTCTGTTTGATTGGGGAATCCTGACCATGACTCTAACCACGCTGGCTGCGACCTTGCCATAAGCGGCATAGTCGATCGCGCCGACGGGAAACGACAGCACAGACATTACAACCAGCAAAGTACAATTGCGCATTGGATACCTTCTCTTGGCCTTGGGGGCCAGTATCCGACTGTTCAAACAGATGTTTGAAATGAAGTTTTCACCAGACTTGCGCGGAGTGCGTGAATTCGCAGAACGCGTCCTCAATCTGAGCAATGGCCGTACCAGATTCGCCAATCGAGCCTGAAGGGTCTAGCGGCGGCGCCAGGTCGTACCGGTGGGACTGTCTTCCAGCACGATGCCGCTCGCCAGCAACTCGTCACGAATGCGATCAGACTCAGCAAAATCTCGCGATTTGCGTGCCGCGACACGGGCGGCTATACGCTGTTCAATGGCGGCTGCATCAAGTTCGCTGCCAATGCCCTGGAGAAACTCTTCCGGCGCACGCTGTAACAGGCCGAGCAATGCGGCCAACGATTTGAGTTGCACCGCTTCGGGGAGCGAAGCACTCCGGTTGATTTCGTTGGCCAAATCAAACAGCACCGCAATGGCATCGGGTGTATTGAAGTCGTCTTCCATCGCAGCGCGAAAGCGGGAAGCGTGGGGCTGGCTCCAATCGATCACGCCTGACTCGGCGGGCACCGTCTTTAGCGCGGTATACAAGCGCGTTAACGCTGCCTTGGCGTCATCCAGGTGCTGATCGGAATAATTAAGTGGACTTCGATAGTGTGCGCGCGCGATGAAGAAGCGAACCACTTCCGCATCGTACTTCGCCAGAACTTCTCTCACCGTGAAGAAATTACCTAACGACTTTGACATTTTCGCGTCGTCAACACGCACGAAGCCATTGTGCATCCAATAATTGACGAAGACATGCCCGTGAGCGCCTTCGGATTGCGCAATTTCATTTTCGTGGTGCGGAAACTGTAAATCCTGTCCGCCACCATGAATGTCGAAATGTTCGCCGAGATAGCGTTCGCTCATGGCGGAGCACTCGATGTGCCAGCCCGGCCGGCCGCGTCCCCACGGGGAGTCCCACGACGGTTCACCCGGCTTAGCCGATTTCCACAATACAAAATCGAGCGGATCACGTTTGCTGCTGTCGATCTCGACTCGTTCACCGGCTCGAAGATCATCAAGCGATTTGCCCGAAAGCTTTCCGTAGCCTTTGAACTCGCGAACAGAATAAAAGACATCGCCATCGGGGGCGCGATACGCTATCCCCTTGTCAATCAGCTGTTGGATAAGCGTTAACATTTCGGGAATGTTTTCCGTGGCGCGCGGCTCGATATCAGGTTTCAGGATATTCAGGGCATCAGCGTCCTCATTCATCGCTCGAATGAACCGGAGTGTCAGCGCTTCGACCGGTACGTTTTCCTGCGCCGCCCGCCGGATAATTTTGTCGTCAATGTCGGTGATATTGCGGACATAAGTCACCTCGAACCCTACCGCCGTGAGCCAGCGTTTGACGATATCGAATACGACCATGACGCGCGCATGGCCCACGTGACAAAAATCGTATACCGTCATGCCGCATACATAGAGGCCTACCTTGCCTGGCGAAATTGGCTTAAACGGCGACTTTCCCCGTGTCAGAGAGTTATATATCTTCAAAATCGAACGACCAGGGTTTTGCGCATGCAAGCTGGTTTAGGATAGCCACGCGGCGAATTTAGGATTGTGAATAGAACGGCCGTGCTGGTAGAATCTGCTATTGATTACAATAACCTACCGTTTCTTATTGAGGTAAAGTTTAGCACATGACGCGAATTACCCTTCTCATGCTGGCCGGTACCCTGTTGCTCATCTCCCAGCTACAGTTGGGATATGCCGCGAACAGCTACGAAGATGCGAGCAAGCTGTTCAAGCAAGGTAACTATCCCGCGGCGCTGGAAAAAATTGAAGCGGTTATTACAGCCAATCCGCGCGATGCCCGAGCCCGCTTCCTGAAGGGCCTGATCATCACCGAACAGAACAGACCTGCAGAAGCCATCAAGGTGTTTACCTCGCTGACCGAAGACTATCCGGAACTGCCGGAGCCCTATAACAATCTTGCCGTTTTGTATGCTTCGCAAGGTCAATACGACAAGGCGCGCAAGTCTCTCGAAATGGCGATCCGCACGCATCCGAGCTATGCGATCGCGCACGAAAACCTTGGAGACGTTTACGCGAAGATGGCAAGCGAGGCGTATGACAAGGCTCTGCAACTGGACCGCGGCAACGCTGCCGCACAGACCAAACTGGCCATGATCAAAGATCTATTCTCAGGTAGTGTGGTGCCCGGCAAAGGCGCGGCAGAACCGGTCGCAGAGCCGGGTGGGCCTGCTACAGTCCCCAGCCCGAGCACGAGCGCGGTCAAACCTGCAGTGCCCCCCAAAGCCGATTCCGAAGCAGTGCTTGCCGCTGTCAATGGCTGGGCCAAAGCCTGGTCGCACAAAAATGCGGATGATTATCTGGGGTATTACGCGCCGGGCTTTCAAGTACCCGGAGGAGAAGCGAGGGCAAACTGGGAAGCCACACGCCGCGACCGCATTATGAAACCCAAGCAGATTGAAGTCACGGTGGGTTCACCGAAGGTTTCGTTCGACGCCGATGGGCGTGCGGTGGTCAAATTCCGCCAGGGATACAAGTCGGATACCTTGGACACATCCGGCGCGAAGACATTGACACTGGTCAAGAACAACGAGCGCTGGCAGATCATCCAGGAGAGGATGAATTAGTGAGCGCACGATGCTATCAGGCAGGTTCGCGTCAAATGCTTCTGCAGGGTTTGGTAGCGGTCGTTGCGGCCGGCGCCACTTATGCCTGGTCCATGAGTATTACGCCCCCACCGGTTTTGCGGGAACTAAACTCCTCCGAAGCCATGTTGGTACGTGCGCTCCTTGACATCCGCGACAGCAAATTTACTTCCGCATTCGATCACATCAACAATATTCTTGCCGTCAATCCCAATTTCCGGCTTGCGCAACTGGTCAAGGGAGATCTGTTGCTTGCACGCACGCGCGCAATCAACTCTATCGGCAATCCTTGGGGTGGCTCTGTCGAACAGGTCGCCGGCCTGCGAGATGAGGCGCGGGCTCGGCTTGTGCGGTCGCAGTTCGAACGCTCTGCGGATTTGGTACCACGCTACTTAGTCCAATTGCCCCAAACCGAAAAATTCGCACTGGTGCTCGATTCCACCAAGTCGACGCTTTTCGTATTCGAGAATACTGGAACAGGGACGAGTTATGTCGCGGATTATTACGTTAGCATCGGCAAGAACGGACTGGAGAAGCTTCGGGAAGGCGACAAGAAAACACCCGTCGGAGTTTATAACGTGGTTAGTCAACTCCCTAAGGAAAGGCTAAGCGATTTCTACGGCACTGGAGCTTATCCGCTCAGCTATCCGAACGAATGGGACCGGATTCGCGGTCGGGATGGCCACGGAATCTGGTTGCATGGCACGCCTCGCGATACCTACAGCAGGCCGCCACGCGCAAGCGACGGTTGCATCGTGCTCAATAATGAGGACCTCGAAACACTATCGGCCAAATTGCAGATTGGATCCACGCCAATCATCATTGCCGATAGTATTGAATGGGTGAAGCCTGATGAAATTGCCACATTGCGCGCCGATCTGGCACTGGCCATCGAAAACTGGCGCCATGATTGGGAAAGCCGTAATACCGATTCCTATCTGAGTCACTACTCAAAACAATTTAATTCGAGCGGGTTGAATTTTTCCCAGTGGGCAGCGCAGAAGCGCCAGATTAACGCCGCCAAAGACTGGATAAAGGTCGAGATCACCGACATGTCGCTGTTGCTTTATCCCGGCAACCAGCAAATGGCTGTTGCTACGTTCGCACAGGATTATGCGAGCAGCAATCTCTCAAACCGCATGCTCAAACGCCAGTATTGGATAAGGGAGGACAATACCTGGCGGATTCTGCTCGAAGGCGCGGGCTAGCCGTTCAATACGCGCTACAGTGATGTGGACAGACAAGAATGAATAAAAACGTTGAAGGAGTCCAATGAACAAGTTATTCGGCTTTGTTTGCGCAGTGCTATTCAGCACCGGCTTGTGCGCCGCCAATCCGCAGGTAGAAATCAAGACCAATGTGGGCGTAATTACGGTTGAACTACGTCCTGACAAGGCACCGAGGACGGTGGAGAATTTTCTACAGTACGTAAAAAGCGGTTTCTACAAAGACACCGTGTTCCACCGCGTAATTCCCGGATTCATGGTGCAGGGCGGCGGTTTCAGCAAAGCAATGGAACAGAAGACCACACGCGATCCTGTGGGCATCGAGTCGAATAACGGCCTTAAAAATACTGCCGGCTCAATTGCCATGGCGCGAACGCAAAATCCTAACTCGGCTACGGCGCAATTCTTCATTAACGTAGCGGACAACGTATTCCTCAATTACACCGAACCTACCGTGCGAGGATACGGCTATACCGTTTTCGGAGCGGTCGTGAAAGGAATGGAAGTGGTCGAGAAGATCGCGAAGTCACCCACGGGGCCGGGCGGGCCATTCCCGAAAGACGTGCCACAGCAGCAAGTTTTGATTGGAGACGTCATTCTCCTGGAGGCAAAGTGAGCCTCGTCAAACTGCAGACTTCCATGGGTGATATCGTCGTGGAACTCGATACGCAAAAGGCGCCAGCGACCGCGGAAAATTTTCTGCAGTACGTACGCGAGGGTTTTTACGACAACACCATATTTCATCGGGTAATAAACGGCTTTATGGTTCAGGGCGGCGGGTTCGAGCCTGGGATGAAGCAAAAGCCGGTTCGCTCTCCGGTCCAGAACGAAGCCGGCAATGGATTGCAAAATGATGCTTACACCATCGCCATGGCGCGCACCTCGGATCCGCACTCTGCAACGGCACAGTTCTTCTTCAATGTCGTGAAGAATAACTTCCTGAACTACCGCGCCGCCGACCAGGATGGGTATGGGTATTGTGTATTCGGAAAAGTAGTGGAAGGTCGCGATGTGGTCGACAAGATAAAAGCGGTCGCGACCGGTAACCGCGGCTTCCATCAGGACGTACCGACTAAAGACGTGGTGCTTGAAAAGGCCTCGATCCTATAATTTCAGGTAAGGGGTAGTGCCGAAGCGCTGATGGTGCTGCCCGTTTCCGTCTGCCTTGATGCCCCATAGCCTGTTCATTTCCGATCTCCATCTATCGCCAGAGACCCCTGCTGCAACGGCAAGCCTGGTGGAGTTCTTAAGCCAGACAGCAGCGCATGCCGACTCACTTTACGTCCTTGGGGATCTTTTCGAGTACTGGATTGGGGATGAGGGCATGGCAGAGCCGCACGCCCAGCAAGTCATCGAGGCATTTCGGACCCTCACGAATAAAGGCGTGGCAACGTACTTCATGCACGGCAATAGGGATTTTTTGTTCGGCGAACGCGTGGCTGAGGCCGCCGGCTTGCACCTGCTTGCAGATCCTACGGTGGTAGACCTGTACGGGACGCCAACCATTCTGATGCATGGTGACACGCTATGTACCGACGACCATGAATATCAACGCTTCCGCGCCATAGTGCGCGATCCCGAGTGGCAGCGAGCATTCATTGCCAAGCCCCTGGATGAGCGGGTTCGCATGGCCCAGGAGGCACGGGGCAGGAGTGAGCAGTCGAAAAGTACAAAAGACATGGCCATCATGGACGTTGCGCCCATGGAAGTGGAAAAGACATTTTTTACTTACCAGGCTGCGCGGCTGATCCACGGACACACCCACCGACCGGCGCGCCACGAATACCGGATCGACGGTCGGCAATGTGAACGATGGGTATTAGGCGACTGGTATGACCACGGATCCTATCTATGGTGTGACGCCAACGGTTGTCGCACGGAAGTTCTGCCCAGACTCAAGACCTGACCATCACAGTTTCGCCAACCCGCGCGCAAGATCGGCTTTGATATCGGTTGCAGCCTCCAATCCGGCCGCAATGCGCAGCAGGCCTTCTCCTAACCCGGATGCCTTGCGCGCGTCAGCAGATAGACGCCCGTGTGTGGTGCTGGCCGGATGGGTAATCGTTGTCTTGGCATCGCCGAGATTCGCAGTGATTGAGATCAATTGCGTCGCGTCTACGACTTTCCACGCAGCCTCGCGACCTCCTTTGACATCAAAAGAAACAATACCGCCTCCGCTGCGTTGCTGCGCTTTGGCCAGTACATGCTGCGGATGTGAGAGGAGGCCAGGATAGTAAACGCGCTCGACTTGCGGGTGTTGTTCCAACCAGCGCGCAAGTTCTAGCGCCGTTTGCGAATGAGCTTGCATGCGCAACCCAAGCGTTTCGAGTCCCTTTAGAATGACCCACGCATTAAATGCGGACAGCGTCGGGCCGCCACTTCGCAGGAAACCAGTCAGCGCATCGAAAATCACATCTCGCCGCCCTAATACCGCGCCGCCCAGGACCCGGCCCTGCCCGTCCAGGTATTTGGTTGCTGAATGAATGACGATGTCGGCCCCCAGGTCAAGTGGTCGTTGTAGAACCGGCGTACAAAAACAATTGTCGACGACCAATAATGCCCCGCCCTTATGAGCCACGGCCGCAATTGCGGCAATGTCGGCAATTTCCGTAAGCGGGTTGGAAGGCGTTTCGAGGAACAGCAATTTGGTATTCGGTTGAAGAGCCTGTTCCCATGCCTTTAGATCGGTAGCGCAAACAAATGTGGTTTCGACTCCAAAACGCTTCAGGATATTGCTGAACAATTGCACGGTTGCTCCGAAAATGCTTTGCGATGCGACAATATGCTCGCCCGCTTTCATCAAACCCATAACGCATGCCAGGATCGCGGACATGCCCGAAGCGGTTGCTACGCAGCACTGCGCTCCTTCCAGCGCCGCAAGCCGATCCTGCAAAGCGGCGACCGTAGGGTTGGTGTAGCGCGAATACACCATGCCAGGGTCGGTGCCGGAAAAGCGTGCGGCTGCCTCCGCCGCGTTCTTGAATACGAAGCTGGACGTCAGATAGAGCGCCTCGGAGTGCTCGTTGAAATGGCTGCGTTGGATGCCTGCTCGCACAGCCAGCGTTTCAAGTTCGAGTTCGTCCCACCTCATCGATTGCCCCTCGTTTGCCGCTTGTTCAGCCATGACAATAAAAAACCCGCTTGAGCTTTCGCCAAGCGGGTCCGGGAATCCGACGCGCGCTTTAGCAGTATTTGTTACGCGCCCGCAAGCTGTCGTCAAATCGGCGCGAATTACGAACGCTACTCCCCGAACTGCATGCTGTCAATTGCGCACGGCTTACCCTTTTATTCTGCGGTCGCCAGATTCAGATCCAACTGCGTGATGTTGGCGTCGCTTTTTTGGTCGTCATTACGCTGGGCTTCAACGCCGGCCAGGTATTCAGCGGTCACGTCGCCCGTTACGTAAACACCGTTGAAGCATGAAGTCTCGAATTGCGATATTTCGGGATTCACCGAACTCACGTCGTCAACCAGCGCGTCCAGGTCCTGGTAGATCAGTTTGTCGGCCCCAATCTCACGCGCGATCTCATCATCGGTTCGGCCGGTGGCGATGAGCTCACGCGAAGTCGGCATATCGATTCCGTACACGTTAGGAAATCTGACCGGGGGAGCCGCCGAAGCAAAATAAACCTTGCGCGCACCTGCATCTCGCGCCATTTGCACAATCTCGCGGCTGGTTGTCCCGCGCACGATTGAATCGTCGACCAGTAGAACGTTCTTGCCCTTGAACTCCATGCCGATGGCATTGAGTTTGTGCCTTACCGATTTTCGTCTGACCTCGTGGCCGGGCATGATAAATGTGCGGCCGATGTAACGGTTTTTGATGAAACCTTCCCGGTACGGTAGCCCGAGCTTTTCGGCCAGTTCCATGGCCGAGGGGCGGCTGGAATCGGGAATCGGAATCACTACATCGATTTGTAGTTCATTGTAGTCCCGCTTGATTTTGTCGGCCAGACTCTTGCCCATGCGCATCCGCGTCTCATATACCGATATGCCGTCGATGACCGAGTCAGGACGCGCCAGATAGACGAATTCGAATATGCAAGGGTTATGCTGCGGATTCGCGGCACATTGGCGAGTGTAGAAGTTACTATCTTGATCAATGAAGATTGCTTCGCCCGGCTCAACATCGCGCACTAGTTCAAATCCCAGCGTGTCCAGCGCAACACTTTCTGAGGCGACCAGGTATTCGGTTCCCTGTTCAGTCTTCGATTCGCCTACCACCAAGGGGCGAATACCGTGCGGATCGCGGAACGCCAGCAGACCGTACCCGGCAATCATGGCGACCACGGCGTAGGCGCCGCGACACCGGCGATGCACGCCGGCCACTGCACGGAAAATTGCTGGAGGATCCAGCTGATAGCCAGTCGCTGCTTCCTGCAGCTCATGAGCCAGTACATTCAGTAACACTTCAGAATCGGAGTTGGTATTGACGTGGCGCTGATCCTGAAGAAAAAGATCGCGCTTCAACTGTTCCGCATTGGTCAGATTTCCGTTGTGTCCGAGCACGATGCCGAACGGGGAATTTACATAGAGCGGCTGCGCTTCTGCGAACGAACTTGCCGAGCCCGCGGTGGGATATCGACAGTGTGCAATGCCGATGTTGCCGACGAGATGGCGCATGTCCCGCGTGCGAAAGACATCTCGCACCAATCCACCGCCTTTATGCATCTGAAACTTGTTACCGTCTGCGGTGACGATTCCGGCGGCATCCTGGCCGCGGTGCTGCAGAACCAGCAGCCCGTCGTACAGCAGTTGGTTCACCGGTGTCTTGGCCACCACGCCGAGGATTCCACACATGGCTTAGATCTCCACGCCTATTTACACCGGCCCGGCAGCCGGTAATCGGGAGGCGAAGTATAAGTCATTCGAAGCTGACCCGCCGGGCAATATCCCGTGGAAGCAATGGCATAACCCATGCAGCCATGCTCTCCAAAGGATGCGAAAAGAGCGCATTGCGCCAGTATGGCTCACGTGGTTCCGATGTCATGCCGCCAAGCAACACCAGGACAACCAGCAGCAAAATGCCGCGCAATGCACCAAACATCGCGCCCAAGACGCGGTCCGAATTAGTGAGTCCGGCCGCTTTGACGAGATGTACGATCAAAGAAGAAAGCAAGCTCAACACAAGTATGCTTATCAGCATAACCGCAATAAAACCGATCGCGATGCGCAGGCCCTGGTGGCTCCACGATGCCGGCAGCCAACCTGCGACCACCACAGCGAATAATTTCGCGACCCAAAAAGCGAGAATCCAGGACAGCAACGACAATACTTCCCGCACCATTCCGCGCCAGATGCCAAAGCCCACCGAAACCATGACGAGCAAGACGGCAACGAGGTCAAATACCGTCATCCGCAGCACCACGCCCCCGCCAGAACTCGGTATTTGAGGGCGCGCGGGCTTGTTTTCAATGATGCGCCTGGCACTGGGCTACCGTACTCAATCTAACCGGACGACTGACGCATCGCCAATAACGAGCTTCAGCGACTTCAGTCGATCGCGTGCCTTCTCAGCTGCCTCTCGGGTCGGATACGGCCCGACACGTACACGAGTGCGGTCTCCACCTGGATTTTTAATCAATTCGCTATAGGATTTGAATTTGTTGTCCTGCAGTTTCTTTTGCAGGGCTCGCGCATTGGCTGCATTAGAGAACGCGCCAAGTTGCACTACAAAACTATCTTCAGTGCTTTGCGCGGCAGCGACAAGTTTGGCCTCACGCTTGTGCGCGCCCTTTGCTGGCGCCCTGACCTCCGCCTTGGGTGTTTCATTCGCAGATGGAATGTTCTTGGAATCAGGGACGAGCGCGTTATCGGCGTTTGGAGGGTTGCCTTCTGGCAGCCCAGCTATATGGGGTCTGGCACCCGTTGGAGGCGTAACCGCCACTGACGGCGTGGGTGCAGGGACATCGGCCTTCGGTATGGGGGGGATGCTGATTGCGATATCCTGGTTCAGCGGCTTGGGCTCGCTATCGAGCACCATCGGTAGGAAGACCACGATAAGCAAGACAAGCGCGATCGCACCCACCAACCGGCGGCGAGCGCGCTTTTTGAGCTGCAGTTCTTCATCTCTGATTGCTGTTGCCATGAACTGGACGGGCAGATGAGTTGTGGGACAGTGCGGCACGCCTTACATCAAAGTGCGCACTACCGCTCCTACTGTGAAAAAAGAGCCGAACACCAAAATTTTATCATCTTGTCCGGCTGATCTAATGGCCGATTGATATGCAATATCCGGAGTATCGAACCGGCGGATCGGCGCGGTGACTCCGATTGAAATAAGGGCCTCTTCGACACGCGCGGAATCCGCACCGCGCGGGCCAGGCAAGCCAGCCACTAGCCATTCCTGTACCTGGCTTTTCAAATGCTGTGCCACACCGGCGATATCCTTGTCCTTCAGCATGGCGAACACCGCGATCAAACGCCCGCCGCCAGGCAATTCACCCAAACTCGCCGATAGACCGCGCGCGGCATGAGGATTGTGGGCCACGTCCAAGACGACGAGGGGCCTGCCCGGTATGACCTGAAAGCGGCCGGGCAAATCAACTTCCACCATAGCGCGTCGTATGGCGCCCATATCTACCGGGAGCCTGTGCTTCATCTGTTCAAGCGCAGCCAAGGCCGTCGCCGCATTCGCCAGCTGATACGTCCCACGCAGCGCGGGAGAAGGCAACGCTGAACGCTTCCCTTGCGTACTCCAGTATTGCCAGTCACCGCGACCGCGTTTGTAGCCGAAATCCCGTCCATTGAGAAATAGCGGCGCGCCGATGCTTTTGGCATGAGCCGTAACCGAGGCGGGGGGATTTTCGTCGCCGCAGACTACGGGCACAGCGGGGCGGAAAATGCCGGCTTTTTCGCGGCCAATGCTCTCTCTGTCGGGCCCCAGGTAATCCATGTGATCGAAGTCCACTGCAGTCACGACCGTGCAGTTGGCATCGAACACATTCACGGCATCCAGCCGCCCGCCCAATCCAACCTCGAGCACGGCGACATCAACTTGCTCACGAATGAAGATATCCATTGCCGCCAGCGTGCCGAATTCGAAATACGTAAGCGAGTCGGGGGCACGCGCGCTTTCCACGCGACTGAATGCGCCGGTCAAAGCATCATCCTCGGCTGGATGTCCCGCAACTCGCACGCGCTCGTTATAGCGCAGTAGATGCGGCGAGGTGTACAGGCCCACTCGATATCCGGCGCTCGATAAGATGGCCTCTATCATGGCGCAGACAGACCCCTTGCCGTTGGTTCCACCTACAGTGATGATCGGAAAATCTGCGTTCAACCCAAGTCGTTCGCGCACTGCCGACACGCGCTCCAGGCCCATTTCGATAGCGAAAGGATGGATGCGTTCTAGATAAGCAAGCCAATCGGGAAGCGACTGCGGCAATGTGAGAATGTCCGAATCCGGTTTGCGACAGTACTGCGATGATGCGCCGCTACGCGGCGGGTGCGCGCATCAGCAGGGTAATCAGACTGACTAGTTTGTCGCGCATCTGGCGCCGATCGACAATCATGTCGATTGCGCCATGCTCGAGCAAAAACTCTGCTCTCTGGAAACCTTCGGGCAAGGTCTGACGAACCGTCTGCTCGATGACTCTGGGTCCCGCAAAGCCAATCAGTGCATTTGGTTCCGCTATGACGACGTCCCCAAGGAACGCGAAACTTGCAGATACACCGCCCATGGTGGGGTCGGTGAGTACCGAAATGAACGGCAAGCGCGCTCGTGCCAGTTGAGTCAGCGCTGCAGTCGTCTTGGACATCTGCATCAGCGACATGAGTCCTTCCTGCATGCGCGCTCCGCCACTGGCCGTGAAGCAGACAAAAGGCAGGTTCTGCTCACAACAGCTCTGCACTCCTCGCACAAATCTTTCGCCGACCACTGAGCCCATCGATCCACCCAAAAAGCGAAATTCGAACACGGCAAGGACAAGGGGTACGTTTTTGATGGCTCCCTGCATCACGATCAAGGCATCTTCTTCACCGGTGTCCGCTCTCGCGTGTTCCAGACGTTCGGTGTAGCGTTTGCTGTCGACGAACTTCAGGAAATCGATGGGCGTCACTTCCGCGCCGATCTCAAACTGGCCTTCAGGGTCGAGCGTCAAGTCGATGCGTTCGCGCGCGGTCAAGCGGTTGTGATGTCCGCACTTCGGGCAGACGTTAAGATTCTTATCGAGATCGGCACGATAAAGTACGGTCTCGCAAACTTCGCACTTGCTCCATAGTCCTTCGGGCACAGCTTTTTTGGCGGCGCCCGCAGTGCGCTTGATTTTCGGTGGCAGCAGCTTTTGCAGCCAACTCATCCGAGAGTCCTCCCGGATAAACCAATGCGTGATGGCCGATACGAAGGCGCCCGGTTTGGCAATACCGAAAATCCCATCGGCGCTGTGGGCTTCAAGCCTGGTCCATCGCCTGGCGTATGCCGCCCAACAAGGCCGACAGATTGCCGATCGCACGGTCGGGACCCGCAGTTTCAATTTCTTGAACCAGCCGGCTGCCTATAACGACGGCATCCGCGACCGATGCGATCATTTTTGCCGTCTGCGCATCTCGAATGCCGAAGCCGACTCCAATCGGCAATTTGATGTGCGACCGGATCTGCGGCAGTTTCGCGGCCACTTCCTGCAGGTCGATGTTCGCGGCTCCGGTGACCCCTTTGAGGGAGACGTAGTAAATATATCCACTTGCCATGTCCTTGACCTGCCGAATGCGACTATCCTGAGACGTCGGTGCTAATAAAAAGATCGAATCGATGCCGCGCTTCTTCAGCACATCGACCAATTGCCGACTTTCCTCGGGAGGATAGTCGACGACCAGAACGCCGTCCACGCCAGCTTCGTGCGCGGCGACGGCGAACGGTTCATATCCCATAGCCTCGATTGGATTTGCATACCCCATCAGGACGACCGGCGTAGTTTTATCCGCAGTGCGAAATTCACGCACAAATCCGAGCACATCCTTGAGACCCACGCCGTGCTTCAGCGCACGCTCGCTGGAGCGCTGAATGGTCGGCCCATCAGCCATCGGATCGGAAAAAGGAACCCCAAGCTCCAGAATGTCGGCACCGGACCCTACCAGCGCCCGCATGATCGGCACTGTCATCGCGGGCGTGGGATCTCCTGCGGTTACGAAGGGAATCAGCGCTTTCTTTTTCTGTGCTTGCAGCTTCCTGAACGTTTCCGGAATGCGGGACATTTTTTATCGTGCACCGATAGGGTGAGGTTCCAAACATGGCCAACAAGTCTGGAATTCACGCATCACGCAGCCCGTTGTCGCGTTCAGAATTGCATGCCCGCGCGTTCTGCAACCGTGTTCATGTCCTTATCGCCGCGGCCGGACAGATTCACCAGCAACACTTTATCCTTCGATAGCGAGGGCGCAAGCTTCATGGCATGGGCAACCGCGTGTGCCGACTCGAGTGCCGGCATAATACCCTCCATGCGCGTCAACGTATGAAACGCATCAAGGGCTTCTTCATCGGTAATGGACACGTACTCCGCCCTGCCAGAGTCCTTGAGCCAAGCGTGCTCCGGCCCGACGCCGGGATAATCAAGGCCTGCTGAGACTGAATGCGTCTCGATGATTTGGCCATTCGCGTCCTGGATCAGATAAGTGCGATTGCCGTGCAAGACACCTGGAGTGCCCGCACACAAGGTTGCCGCGTGCTTGCCCGACGCAAGCCCCAGACCCCCGGCTTCCACGCCGATCAGCCGCACATTGTTGTCTTCGATGTAAGGATAAAAAGCGCCGATCGCATTGGAACCGCCACCGACGCAAGCCAGTATGGCATCTGGTTGGCGCCCGATCGCCTCGGGCATCTGCGTACGCAGTTCCCTGCCAACGACAGCATTGAAATCACGCACCATCATCGGATAAGGATGTGGACCCGCTACCGTACCAATGATGTAGAACGTGTTTTCTACATTGGTTACCCAGTCGCGCATGGCTTCGTTCAGGGCATCCTTTAGAGTTTTGGAGCCGCTCTCCACAGGTACGACCGTTGCGCCGAGCAATTTCATGCGGAATACATTCATCGACTGGCGCTTGATGTCTTCAGAACCCATGTAAACCACGCACTCCATGCCAAAGCGTGCGGCGACGGTAGCGGACGCCACGCCATGCTGGCCGGCACCGGTTTCCGCAATGATGCGCTTCTTGCCCATGCGCTTCGCGAGCAGTGCCTGACCGATGGTGTTGTTGATCTTGTGTGCACCGGTATGATTCAGGTCTTCGCGCTTCAGCCAGATTTGCGCGCCCTTGCAGTGCTCTGACAGACGCTTGGCGTGATATATGGGGCTCGGTCGCCCAACGTAGTGTTTGAGTTCGTATTCGAACTCCGCTATGAACGCGGAATCCTGTCGCATCAAATCGTACTGCTTGCGCAATTCGTCGAGCGCTTGCATCAGCGTCTCGGCAACGAATACGCCTCCGTAAGGTCCGAAGTGCCCTTTCGCGTCCGGAAGCTTATACGCCTTCAAAGCCTCATACATCTGCATCTCTGACTCCTCGGATGAAGGCGGCTATCTTGACCGCATCCTTTATGCCTTTTGCCGCTTCAACACCGCTGCTGACGTCCACCGCCCAGGGTCGAACGCGACGTATCGCATCGGCAACATTGTCATGCTGAAGACCGCCCGCCAAAATGATTGGCAGAGGAAGTTGATCCGGGATCAGTGTCCAATCGAAAGTAGACCCCGTACCGCCATGGCTGCCCTCCACGGAGGCGTCGAGCAGCAGCCCTTTGGCGCTCCGGTAACGGCGCGCGTATTGTAGCAAATCCAGACCAGGCTGAACCTTGGCGGCCTTGATATAGGGCAGTCCGAAACTCGCGCAGACTTCCGGAGCTTCGTCCCCATGAAATTGCAGGAGCCCCGGCCTGACGTCGGCAATCACGCTTTCAATTTCTCTTTTGTCAGCATTAACGAACAGCGCGACCGGTGTCACGAATGCGGGCAAAACATCCACCACTTCGCGTGCGACCTTGCGCGATACCAGGCGCGGGCTGCCTGCATAGAAGATGAGGCCAATGGCATGGGCTCCGCTGTGCGCCGCCAACAAAGCGTCCTGGACACGGGTGATGCCACAGATTTTTACCGCGGTCGCCATTCTGGGCCTCACGGACACACCATTGTGTCTTCGACAGCTCGCACATCAGGGCTGGGTGGTAACGCCCACACGGTGTCGTACTCCACACTTGCGAGGTATAAGCCGGCCGGGGAAAACGGCGGTGCGGCGCGGGTGCGATCCCGAGTCTGCAATAGTTCATGCAGCCATTGGAACGGCTGGCGTCCCGCGCCGACGTAGACAAGACTACCAACGATGTTGCGCACCATGTGCTGCAAAAAAGCATCGGCGGCAAATTCAAACCGCAGCATGTCTCCGCGCTGCGCTATGTTGAGCTCGCGGAGCTCTTTCCACGGGGTTTTGGCTTGGCATTCAGCTGCCCGGAACGCGCTGTAGTCGTGTTTTCCAATGATCAATTCCGCAGCCCGTCGCATGGCGTCAACGTCCAAGTTCTGATGGAACCAGCCCACGCGATCATGCAGAAGTCCGGGTCGCTGCGGCCGGTTCAGCAGCCAATATACATAGCGCCGCCCTGTCGCCGAAAAACGCGCATGAAATTGTTCCGGCATCTCTCTGGCCCAGTTGACCGACATGCTTGCGGGGAGCAGCGCATTGGTGCCCCGGATCCAGGCACTTAATGGGCGTCGTGCTGCGGTATCGAAATGCGCCACTTGGCCCAACGCATGGACCCCGGCATCCGTGCGACCGGCACATGCGGTGATTACCGGGTGACCTGACACTTCGGACAAGGCACGCTCGAGGGCATCCTGCACCCCGCACGCCTGCGGCTGGCTCTGCCAGCCGCAGAACGCGGTACCGTCATATTCCACACCGAGTGCGATTCTCAAAGCTTGTTCCGCAGCGCGCCTGACTGGGCCACTGCAACTAGGACGTTAACCGGAATTGTGCCGCAAGCGGTGGCAGCGGCAAATGGCCTTGGGGCGGTAATCAGGAATCTAGCGTCGCGAGCACCGAATTGGCAGCGGTTTGCTGTTCTGAATCACCTTCCGCGAGTACTTCCTTGAGGATCTCGCGCGCGCCATCCTTATCGCCCATTTCCTGATACGCCTTGGCCAGGTCAAACTTGGTTTGCACATCGTACCAATGGTCGTCTTTCCCGCTCGGCGAGTTCGTTGGCGACGTATCGGTTCCGAGATCCAGGCTGATTCCAGACAAATCGATGTCCGGTGCGCTCGCCGTCGAGCCGGTGGGCTTCTGATCCGCCGGTTCACTCATGTCGAAATCAATTCCCGGTTCGACGGATGGCGGAACTGAAGCCCCGTCCGTATCCGGGCCGCTGGCAAGCGCATTTAGATTGATGTCGAAATCAATCCCGGATGAACCTGGTTGCGCGGCGAAGGCACTTTCCTCTGGCGTTTGCTCCACTGGGGGCAAGTCGACATTGAAATCCATCGTCGTCGCGGCCGGTTCCATGGAGCCACCGCTGTCTTGGCCGGGATCGATGATTTGCGTCTGGGCGAATGAAGTATCGGTATCCCCCAAGTCTATGTCAGTCGGCGTCCCTGCGGCATCGTCGTAGCCGATATTGAAATCCACGTTTTCCGCGGTAGAGGGGCCTGCGATCGGGGTCGGACTGGCGACTGCTGACTTGCCTGAAGCATACCGTGCGTTGTCCGGATCCACTTGATAGCCGAGCGCGACCGCCTGTTCCCACATCGGCCCGGTTCCCCCGGTTGCCTGCTGCAGGTCGCGTGCCACTTTTTCGAACGATTTGGCATCTTTGCGACCAGCGTAAATCTGGAGCAGTTTAAGACGGATCTCATGCCGGCCCGGAGAAGTCTCCAACGCTTCCTTGAGCAACTCTTCGGCTTGCGTGTCCCGGCCATAGGCGAGAAA